>JACRCK010000162.1 GCA_016219065.1 Deltaproteobacteria bacterium
CAAACGGGGGGTCATCTACGATCGCCACCGGCAGGAACTGGCTCTGACGGCCGAGATGGAATCCATTTTTACGCATCCCCAAAACCTGAAAAATCCCGATCTAGTCTGCCGCCGGCTGGCCCCGGTTCTGGGTTTCGACCGGCAGCGGTTGGTCCAACAGTTGTCGCAGGGCAAGAGCTTCGTTTTTCTCAAACGCCGGGCCACCCCTCAGGAATGCGAAACGGTACGGGCCCAGGGATTGCAGGGGATCGCTTTCACCAAGGAAGCCCAGCGTTTTTATCCGTACATGGAGTTGGCCAGCCACGTCGTCGGGTTCGTCGGCTCTGATCCCGACGGGCTGGAGGGCCTGGAACGCCAGTACAACCGGTTTTTGAAAAGTCCTTTTCTCTATGAACCCAGTGTCCGGGACGCTCTGGGCCGGACGCTCTACTTGAAAGACGTGGAGGCGGTGCAGGAGAACGAGGGGCACAGCCTGATCCTGACCCTGGACAAGAATATTCAGTATCTGACGGAAAAGGAGTTGAAAAAGGGGGTGCTCAAAGCCCAGGCCAAGGGAGGGATGGCCCTGGTGCTCAATCCTAAAACCGGGGAAATCCTGGCCCTGGCCAATTACCCGACCTACAACCTGAACAACCCCAAGGACTTCCCGGCTGCCAACCGCCGCAACCAGATCATAACCGATACGCTAGAACCGGGCTCCACCTTCAAAACCTTTCTGCTGGCCGCGGCCCTGGAGGAAAAGAAATTTTCCGTGGGCGATATGATCTTTTGCGAAAACGGGTCCTACCGGGTCGGATCCCACGTGATTCATGACGTGCACCGTTACGGCTGGCTCTCTTTCGCCGATGTCATCCAAAAATCGAGCAACATCGGGGCCACCAAGATCGGCCGGAAGCTGGGACCGAAGACCTTTCATGCCTATATCCGGAAGTTCGGGTTCGGCAGTACCAGCGGCATCGACCTGCCCGGGGAAGTCCCCGGTCTGGTCTGGCCCTACCAGCGCTGGGGAGAGATCGAGGCCTCCAACATCGCTTTCGGCCAGGGGATTTCGGTGACACCCCTGCAAATGGCCACGGCCCTGGGGGCCATCGCCAACGACGGCCGGCTCATGAAACCGCACCTGGTCTCCCAGGTACTCGATCAAAAAGGGCAGCCGGCTAAAAGCTTCCCGCCCCAGGCGGTACGTCAGGTCCTCTCCCCCGAAACGGCCCGGCTGATGCGCCAGTTGCTGGTCCGGGTTACCGAACCGGGCGGAACGGCCACCCAGGCCGCGATCGAGGGGGTTCTGACCGGGGGCAAAACCGGGACTGCCCAAAAAGTCACCCCCGACACCCATCGTTATGCCCCGGGTAAATATGTTTCCACTTTCATGGGATTTTTACCGGCGGAAAATCCGGCCCTGGTCATCCTGGTCATCGTCGACGAGCCCCGGGGCAGCCATTACGGGGGCGTGGTGGCGGCCCCGGTCTTTAAAGCGATTGCCGAGCAGTCCCTGCCCCTGATCGGATTGCGGCGGTTGACACCGCCTGCCCCCTCCCAGACGCCGGCCATTAAACCGGAGAGCGCCCCCTGGCTGGTGGCCCAGCGGGCCCTGGAGGACGGGGGCAACCCCCCGCCCCTGTCGGCCGGGCCGGCCGCCGGGCACCAACTGATGCCGGACCTGCGCGGGTTAAGTCTCCGCAAGGTCCTGGAAGTGCTGAAGGGTTATGAAATCGAATTGAAGGTGGAAGGGAGCGGGAAAGCGATACTGCAAAAACCCCTTCCCGGAACGGTGTTAGCCAAGGGAACCCTGTGTCAAATCCAGTTTCGACCGCACTTATAAGCTGGGGGAGGCCGGTAAGGGCATGGTGTTAAGCGAATTAATCCGGGTACTGCCCCGGACCGAGGTCCGGGGAGCCACCGATCGGGAAATAGGGTCGATCGCCTACGATTCCCGCCAAGTGGCGGCCGGCGGCCTGTTCCTGGCCCTGCGCGGGGCCCGGCAGGACGGTCATCACTTTATCGGGGCCGCGCTGGACCGGGGCGCGGTCGCCATAGTCCTGGAAAACTTTGATCCGGGCATCCCCGCCGCAACGACGCAGATCCTGGTTCCGGACAGTCGGGAGGCCCTGGCCCTGATCGGCGCCTGCTTTTACGGATATCCGGCCCGCAAGTTGCGGATGATCGGCCTGACCGGAACCAACGGCAAGACCACCACCGCCTACCTGGTCGAGGCCCTCTTAAAAACCGCCGGCTTTAAAACCGGGGTGCTGGGGACCATCGAGTATCGCTGCGGCGGCCGGACCTGGCCGGCCCCCGTCACCACGCCGGAATCGCTGGACCTTCATTATTACCTGGCGGAGATGGTTCGGGAGGGGGCTACGCACGTAGTGATGGAAGTCTCTTCCCATGCCCTGGAGCAGGGCCGTTGCCGGGGAATCGAATTTGAAGTGGGCCTTTTTACCAATTTGACCCAAGACCATCTGGACTATCACCGGGATATGGAATCCTACTACCAGGCCAAGGCCAAACTCTTTTTTCATTATTTGCAGGGGACCCCGGCCCGGCCCGACCCCCTGGCCATCATTAACCGGGACGATCCCTTCGGGGAACGCCTCTGGACGGAAGTCACGGGTTCCCGCCAGGACTTCAGCCTCCAAGGGAACGCGGCCTATCAGGCCCTGGAAATCCGGACCGGATTCCGGGGTAACGAGGTCCGGGTCCGGACCCCCCGGGGGATATTTGAGCTGCATTCCCTTTTGCTGGGGCGCCATAACGTCTACAACCTGCTGGCCGCCTGGGCGGTGGGCGAAGCCTTCCAGGTTCCCGAGGAGACCATTTGCCGAGGACTAGCCTCCCTGCAGCACGTCCCCGGCCGTATGGAACTGGTTCCCAATCCCAAGGGGCTGGCCATTTTGGTGGATTACGCCCACACCCCCGAAGCCTTGCGTTTTGTCCTGCAATCCCTCCGGGAATTGACCAGCCATAAGATCATCACGGTCTTCGGCTGCGGCGGCGACCGGGACGCCACCAAGCGGCCCCACATGGGCCGGATCGCCGGCGATTTGAGCCACCTGGCCGTCATTACTTCCGACAACCCCCGGACCGAGGACCCGCTGAAAATTATCGGGCAGATCGAAACCGGCCTGCTGGAAGCCCGGCACCGCCGCTACGATCCGTGGTCCCTGGACCGGCTACCGGACCAACCCGGTTATTGCGTGATCCCCGACCGGCGCCAGGCCATCGCTCGGGCGGTCCATTGGGCGGGGTCGGATGAAGTCCTGCTGATCGCCGGCAAAGGGCATGAAACGGTTCAACTCCTGGGAGATCAGGTATTGTTTTTCGATGATCGGCTGGAGGCCGGAAAGGCCGCGGAGGCGGACCTTGTTTAATACCCGGGACCTTATCTGGCCGGAGCTTCAGAAGGAGCTCTCCGGCCGTCTGCTGCAGGGCGACCCGGCCCGACCGGTGGCGGGGGTCAGCACCGATTCCCGGACCATCCAGCCGGGGAACCTTTTTGTAGCCCTGCAAGGCCCCCATTTCGACGGCCGGGTCTTTGTGGTTCAGGCGTTGGAGCGGGGCGCGGCCGCCGCCCTGGTGGAGGGGGAGTTTTCCCGGCAGGGCCTGCCTCCCGAACCGGTCATCCTGGAGGTTAAGGACACGCTGGAGGCCCTGGGCCGTCTGGCCCAAACCTGGCGCCGGCGTTTTTCCCTGCCGTTGATCGGCCTTTCCGGCAGCAACGGAAAAACCACCACCAAGGAAATGATCGCGGCCGTCCTTAGCGGCCTCGGCCCGGCCCTGAAAAACCCCGGCAATCTGAACAACCTGATCGGACTGCCGCTGACGCTGCTGACCCTCGGACCGGAACATCGCTCCGGGGTCCTGGAGATGGGCATGAATCGGCCCGGTGAAATTCAGCGACTGGCGGAAATTGCCGATCCGGACGTCGGCCTGTTGACCAATATCGGACCGGCCCACCTGGCTGGGCTGGGATCCCTGGAAGCCGTGGCCCTGGCTAAAGGGGAGCTGTTGGCCGCCCTTTCCCGCGACGACTGGGCGATCGTGAACCGCGACGACGATTGGATCATGCGGATTTCCGAGCACTGCCCGGCCCAAAAAATCCATTTCGGACTGGACCCCTGGGCCGAGGTGCGGGCCGAGGGTATTCGCTTGACAGCGGCCGGGACCCGGTTTTCCCTGCTCTACCAGGGGGCCCGGCGGGAGATCCACCTCGGTCTCTGGGGGGACCACAACGTGCGCAATGCCCTGGGCGCGGCGGCGGCCTGCCTGGCTCTGGGCCTCTCCCTGGATCGGATCCAACAGGGGCTGGAAACGTTTTCGCCGCCTCCCCAACGGTTTCAGATTCGACCGGGGCTCCGGGGTTCCCGGCTGATCGACGACAGCTACAACGCCAATCCGGCCTCCCTGAAGGCCGCCCTGGAGACCTTTCAGACCCTGCGGCAGGGGCGGCCCGGCGGCCTGGTCCTGGGGGATATGCTGGAGCTGGGGGAATTCGCAGTTCCCTACCATCGGGAAATCGGCCGCCTGGTGGGGGATCTGGGCGTGGATTATCTGGTGACCATCGGCCCCTTGGCCAGGACCTTGAGTGAGGAAGCCCTCCGGGGGGGGCATCCCCCCCGTCAGGTCAGGCATCACGACTCCCTGGAAGAAGTCATCGCCAGCCTGCAACAATGGATCGGCGAGGGGGACTGGATTTTGATCAAGGCCTCGCACGGCATGGCCCTGGAAAACGTGGCCCGGGCCTTAGGGACGGAACAGGGGTAGCCCATGCTTTATCATCTGCTGTACGCCCTGCATACCCAAGTCTCCCTGTTCAATGTGTTCCGTTATATTACCTTGCGGACCATCTATGCCACCCTGACCGCCCTGCTGATTACCTTTCTGCTGGGTCCCCGGGTCATCCGCCTGCTGCAGCGTCACCAGATCGGCCAGCATATCCGCGCGGAAGGGCCCCAGTCGCATTTCAGTAAAGCGGGAACCCCCACCATGGGCGGCATCCTGATCCTCTTTGCGGTGACGGTGGCCACTCTCTGCTGGGCCGATCTGACCAACCTTTACATCTGGTTGATCCTCCTGGTGACCCTGGGCTTCGGCTTTATCGGGTTTATGGATGATTACCTGAAGCTCATCAAAAAGAGAAACAAGGGCCTGAGCGCCCGGGCCAAGTTTATACTGCAATTCCTCTTCGCCCTGATCCCGGCCGTGGTCCTTTATTATTATGAATACAACACCCGGCTGAACATCCCCTTTTTTAAGGCGGTCACCCCGGATTTAGGTTGGGGCTATATGCTGCTGACCCTTTTTATTATCGTCGGCACCTCCAATGCCGTGAATCTGACCGACGGCCTGGACGGGCTGGCCATCGGTCCGGCGACCATCGCTTTCGGGACCTATCTGCTTTTTTGTTATCTGACCGGTCATTTGAAGATCGCCAACTATCTGCAGATCCCTTACGTGCCGGGATCGGGGGAAGTGGCCGTCTTTTGCGGGGCCCTGGTGGGGGCCGGGATCGGCTTCCTCTGGTTCAATGCCTATCCGGCCCAGGTTTTCATGGGGGACGTGGGTTCCCTGTCCCTGGGCGCCGCCCTGGGCACGGTGGCGGTCATCACCAAACATGAAATCGTGCTGATCCTGGTGGGCGGCCTCTTCGTGGTGGAGGCCCTGTCCGTTATCTTTCAGGTCGGTTATTTCAAAATGACCCACGGCAAGCGGATTTTTCGCATGGCTCCCCTGCACCACCACTTTGAATTGAAGGGCTGGAGTGAGCCGAAGATCATCGTCCGTTTCTGGATTATCGCCGTGATCCTGAGTCTGCTGTCCATCAGCACTTTGAAATTGCGTTAGGAGGCCCCTTTTGGATTTAAAAGGCCGTTCGGTTCTGATCGTCGGTTTGGGAAAAACGGGGTTGGCCCTGATGGATTTTTCGCTCCGCCAGGGCGCCCGGGTCCGGGTTTCCGACACCCGCCCCCGGACGGAACTCCAGCCCCTCCTTTTCCGGAATGGAACGCCAGCGCCGGTCTTGGCGGTCGAAGCCGGGGGGCACAGCGCCGAATTTTTCCTGGAGTCCGAACTCATCCTTCTCAGCCCCGGCGTGCCTTTGGATCTGCCCCCGCTGGAAAAGGCCCGGGCCCGGGGGATCCCCATCTGGGGTGAACTGGAACTTTTTTCCCGGTTTTGTTCCACCCCCGTGGTGGCCGTAAGCGGTACGAACGGCAAGACCACCACCACGGCCCTCCTCAACGAGATGCTGCGGGCGGGAGGCCGGTCCACTTTTCTGGGAGGGAACATCGGCCGTCCCTTGACCGAGTACCTCCTGGGTGATCAGACCGCAGATCTGGTGGTGGCGGAAATCAGCAGCTTTCAACTGGATACGGCGAAAAGCTTCCGCCCCCGGGTGGGCTTGCTGCTCAATATCTCCCCCGACCATCTGGACCGCTATGCCGATTTTCAGGCCTACATCGCCTCCAAAAAGAGCCTTTTCCTCAACCAGCAGGAGGGGGATGCCGCCGTATTGAACCTGGACGATCCCCTGGTCGGACCCCTGGGACGGGAATTGAACGGTCCGGTTTACTATTTCAGCCGGACCTCCCGGCCGGAACGGGGGGCGTTTATGGACGGGAAGCGGATCCGGTTGGCCGTGAACGGGGAAGGGGAGACTTACAGCCTGGAGCGCTTTGCCCTGCCCGGGCTCCATAATCGGGAAAATGCCCTGGCGGCCGCCCTGGGAGCCCGGCTGGCCGGCGCCTCCTCCCCGGGCATCCAAAGAGGCCTGGACGGTTTCCAAGGCTTCGGCCACCGCCTGGAATTCGTGGCCGAAATCAACGGGGTCCGTTTCTACGATGACTCCAAGGGAACCAACGTCGGGGCCGTGGTCAAGGCCCTGGAAGGTTGTACGGCTCCGGTAATCCTCATCGCCGGCGGCAGGGACAAGGGAGGCGATTACGGCCCCTTACAGCCCTTGGTCCGGAGCAAGGTCAAGGCCCTGGCCCTGATCGGCGAGGCCCGGGATAAAATGCAGGAGCAACTAGGCGCCCTGACTCGGACCCGACAGGCCGATACCCTGGAAGAGGCCGTTTCCTGGGCCTTTCGGCAGAGCCGGCCGGGGGACAGCGTGCTTTTGTCTCCGGCCTGTTCCAGTTTTGATATGTTCCAGGATTATGGTCACCGGGGACGGATCTTTCAACAGGCGGTCGAAAAACTGGCGCAGGACTTATCGCCCACCGGGAAAGGGCCAAATCATGCATCCCTTGACTGAGCCGCTCGCCATTTCAGAACAACCGGCGGTGGGGCCGGATCCGGCCCGGGAACCGGGACGGGAAAGGGCCTTCGACTTTATCGGCCTGGGCCTGACCCTGGTCCTGGTCCTAATCGGGATCGTCATGGTCTACAGCGCCAGTTCCCGCCTGGCGGCCGAACGGTATCATAACAGTTTTTACTTCGTCCAGAAACAGGCGGCCTTCGCCGTTATCGGCTTTCTGGCCCTGGCCGTCTTTCGCTATATCCCCTACCAGCTCTACCGGCGCTGGATATACTGGATCATGGGGGTCAGCGCCCTTTCGCTCATTCTGGTCTTGATCCCCGGCCTCGGCACCCGGGTGGGTGGGGCTTCCCGCTGGTTCCGCTTCGGGGGGATTTCCTTTCAGCCGGCCGAGTTTTCCAAACTGGTCTTGATCCTGTTCCTGGCCTATTCCATGACGAAAAAGCAGGCCGTCATAAAAAGTCTGGCCAAAGGATTTTTATTCCACGTGGGGGTGGTCCTGTTCTTTGTCGGGCTAGTCCTGGCGGAACCGGACCTGGGGATGGCCATCAGCATCATCATGATCACCGGCCTGCTGCTTTTTGTCGGCGGAGTCCGGCTGAAACACCTGTCCCTGTCCCTGCTGGCGGTGTTCCCGTTGGCCTATTTCCTGGTCTGGCAGGTCCCGTATCGCCGGGCCCGGGTCCTTTCCTATTTAAATCCCTGGGGGGATCCGCTGGGCTCCGGGTTTCACCTGATCCATTCCTTTTATGCCTTCGGCAGCGGCGGATTGACCGGTTTGGGGCTGGGGGAAAGCCATCAGAAATTATTTTATCTGCCCGAACCCCATACCGACTTTATTTTTTCCATCATCGCCGAGGAACTGGGCTTTCTGGGGGTTCTGGTGGTGGCCTTGCTCTTCCTGTTCTTTATGGTTCGGAGCCTCCAGGCGGCCTTAAAAGGTCAGGACCTGTTCGGACTGTACCTGGCGGCCGGCATCACGATCATGATCACCCTGCAGGCCTTTATCAATATGCTGGTGGTCATGGGCTTGTTGCCGACCAAGGGCTTGACCTTGCCCTTCATCAGTTACGGGGGGACGTCACTCCTGCTGAATCTGATCTGTGTCGGCATTTTGATGAACATCTCCGCCCAACATAAAAAAGGGGAGGCATGAAGATCTTGATCGCCGGTGGCGGGACCGGAGGACATTTATTTCCAGGTATCGCCCTGGCCGAATCCTTCCTGGAGAAAGATCCGGCCAATCGGGTGCAATTTGTCAGCACCCGGCGGGCGGTCGATCAAGAGGTGCTGAAGTCAAGGGGCTTTTCGGCCCTGACCATCGAGGCCGAAGGCGTTAAAGGTCAAGGGCTGTTCCGTCAGTTGCATTCACTACTCAAAATACCGGGGGCCTTGAGGCAGTCGCTGGAAATCATCCGGAATTTTAAACCGCAACTGGTCATCGGGGTCGGCGGCTATATCTCCGGCCCGGTGGTCCTGTCGGCCTGGCTGAAGCGGGTGCCCACCGCCATTCAGGAACAGAACTCCATCCCCGGCCTGACCAATCGTCTCCTGGCCCGGGTGGTGGACCGGATTTTTCTGGCCTTTGAAAGGAGCCGAAATTTTTTTCCCGGCCGTAAGTGCCGGCTCACCGGCAATCCGGTCCGGAAGGAATTGCGGCGGGCCCTGGAGACCCCCCGGGAAACGGCCGCCCCCCTGAACATCCTGATCCTGGGAGGTAGCCAGGGGGCCCACCGGGTCAACCAGTTAATAGTTGAATCCCTTCGGTTTTTAGCACCCTTGAAAAGAAACTTGTTTTTTATCCACCAAACTGGCACAAAGGATGAGGATTGGGTTAAACAGGCTTATCTGGATCAGGGATTTAACCAGCAGGTATCGGCCTTTATCCATGACATGGCCCAAGCCTACGGCCGGGCTGATATGCTGGTTTGCCGGGCCGGGGCCATGACGCTGGCGGAGATTACCGCCCTGGGCAAAGCGAGTCTCCTGATACCTTTTCCGTTCGCCGCCAATAACCATCAGGAAGAAAATGCCCGGGCCCTGGTGCAGGCCGGAGCAGCGGAGATGATTCGCGAAGCCGACCTTTCGGCCGAAGCCCTGGGAAAACGGATCCGGTTCTGGGTGGAGAACCCCCGG
Organism: Deltaproteobacteria bacterium; assembly: GCA_016219065.1. GTDB lineage: Bacteria > Desulfobacterota > RBG-13-43-22 > RBG-13-43-22 > RBG-13-43-22 > JACRCK01. The sequence continues at coordinate 9,395 of JACRCK010000162.1, forward strand.
TACCGGGAGCAACTGGCGGCCCGGGCCCTCCGTCTGGGGCGCTGGCAGGCGGCTGAAGAAATCGTGGAGAGCTGTTACCGGCTGGTGGAACAGACCTTATGAAAGTAAACCGGAATATAACCTATCCCCGTTTTCAGCATATTCATTTCATCGGGATCGGCGGTATCGGCATGAGTGGCATTGCCGAACTCCTGCTGAATCTGGGCTACCAGGTCAGCGGGTCGGATATTCGGGAAACCGATATAACCCGCCGGCTCCGGTCGTTGGGCGGTGTCATCTTTATAGACCACCGGGTCGAAAACATTGCCGGAGCCGAGGTCGTAGTCACTTCATCGGCGGTGCGCCCTGACAACCCCGAGGTGCTGGCCGCCCGGAAGGCCCTGCTGCCGGTCATCCCCCGGGCCGAGATGCTGGCCGAACTGATGCGCTTAAAATACGGGATCGCCGTGGCCGGGGCCCACGGGAAAACCACCACCACTTCGATGGTGGCGGCCGTCCTGGCCAAGGGGGGTTTGGATCCGACGGTAGTGATCGGCGGCCGGCTGGATATCTGGGGAACCAACGCCCGGATGGGGCAGGGGTCCTTCCTGGTCGCCGAAGCCGATGAAAGCGACGGTTCCTTTCTCCATTTGTCTCCCGCCATCGCCATCGTAACCAACATCGACCGGGAACATATGGATTTCTATAAAGATATCAGCCATATTCGGGAAACTTTTCTCGCCTTCCTGAACCGGCTGCCTTTTTACGGGTTGGCGATTCTCTGCCTGGATGATCCTCATTTGCCCTCCTTGATTCCTTTGCTAAAAAAAAGATACCGCACCTACGGCCTGAGTGCCCAAGCCGACCTGCAGGCCCGGGAGGTCAAGCAGACCGGTCTGCTTACCTCCTACCGTTTTTTCAGCGGTGGTCGGGAATGGGGCGAAATACGATTTAAGCTGCCGGGACTGCACAATGTTTACAATTCCCTGGCCGCGGTGGCTGTGGGCCTGGAACTGGAAGTCCCCTTTAAAAAAATCCAGGAGGCCTTTAAGGAATTGGGGGGGGTGCAAAGGCGGTTCCAGATTAAAGGGGAATACCGGGGGGCTACGGTTCTGGACGACTATGGGCATCACCCCACGGAAATCCGGGCCACCCTGAATGCGGTTCGGGGGTGCTGGCCAGATCGGCGGATACTCGTCGTCTTTCAACCCCATCGCTATACGCGCACCCAGGCCTTGTTTGAGGAGTTCACCACCTCCTTCTACCAGGCGGATCAGTTGATTTTATTACCCATCTATGCGGCTGGGGAAGACCCGTTGGCCGGCGTCAACTCGGAAGGCCTCCTCGAAGCCATCAAGGCCAAAGGACACCGGGAAGCGATCGGTCTTTCCCGCCCCGCCGAGGTGCTGGATTTTATCCGCAGCCGGATTCAACCCGGGGAGGTACTGGTGACCCTGGGGGCCGGTGATGTTTGGAAGATAGGAGAGGAGCTTGTCTCCAGCCGGGAAGATCCTGAAGCAACTGGAGGCGGTGTGCCCAGGCCGGGTTAGGCCCGACGAACCTCTGGCCCCTTTCACCACCTGGAAAATCGGCGGGCCGGCCCAATGGCTGGTGGCGCCCCGGGACCTGGAGGAGATCATTGCGCTGCTGCGGCTGATGGCCGAAAACGGTCGACCCTGGCGCATCCTGGGCCGGGGCAGCAACGTCTTGATCGGGGACCGGGGAGTGTCCGGAGCGGTTATTGTTCTGGGTCCGGCCTGGTCCTGGATCAAGGCCCGGCAACGGTCCGGGCGGTCCGTTCACCTGGATATCGGGGCGGGAACCCCCTTGGCTGAAATCGTTCGCTTTGGACTTCAAAACGAACTGACCGGAATGGAATTTCTAGTCGGTATTCCGGGATCGGCCGGAGGGGCCTGGGCCATGAATGCCGGAAGCCGCGGCCGGGAAATGAAAGATCTGACCATGGCGCTGACCCTGGTCACCGCAGGGGGAAAACCGCTGAAACGGAATCGGAAAGCACTGGATTTCGGATACCGGCGTCTGGATCTCGAGCCCGGGGATGTGATCGTCTCCGGGGTGTTACGGGCGGTCCGGGGGGTTAAAGAGGATATCGCCCGGCAGATGCAAAGCCTGATCCGTCTTCGAAAAAAGACCCAACCCGGGACGGATCCGAGCGGCGGGTCGGTGTTCCGGAACCCCCCCGGGGATTCGGCCGGACGTTTGATCGAGGCTTCCGGTTGTAAAGGATTGATCCGGGGGGAGGCCCAGGTTTCCGAAAAACATGCCAACTTTATCGTCAACCGCGGCCGGGCCCGGGCCCGGGACGTGTTGTCCCTGATGGCGCTGGTCCGGAAAAAGGTTTTGGAGCGCAGCGGGGTCCTGTTGGAGCCGGAAGTGCGGCTCTGGGGTTGCGCGCTCCCCTCACCCGCTCGCCGGTCCGGGACCCTTTCGTAGGAGGAAACCATGTATTTAGGGAAAACCAGGCTGGGTGTGCCCGGCCGGAACGTATTTCAAAAATCCCTGCAGGATGGCGGACCGGGGTGGTTTCAGCGGATCTGGCGCCATTTCTGGATCGGATCGATTATCGTCATGATCCTCGCCGGATTGAGCCTGACCATGCTGATCGGCTACCTGTTCGCCCTGTCGGCCCCGTTTTTCCGTTTGGAAGACGTGAGCATCCAGGGCAACCGCCGGGTTTCGCAGGTGGAACTGCTGCAAAAAGGGGGACTGGAAGACAAGGTCAATCTCCTGGCCCTCAACTTACGGGATGTCAAGAAAAGGCTGGAAGCCGTTCCCTGGATCAAAGCGGTACAATTGCGCCGGGAACTGCCGAACAAACTGACCGTCCTGGTCCAGGAGCGGGAACCCCTCAGCCTGGTGCTCTTCAGCCAGGGCCTGTACTTTCTGGATGCCGAAGGGGTCCCCTTTAAAAAGGCCGACCGGCAGGAAACCTCCAGCCTGCCGGTGGTTACCGGGCTGCAAAAGGCGGACTGGCAGGAAAACGGCCGTTTGGATCCCCGGATCCTGCAGGACCTGCTGCTGCTGAAAACGTTGCTGGCCCGGGGGAAGGATCCCCTGTACCCGGAAAAACTTTCGGAGATTCACGTCGATCCCGACTGCGGGTATTCCCTTTATACGCTGGATCGGGGCGTCCGGATCACCCTGGGGCAGGAAGAGCTGACCACCCGCTTGAACCGGTTGGAAAAAGTGTGGTCCAGCCTGCAGGGCCGGTCGGATCTTTTTCAGTTGCGGGGCATTTCCCTGCAGTACGGCCAGCGGGTCGTCGTGCACGGCCTCAAGCCCGCGGCGGGAGGGAAAAAAAGCTGAAAACCGTCACCTGGAACGCCCGACCGTCAATAAAGAAAGGGAGGATTGCCCTTTGGAATCCAACCTGATCGTAGGTCTGGACATCGGAACGACCAAAATCTGCGCCGTGGTGGGCGAAGTTTCCGCCGGTGGGGTCGATATCATCGGCATGGGGACCCATCCTTCCGTGGGGCTGCGCAAAGGCGTGGTCGTCAACATCGAAAGTACGGTCAATTCCATTAAAAAAGCGGTGGAAGAGGCGGAATTGATGGCCGGCTGCGAAATCACCTCGGTCTACGCGGGGATTGCCGGAGGACATATCAAAGGCTTCAACAGCCACGGTGTGATCGCCGTCAAGAGCCGGGAGGTCACCCGCAGTGACATCGAAAGGGTCATCGAGGCCGCCAAGGCCATTGCCATTCCGTTGGACCGGGAGGTCATCCATATTCTCCCCCAGGAATTCATCGTCGACGACCAGGACGGCATCCAAGACCCGCTGGGTATGGCCGGGGTCCGGCTGGAGGTCAAGGTCCATATCATCACCGGGGCGGTTACCTCGGCGCAGAACATCATCCGCTGCGCCAACAAAGCCGGCCTGGATGTCTGCGACATCGTTCTGGAATCCATCGCTTCCAGCGAGACGGTGCTGACGCCGGAAGAAAAAGAACTGGGGGCGGTCCTGATCGACTTTGGCGGCGGGACCACCGATCTGGCCATTTTTTCCAACAACAGCATCAAACACACCGCCGTCCTGGCCCTGGGCGGAAACAACCTGACCAATGACATTGCCGTTGGCTTAAGGACCCCGCACCAGGCCGCCGAGCGAATCAAGAAAATGCACGGCAGTTGTCTGAGTTCCATGATCAGCAAGGAGGAGACCCTGGAAATACCCAGCGTCGGCGGGCGGAAACCGAGAATGATATCCCGCCAGATTTTAGGGGAAATCCTGGAGCCCCGGGTCGAAGAAATCTTCACCCTGGTCAACCGGGAAATACTGCGCTCCGGATTTGGCGATCTGGTGGCCTCGGGAGTGGTGATTACCGGCGGTGCCTCCCTCATGGATGGCATCCCGGAATTGGCCGAACAGATCTTTAATTTGCCCTGCCGCCGCGGCTATCCTCAGGGCTTCGGCGGCATTACCGATGTGGTCAACAACCCCATGTACGCTACGGCGGTGGGGCTTACGCTCTATGGGGCCCGCTCCATCCCCAGGAAAAAATTCCGTATTCGGGACCACAACATCTTTTTCCGGGTCATGGAGCGGATGAAAAAATGGTTCAAGGAATTTATGTAAAAAACAAATACGTCCAGGAGAACTGGAGTAATGGAGTGCTGGAGTATTGCATTTATAAACATTACTCCATTACTCCATCACTCCATCACTCCGGTTTTTTTATTTTATTTCCCTCCGGAGTAAAAATGGAATTGACCGGACCAATGTTTTTGATTAAACAGATATCAGCAAGAGGGGGAGGAAAACTTAGATGAAAATAGAACTGGTCGAAACGGAAGAACGGCCTGTCCAGAAAGCCAAGATCAAGGTGATCGGCATCGGCGGAGGGGGAACCAACGCCGTCAATAATATGATCCAATCGGATCTCCGGGGGGTGGATTTTATTTCCGCCAATACCGATGTCCAGTCCCTGGCCTCTTCCCTGGCCAAGGTCCGCCTCCAATTGGGCTCCAACTCCACCGGGGGACTGGGTGCCGGGGCCAATCCGGAAATCGGCCGCCAGGCGACGATCGAAGATGTGGAGAAAATCCGTGAGGAACTGGAAGGCAGCAACATGGTCTTCATTACGGCGGGCATGGGTGGGGGAACCGGGACCGGCGGGGCCCCGATTCTGGCTCAGATCAGTAAGGAGCTGGGCGCCTTGACGGTGGCGGTCGTCACCAAACCCTTCCATTTCGAAGGCCAGAAGCGGCTCAAACAGGCCGAGGAGGGCATCCGGGAACTGCGCCAAGCGGTGGATACCCTGATTACCATCCCCAACGACCGCTTAATCTCCCTCGCCACCAAAAAGGCCTCTTTCCTGGAAATGCTTAAGAAAGCCGATGATGTCCTGCTCTATGCGGTAAAAGGGATCTCCGATCTGATTACCATCCCCGGCCTGATCAACCTGGATTTTGCCGATGTGCGGACCATCATGGCCGAAATGGGCGTCGCCCTGATGGGGACCGGCCTGGCCAGCGGGGAGAATCGGGCACTGGAGGCCGCCCAAAAAGCGATTTCCAGCCCGCTGTTAGAGGACATCACCATCGCGGGGGCCCGGGCCGTGCTGATGAATATTACCGCCAGCTCCACGCTGGGTTTTGAAGAGGTCACCGAGGCCTCCTCTTTGATCCAAAAGGAAGTCCATGAAGATGCCAATATCATCTGGGGGACGGCCATCGACGAGTCGATGGGCGACGAACTGAGGATCACCGTAATCGCCACCGGGATCAACTCCAAGGACGATCGGGTCATGGTCGATCTGGAAAAGATCCGGCCTTCGATGGTGGACCTTAAAAAAGACAGGCCGGAAGATCGGGAAACACCGACCTTCATCCGGCGGGGGATCGAAGTGGAAAAGATCTCCACCCGGTCCCGGCCGGCCAAACCGCCCGAATATTATTTCGATGAAGAAGAACTGGAAGTCCCGACTTTTATCCGCAAAGCAGCCGATTGAGGAAGAAATATATAAGGGAGTAATGGCGTGCTGGAGGATTGGAGTGCTGGTTTAAAACTGCTTTATCCCAATACTCCAATCCTCCATTACTCCAACATGCCATTTGCCTGAGTCCCGCCCACCTTTTCTAACCCAGCCCGACGGCCGGCGTCCGGGTTTCCCCGGCATACCGCTGATAAGCCTTTTCCACCCGTACTAAATAGCGCCGCGTTTCCAGCGGCAGCGCTTCCGGCCTTTTTTCCAGGTTGCCCAGGCCCCAGTTATAAGCGGCCAGGGCCAGGCGCCGATTGCCGCCGTAGCGCCCTAATAACTGCTTCAGGTAGCGGGTTCCCCCCTCAATGTTCTGACCGGGATCAAAAGGATTGCGCACGCCCAGGTCGGCGGACGTGGCCGGCATTAACTGCATCAAACCCCGGGCGCCGACCGGGGAAACGGCCTGGGGGTCAAAACGGCTTTCCACTTCAATCACCGCCCGGATCAAATCGGCGTCTACGCCGTGTTTGGCAGCGGCCTCTTTTATTCGACTGTCAATTTCCTGGCGCTCCAGACTCGGAAAAGGCCGGTCCGGCGGCTTCTCCTCAGGGACGGCGGGAGTTTTTGGCATCAGGGTCCAGGCGGGTTCCTCCCCGTAAGCAGGCGGTGGAAACAGCGGCCCCGGCGGGGGGGCGCTTTCCGCATTGACCATGATTTTATTTATTATTTCAACCAGAAGCGATAAAATCCGGCCTTCCAGCGGAGTAGCGGCGGTCAGCCGGTCTTCCAGGAGAGATTGAAAACCGTCGCTTCCGGGATCCTTGGCCCGAAGGGAATGCATCGGGTTCGGAGATCCTAGGAGTTCTCTGGAAATTATTTTCGGGATCATATACCCCGATATATTAGCAACTTCCGTACCACTTCGCGGACAGTTAGCGGGCGACCGTTGCGGCCGGTTCCTTGAAAAAGGTGCTGATCGTTATTCCTTCTTTATGCGGTTTAAGGATCCCGGTAATTTGAAATTTCTCCCGGCCGGTCCGCCCGTCTTTGGCATTCGTATCGATGAGCAGGGCCGGGCGATAGATTTGTCCATCCCGGTTTTTGATTAGTTTGACCGTCGGCTTGACCGTATTTTCCTGGTTGGCCGCGATGACAATGCCGATTTCTGACCGGTTGATCTCCACCAGACTGCCCACCGGATAAATGCCGATACTTTTTACAAACCGCTCAAACAGTCCCTGGTTAAAATCGGTGGCACTCCAGACGAACATCTTTTTCAAGGCCTCATTGGGCAGGAGGCCCGATCGATAGACCCGATCCGAAGTCATGGCATCGTAAACGTCCACGATCGTGGATATTTGTCCGAAGAGACTCAACTGCTCCCCCTGGAGCCCTTGTAAATAGCCCTTTCCGTTGTAACGCTCGTGGTGCTGGGCCACCATCTTAACCACCTTGGCGGGAATTTGGCTGATTTGAGCTAAAAGCTCTTCCCCGTAACGGACATGATTTTTCACCTCCTCGAATTCCGCCTCGGTCAGCTTGTCCGGCTTGTTGAGGATCTCCAGGGGAACCTTCATCTTCCCGATATCGTGCAACAGCCCCCCGACCCCCAGGAGCTGCAGATCCTCCCGGGGCAGGTTCAGGGTTCGTCCGAAGGCCACCGAGAGGATGCAGACGTTCATGGAATGGAAGGCGGTGTACTCGTCGCGACTTTTTAGCTGGGAAAGGCAGACCAGGGCGTCCCGGTTGCGCATCACGCTGTCGACAATATTTTCAACCGACTTTTTGGCCGCCGTGGTATCGATGGTTTTCCCGAGGCGCACATCCTCCAGGATGTTGTCGACCACTTTTTTGGTTTCCCTATGGATCTCCCGGGCGACCGGCAGCTCTTTCTGCCACGGGACCGAATCCGGTTTCCCTTCAGGAGAGCTTTTCCGCTCGCCTTCGACCACCCGTAAAACCGGCTCTTTCGAGAGCCCCGGACCCGGAGGATCGCTGTCCGTGTCGCCGCCTTTTTCCGTATCGATATACACGAAACGGCAGTAGGTCTGGAGCTGGTCGACCTGCTGGACCGACTTGACCTGGAATTTATGAAAAATAAAAGGCGTTTCCATCCAGGAACGATCCAGTTGGGCAACGAACATCCCGGTCTTTACCTCCAGGGTGCTTATTTTTTTAAGCATGCCAGGCCTCTTGGTTTTCGAAATGCCGCTCTCTTCATTTTTTCTTACAGGATTTTACATGAAAAAAGGATGCGTTTATAACCTAATATCGGTCGCCTCCGCCGGAAGATTAAATTTTACCGAAGCAATGACTTTATTTTTATAATTTTCAGCCGATATGCTTAAAAGTGATATTTTCAAGGAGAGGTCCGAACAACGCCCATGGAACCAACGGAAAAAAGCAAAATCCTGCATCAAATAGCCGCCAACGATTTTCTCCCTTCCCTGTCCCCCTTGACGATCCAGCTCATTGAGGCGGCGGCCGATGAACAGAGTTCGGTCCTGGATTTGACCCGGATTATCGAGCAGGACCCGGGATTAACCACCCGGCTGTTGAAACTGGTGAACAGCGCCTATTTTGCCCGGCGCTCCCGGATCTCTTCCGTCTCCCACGCCATCATCATGGCCGGATTTAAAAAAGTCCGCCTCATGGCCTTGAACATTTCTTTACGGGACACCTTTCCCCTGGGCCGGGTGGGCGGCATGGATTACGACCTCTTCTGGAAGACCTCCCTGTATCGGGCTTTGATCGCCCAGGGTTTTGCCCAGGCCAGCCCGTTAAGCCAGGAGATCGATCCGGAGGAAGTCTTTACCGCCGGGCTAATTCTGGAAATCGGCATGCTGCTGCTGTTCCATATTTGTACGCCCCCCCTGAAAGAAGGTTTCCCGGGCCGGAACGTTTCCCTGGAGGATACCATCTCCTGGGAAAAGGAGCATTTAGGGGTCGATCATCGGGAGGCCGGCCGGTTGGTTCTGCATCGCTGGCACTTTCCGGAACAGATCATCGAAAGTCAGAAATTTTTCGGTTCGGAAGCCTTGCAGGAGGGCCGTTCCATTTTGGTCAAGATCCTGGAGTTCGCCCGGATTTCCACTCAATTTTTCTTCACCACCGCCGATGATTTTCAATCGCTGGAGGCCAGCGCCCCGATTCTGGGGCTGCCCCTGGAAAAAGTGAACGAAATTCTGGTGGAAACTTTTTCCCGGGTGGAAGAGGTCGCCAGCCAGTTGCGTTTGATGATCAATACCAATGACGACCTCCTACGGGTGATGGATAAGGCCAATCGCACCCTATCCAAAATAAACGGAAACCTGGAAACCAGTTTTGTCAAGGTATTCAACCTGATTTCCGATCTGGAGCAGACCCCGGCCCAGGTTTCCCAGGAGGATCGGGAAGAAAAAAACAAGCTTTTGGAAAATGCCATGGAAGCGGTGGCCCATGAAATCCGCAACCCGCTTATGGCCATCGGGGGGTTTGCGCACCGTCTGGCCAAAAACGTTGAACAACGGGGGGATGTCATTGAATACGTTCATTTGATTACGAAGGAATCCCTGCGTCTGGAAAAGGTTCTTAAGGACCTGGTAGCTTATTCCCAAGCCTACGAGCCCTTTATCGTCACCCGCAATATCACCCATATTCTCGATAAAGTATTGGAAGCCTTTCAAACCTATCTGGATAAAAAAAGAATCCAGGTAGTCCGGTTATATAAATCGGACCCGCTCCTGGTTCCCCTGGACGATGCGGAAATATCCAAAGCCTTCCATTGCCTTCTGGAAACGGTAATTTACCTACTAGAGGGCTACGACCAGGCGGTCTGGATCAACCTGGAAGGAGTGCTGGATCACCAGGAAGTCCGGATAACCATCCGGACCCGAGCCGGCCAGTTCCCGGAGGAAATCCAGAGCTTCCTGCGCAGCAAAGATTTTGCCAGTAAATCGTTTGGACAGGGTCTGGGGCTTTCCCTGGCCCGCAAGATCATCAATGCCCATGGCGGACGTCTCGAGAGCGCCATCGACAATGAATTTCAAAACCTGATCGTAGTCCTGCCCGCGGTCAAGACCTGAACGGTTAAAACCTCTCGGGCAGTAGGCAAAAAATACCTGCTCCCCGGTTGATTCGAAATTCTCAGGTTTTCCCACCCCACCGTTTTAGAAAATAATGTTATTATCTCAATAGGTTATATTTACAGACGGGGATTTTATGTCTGGCATGATTTCTGCAGTTTAAATTTTTGCAAGAATCCCGGATAAAGGAGATCCTCTGATGATCGGACAAATGATTTTTTCTTTATTGCTGTTGGGGGCCATTTTTGGGGCCGCTTTCAATCTGGAAGTGGTTGAACTCGGTATCGCTTCCAACCTAAATGCCCTGATGATCGTCCTGGGAGGTACCCTGGCCGCCACCCTGATGGCCTATCCTGCCAAAAAAATGCTTTGGACCTTGCAGCTGGTTAAAAAGAGCTTCGGCTCCCGGGAGGAGGTGGCCTGGACCATCGAGACGCTGGTAAACCTGGCTCGAATTTTCCGGAAAGGCGGAATTCGAGCCCTGGAGCAGCAGGGCAACAGTCTGCCGTCGGGAATGATCAAAACCGGGGTGGAATTGATCACCTACCATTATAACCGGGAAAAAATAGACCAGATCATCCATAAGGAGGCCCTTTGCATCTACGGCCAGTATGAAACCGCCCATAAAATTTTAATCAACATGGCGCGCTTGGCTCCGGCACTGGGACTGGCCGGAACGATCATCAACCTGATTCGGATCTTTGATCATATCCAGAACCCCCAGAGCCTCATCGGCTACATGGCCATTGCCCTGTTGAGCACTTTTTACGGGGTGGTACTCGCCAACCTTTGTTTCGTACCCTTGAGCAATAAACTGAAGGAGTTTATGGATCAGGACGAACTGCGCATGGAATTGATCCAGGAAGGTATTTTAGATTTGTACGACCAGGAACACCCCAGGGCAATTAAATATAAATTGGAAACCCTCTCCGGGGCCATGGCCACCCCGCACCGGTCGGATTTGAGGCCTCAATTGGTCCTGGTCTCTCCCCACGATTATCCCAAGGGAGCGCAGGCATGATCCCGGAAAGTTCGGCCGCCCGGCCGGAGGATACGGTTCCGGACCCGGTTCCCCTTAAAAAGTCGGTCTCCAGACCCCTATCCGGCCGGCGCAAAAACGCTCCCTCGGAAAACGGTAATGAAATCTGGTTCCTGACCCTGAGTGATCTGCTTTTGCTTCTGGTGATTTTTTTCGTGCTCCTCTTCGGCCTTTCCTGGCAGCAGCAAAATCAGCCCCGGTCCGCTCCGGTCGCTTCCGCACAGCCGCCCCGGACCCACCCGGTCGCCGCCCCCGTGAATACGGTGGAAGCGCTTACGGCGCCCCCGATTTCCGGCCTGGAAAAGGAACTGGAGGAATTCCTGGGAACCGCCGCCGTCCCCGGGGTGACCCTGGAACGCCGCGGTCCCGCCTTGGTTCTGACTTTTCCGGAACAGATCGTCTTTGATACGGGCGAGGCCCGGCTGAAACCGGAGGCGGATCCGACCTTGGCGGCCATGGGGACTTTTGTGGCGCTCCGCCCGGAATTGCTGGTGGAAGTTCACGGGCATACCGATGACCGTCCGATCCGCAACTCCCGCTATCCGTCGAATTGGGAGCTGTCCGCCGCCCGGGCCACTCAGGTGGCCCGGGCTCTAATTGCCCGAGGGACGGCACCCCGGCAGATCTCCGTCAAAGGTTTCGGAGAATACCAGGCCCTGGCTCCGAATGACTCGGAAACAAACCGTTTAAAAAACCGCCGCGTTGAAGTCCATTTTTCTTTCCCGGGGGGAATTTCCTGAAGATTTGAAGAATCCGTGAAATTTTGAGGATTGAAAAGTTATAAACTAATTTAAGTACTCCTAACTCTTTGCCGATCTTTAAGTTAAGCCCTGTCCCTGTTATACTTGGAGCCCCATCTCGAAAGCAGCCGTATCTCCCCGAAGGAAAACAGGGACCCCGTCCCGCCAATATTTTTAGGATCTGGAAACGTTAACTTATTGTTACACAGGGGAGAATCATCATGTTAAACCGTTTTAAATTATCCACCCGCATTTTCCTCCTGGGCGTCCTGATCATCGTTGCTTTTTCCCTGGTTATCGCCTGGATGTACCCCCAATTCAAACAGAAAATGTTCGAGGCCAAGTATCTGAAAACCCGGCATGTCGTGGAAACGGCCTGGGGAGTACTGGACTTTTACGCCAAGCAGGCTAAAAATAATGGCCTGCCTGCGGAAGAGGCCCGCAAACAAGCCTTACAGGCCATCAAGAATCTCCGCTACGAGAAGGACGATTATTTCTGGATCAACGACCTGCAGCCAAAAATGATCATGCACCCGATCAAATCCGAATTGGACGGGAAGGAACTAACCGAAAACAAGGACCCCAACGGCAAACGGCTGTTCGTCGCCTTTGTGGACAAGGTAAAAGCCGATGGAGCCGGCTTTGTGGATTATTACTGGCCCAAGCCCGGACAGGCCAACCCGGTGCCCAAGATTTCCTTTGTGAAGGGGTTTCCCGAATGGGGCTGGATCATCGGTTCCGGAATTTACATTGACGATGTCGAAGGGGAAATAA
>JACRCK010000166.1 GCA_016219065.1 Deltaproteobacteria bacterium
ATCTTAGTCGGCGCCAGGGACGTTGTGCATCATTGGTGGCTATGGGCAAGGAGTGCGGTCATCGGCTATGTTGTGGGCGTACTCCCCGGCGTGGGACCAGGGACATCGAGTTGGATAGCCTATGGTCACGCAAAACAAACCTCCAGGCACCCGGAAAGATTCGGCACAGGCTGCGTGGAAGGGGTCATTGCCCCGGAAGCCTCGAACGGCGCTTCTACGGCAGGAGACCTGTTGGTAACCATGGCTTTTGGCGTCCCCGGTTCCCTGGGGATGGCTGTCATGATGGGTGGGTTTATCCTCGTGGGGGTCAACCCCGGTCCCGTGATGATGGCCAAGAATTTAGACCTTGCCCTTACCCTGCTTCTGGGTGTTGCCTTAGCCAATATCATAGCCGGCCTTATTTGTCTTGCCGGATCACGATCGCTCGCGAAAATAGCCTTTATTCACCTTGATTTCCTCTATCCTATCGTTCTGACAATTATCTTCGTGGCCGCCTTTGTCACGGCAGGCACAATGCTTGATGTCGCTATGGTGATCATTATGGCCTTTCTCGGCCTCGCTATGGACAGGTTCGGCTACTCCCGGCCAGCCATGGCGCTGGGCTTCATTATGGGAGGTTTATTTGAGTATTACTTTTTCCGCTCGGTCCTGACTTCAGGACCGCTGTTCTTTCTTACGCCCATCTGCATGGTTATGGTTGTGATGATGATTGTTCTCTTCAGCTATCCCTACCTGCGGCGGGTTTGGCAGGGCCGCGCGAGGAATTAGAGCCATGCAAATCAAACCGAGTTCCTATTTCCTGATGCTGATCCTGCTCTTCACCGGGGCGGTCATAGGCAGCTCCCTGACCTTTCGTTATTTTGAAAGCGCCCTCTTGCCCCTCATCATTGGCGGTCTGGTCTTCATCTTGGGATCATTCGAACTATGGAGGGAGCTTGCGGCAGGCAAGGCGGCGCCAAGAACGGGAGACGAGCCTGATGTCAAAAGGAGTAAGATCGGCTCAACGCTGGCCTGGCTTTTGGGTTTTGCCGGAGCGGTCTATCTGGCGGGGTTTCTGATAACCGTACCCTTGTATCTCCTTTCCTACCTGAGATGGCGGAAAAGAAGCTGGCCTACAGCCATCGCTGTGGCGGCTTTCACGACCATTGCCATCTACGGCATTTTTGAAATCGGGTTTCGCGCAGAACTATGGAAGGGACTCATCTTTTCGTAAGCCTGCTACGCAAGTTGATGCCCTCGTAAAAAGTCGTTTTTCCCGTCCCCCAAGATTTTCTCTTTTGACTAATTTGACAATTTTTGCGGCGGTGCTTTATTTACGCCGGTAAGGAGGCGACATTATGGAACGCAAAGGCTTACGCGTTATCCTGGTTCTGGCAGCCTGTCTGGCGGCAGGAGAAGGGGTCGGAAATACCCCGGCCTGGGGCCGGGAGGCGATATTCTATACCGCTATCCGCCCGGCCAATTGGGACATCTATCTCTTCGAGCGGCCGGAGAAGCCCCCTCGCCGCCTCACCACGCACCCGGCCCTCGATTACAATGCCGTCTTCTCCCCCGATGGGCGCTGGGTCGTCTTCTGTTCCGAACGGCGGGGCAACCCGGATCTCTTTGTCCTGGACCTTGTCAATCCCGGGCCGCCCCGTCCCCTTACGGAAAGCCCGGCCATGGAAGATGCACCGAGCATTTCTCCGGATGGAAAAACCATCGCCTTTGTCTCCAGCCGCGAGGGCAACGCCGATATCTTCGTCATGCCCTTTCGGCCCGAGGGGCCGCCAGCGGAAAAGGAAGCGGTGAACATCACCCGGCACCGGGGAGGGGATTTCAATCCCGCCTTTTCCCCCGACGGCCGGTTCATCGCCTTTTCCAGCGACCGGGACCAATATCATGCCAGCGAAATCTATGTCATGAAGGCGGACGGTTCGGCCCCGACACGGCTGACCCAGGCGCCCGGCTGGGACGGCTCTCCCGCCTGGTCTGGCGACGGAAAGCGGATCTTCTTCTATTCCCAGCGCCAAGGCGGACTCCACCTCTATTCCATGAATCCCGACGGTGCCGATCAGCAGCCTGTGTTCCCCCGCTTCAACTTTCCGGAGACCCTCTCCCCGGCGTCTGCAACGGCGGGGCGGATCGGTTTTTCCAGCCGGGACAATGGGGTCTGGCAGATCTTTTCAGCCCTGCCGAACGGAGCGGACCAGCAATTGGAAAGCGACCGGGCGAGACACTACTGGGCTCCGGCCTTTCATCCGGCGACCGGCCGGATGGTCTGCCATGGCCCGGGGGACGGCCAGGAAGCCCCCTTGATCCTCGAAGACGGCGCACGTCTGGAAGGGACAGGCGTGCCCGGACCCTTTCTGGTGGACAACACGGCCCGGGTGACGCTTCCCGACCGGGATATGGAACTCCGGGCGGTGCGGACTGCTTTCCCTTCCCTGGACCCTTCCTCCGGCCTGCTGGTGGGGGCGGACCATTTCAAGAGCATCGTCACCTCTAAACCCGACGGCACGGAGCTGCGGCAGGTCTTTCAGCCCCCCGGCCCCCGGCAATCGACCTGGGGGCCTGCCTGGTCCCCGGACGGGCGCTGGATCGCTGCTTCGGTCGGCCCGACCTTTGCAGGCGTCGGCGGCCGTGTGGACATCTGGAAATTCCGATCCGATGGCCGGGACGCCGTCAACCTGACAGGGGGCTCCGGGGGCAGCAACGGCTTTCCCTACTTTTCCCCGGACGGCCGCTGGATCGTCTTCCGAAGCGACCGGGACGGCAACATGGAGATCTACCGGATGAATCTGGACGGCACAAACCCGGTCAGGCTGACCCGCCACGAGGGTGTAGACACCATGCCTGCCTTTGCCCCTGCGAGTGACCGGATCGCCTTTGTGTCCCGCCGGGAGGGGGACTTTGAGATCTACACCCTTGCCCTCGGGGCTGACGGGACGCCTGGAGAACTGCTCCGGATTACCAACAGCCCCGGCCATGACATGCACCCGAAGTTTTCCCCCGACGGGAAATGGATCGTCTTTGCCTCCGAGCGGGGGGGCTTAAACGACGAGGAACCCCTGATCCCGGTCTTCAACCCCCAACCCTACGGGGAGATTTTTGCCCTGCGCCTGAGCGACGGATTAACCGTGCGGCTGACTCACAACAAGTGGGAAGACGGGGTGCCGAGCTGGGCCATCCTCCCCTGACGTCGGTTTAGAACCGTCATACCGGTGCGTCACCCCGGTGAAGAACGGGGCGGTATCCCGTCTTCATCATGGTTCCCGGCTTTCGCCGGGACGACGCATGAGGCCCTTCCCAGCAGGGTGAGCACCGCATGGCGCACCGCAGGCCACGCGGGGACGGTGGGCACAATCAGCTCGTAATGACCCGCGTCCGGGAGGAGATCCAAATGCACCTCGCCGTGCCGTCCCGCTATGGCAACGTACCGCTCTACATAATCGGGAGGTACAACCCTGTCAAGGAGACCAACCACATGCCATTGCGGCACTCCCAAGGGCAGTAACGCAAGCGGCGAGACTTGCCGATAGCGGTCCGGCGCCTCTTCAGGCAAACCTCCCACCAACTCCCGGCATGCCCCGTCACAAATATTCCGTTTGGCGCCTTCCTCAAGGTCGGCAATGCCCGCCAAGGACACCACGCCGTGTACCGGCAAGGCGTCCGCGGAAAACAGCGGGCTTCCCGACGGCAACCGATGGCGCCCGGCGAGCCATAACGCCAAATGGCCCCCGGCCGAATGCCCGCCAGTCAGCACATGGGACAGGTCTAGTGGAAAACGCCCGGCAATGCTCCTGAGGAAATCCGCCCCGGCTGCGTCATCCGCGAAGGTCGCGGGCCAGCCGCCGCCA
>JACRCK010000167.1 GCA_016219065.1 Deltaproteobacteria bacterium
ATACCCCTCCACGATCAGCACCTGCTTCCGTTCCCGGATGGCCGGCCGGGCCTGAGCAAAGCCATATAGCAGCCGCCCTTTGGAAAAAAGAACCGACTCCGGAGAGTTGAGGTATTTGGGAGAATCCTCTCCCAGGGTCCGCCCCCCGAAGGCGACTACCTGCTTCCGCTCGTCGAAAATGGGGAACATAAGCCGGTTGCGGAACCGGTCATAGAGCCCACCCCGTTCATTTTTAACCGCCAACCCGGATTGCTCCAGCAGGTCTTTCGGGACCTGTTGCTTCAGCAGGGCCTGGGTCAGCCGGTCCCAGGCCGCCGGAGCCACCCCCAGAGCGAAGACCTCGCTGGTCGGCCCATCCAGGCCCCTTGCTTCCAGGTAGGCCCTCCCCCGCCGACCTTCCGGCCCCTCCTGCAGACAGCGACGGTAGAAATCCGCCGCCAGTTGCTGAATCCGGATCAGGGCCTCCCTTTTCCGGGTCTCGGCCGTCTCTTCCCGGCCCGCCGGAGCCTGGGGCATTTCCAGGCCTTGTAGGGCGGCCAGTTCCGTAACCGCTTCCGGAAAGCTCAGATTATGAAACTGCATTAAAAAACCGAAAACGTTTCCCCCTTGACCACAGCCGAAACAGTGAAAAATCTGCTTTTCCTCATTAACCATAAAGGAAGGCGTTTTCTCCTGGTGGAAGGGACAGAGCCCTTGAAAATTTCTTCCGGCTTTTTTCAAAGGGATATAACGGGAGACGACGGAAACGATATTGGACATCTCCTTCAATTGGGTGACGAAAGAATCGGGGATGAAGGACCTGGTCTTATCCATCAAACCGTCGATCGGTTCTCTTAGGGTAACGGAAATGAGGAAAAGCTGAAGATGAAAATGAAGGGATCAATAGGACCTGGCGCGGGGAGGTGGCCCCCCCTTTTTCCATAAATTGGAAGCTCCCGGCAATTGCTGGCCGAGAGCCTCTTTCAATTTGTACCCGGGAGAAAGCAAAAAGCCCGGTTTTCAGCTCGTCAGTTGCTCCTGGACGATGGTGCGGACCTGTTGTCCTTCGGCGCGTCCGGCCAGACGGGCCAGGACCGGTTTCATCACCCGGCCCAGATCCTGGGGGCCGACGGCCCGCACTTCCTGGATGACCTGATCCACCAGGGCCCGGATCTCCGTTTCAGAAGCCGCGGGAGGGAGAAATCCTTTCAGGATTTCCATTTCGGCCTTTTCCTTTTCCGCCAGTTCGGGGCGCCCCCCTTTTTCAAACTGCTCGACCGCCTCTTGGCCTTGCCGTATAAGCCCCCGGATGACCGTCCGGATTTCGGATTCTTCCAAGGGACCCCGCTGCTCCACCTCCCGGTTTTTCAAAGACGTGCGCAACAAGCGGAGAATGGACAGACGGACCCCGTCCCGGGATTTCAGGGCTTCCTTAAAACCGGCGTCAATCTGCTCCCCCAAAGAACTCATGACTCAAATTTTCTCATCCGGCGGAGTGCTCTTTTTTTGGCGGCTAAGGCCTTCTTTTTCCTCTTGACACTGGGTTTCTCGTAATATTCCCGCTTCCGGACTTCTGATAAAATTCCGGCTTTTTCACATTGCTTCTTGAATCGTCTTAAGGCGTTTTCAAAGGACTCGGCTGCTTTGATCCTTACGCCCGTCATGCAGCTTCCCTCCCTCCTCTATTTCACATTATTGATCAAACGAATAATATATTATTTTACTTTAAAAATGTCAATAAATAAAATAGGTTCTTCGCCCTTTTGAGTGGGCGGTTACTACATCTAGTAGTCCTTGGTAAATTCAGGCTACCCGAGTCAGCAGGTCCCGGCCAAAGGGGTTTTCCATATTACTTTTTAGATTTCTAACCCGGCCCCGAGTGGTCAAATCTTTCCGGAGGCAGGGCCGACCATACAGCCGCCGGGCAACGTGCCGGAGGGGCCTGCTTCAGTATAATTTTAACTGCTTCGGCCCGGTTTCCCGCCACGGAGTACCTTTGGAAAACCCCTTTGGCCGGGACCTGCTGACTATACCCGATATGGTGGTTACCCACGCAAAAGGGTGAAGCGTCATAAAATATTTACCCCGGCGGGGGCGGTGGGGGCCGTATGCTTCCGCAGCCAGGCCAGGGCCTCGGGCAGGCGGAGGGATCCGCTGTAGATGGCCCGGCCGGTAATCACCCCCACCACTCCGTCTTTTTCCAGTCGGGACATCTTTTGCACGTCCGCCAGCGTGACGATCCCGCCCGCGGCGATGACCGGCACGGAGAGGGCTCGGGCCAACCGCTGGGTGGAGCGGACCGCCGGTCCCCGCTGCGTGCCGTCCCGCCGGATATCCGTAAAAATAACGGCGGAGACCCCCCAGCCTTCAAAACGTTGGGCGAGATCTAGGGGGTCGCTGGCGCTGATTTCGGTCCAGCCTTCCACGGCCACCCGATTATCCCGGGCATCGAGGCCGATGATGATTCGGCCCGGGAAACGGCGGCAGGCCTCGGCCGCCATTTTAGATTTTTTCAGGGCCATGGTCCCCAGGATAACCTGGGCGACCCCCACATCCAGGTAGCGCTGGACCGTATCCAGGTCCCGCAAGCCGCCGCCCACCTGAACGGGGATGGTCAGGCTGCGGACGATTTTTTCCACCACCTCGAAGTGGCGGGGCCCCTTTTCAAAGGCCCCGTCCAGGTCGACCACATGGAGCCGTTCGGCCCCCTGGGCGGCCCACTGCCGCCCCATGGCCACCGGATCTTCGGAAAAGACGGTCACGGCGTCCGCTCTTCCTTCCCGGAGACGGACGCATTGGCCCTGTTTGAGGTCAACGGCAGGGATCAGGATCATGATTGTACCGGATCAAAGCGGCGCAACCCTGACGACCGCTCAGGGCAGCAAACCGGGGCCGGGAAAATCTTTGATCATGTGTTTCAGGCCGGACCGGGCCAGTTGTTCGGCCGTCATCCAGCGCAGCCCCCGGCGGGCCACCTCCCCGATCTGGAACAGGTTTTCGCTCAGGGCCTGTTGGGTCTCCGACCACTGGGCCTTCCAGACCAGTGCCCCGTCGCTGACCCGCAGCAGGTGCAGATCCAGGGCAATGGAGGCCGGCCGGTCGGCCGCGTAGGCCGTACCTTTGCGATCTTCGTATCGAAATACCTCCCCCCAGATGATGCCATCGACCTTTAAGGCCTGACCGAGGGCCTTCATCATCGGCAGCGAGTCCGTATCGATTTTTTTAGCCAGCAAGGACTGGTAAACCCCTTCCACCTGGCCGGGGCTGATGAATTCATATTCCCGTTCCTGTTCCGTCAGCAGGTCCCAGGCGATCCGGGTCAGGGTTTCGGCCGGATCGCCTTCAATGACCCCGGCTTTCATGACGTTGCCGCAGGCCCGGCAGCGCACCAGGGCTGAACCTTCTGTCCGTTCCAGTTGAAAGGGCACTAGGGCCAACCGTTTTTTGGCCGGCGGATCCGCCAACAGGTTACCGGCGGTCAACAGCAATAAAAAAACGCTTCCCGCCAAAGCCGAGATCATGAAAAAAGTCTTCCTAGTTTTCATCCGATCAATCCCTTCGTCGATAGGATCTGCCCCCCGCCCGCCGGCTTGGCCGCCGCTTGGTTCAGGGCCCGACCGACCCCCTTGAACAGGGCTTCGATAATATGGTGCAGGTTCTCTCCGTGGAGCAATTGGAGATGGAGCGTCAGCCCGGCCCGGTTGACCACGGCCTGAAAAAACTCCTTGACCAGGGCCGTATCGAACCCTTCCACCCGGACCTTGCGAGGTTTCCAGCCGTAGTGGAGATGGGGTCGGCGGGAGATGTCCAGGGCGACCAGAACCAGGGTTTCATCCATCGGGAGCAGGCTGTGGCCGTAGCGGTTCACCCCCCGCAGATCTCCCCAGCACTGGCTGAGCCCCTCTCCCAGACAGAGACCGAGGTCCTCCACCGTATGGTGAAAGCCCACTTCCACATCCCCTGCGGCCTGGACGGTCAGGTCCAGTCCGCCGTGATGAGCCAAAAGTTCCAGCATATGATTTAAAAAAGGAACGGGGGTCACAATCCGGGAAGTCCCTTTTCCGTCGAGGTTGACCTCCAGGGAGATGCGTGTCTCCCGGGTTTCCCGCTGAACCCGGCCGATTCGTTTACGCGTCGCTGCCATGAGCATTCTAGCTAAATTTTTCCTTAGTAAAAAACGTTTAGATCGGGTTGGCTGGGAGAGGTCGAGGGCTTCTCCCCCTTTTGACTGATAGTTTAACCAGATCGGGCCGACAAAAAAACTGGGTTACTTTTTAAATTCGCTGTTGGACGTTCGATGTTGGATGTTCAATTTTTTCGAATTAAATTTTTTGGTGGAGATGGGGGGGATCGAACCCCCGGCCTGTACGTTGCGAACGTACCGCTCTCCCATCTGAGCTACATCCCCACATAATTTATTTGACTTTATATTCTATTTGATATTAATATACTATTTTTAATTTTACTACAAGAAAAAGGAGATCGTTTTGGCAAATCATGCATCGGCTCTGAAGCGGGACAGACAATCCCGTCTGCGTCGCCTGCGCAACGCCGGCGTCAAGACCCGCGTTAAAACCGCGGTTAAAAAACTGGAGCATTCCCTGGACAGCGGCGCGGCCGAGTCCGCCCGGCCTCTGCTTATTCAAGCCGTTTCCCTGATCGACCGGGCCGGTTCCAAGGGCGTGCTGCATCCCCGCAACGCTTCCCGCAAGATTTCCAGGCTCTCGAAAAAAGCCCACAAACAATTGGGCGCAGCCGTCTGAGCCTCGTCCCCCCCGGTCGCTTGGTCGTTACCCAGGCCCCTTCCCGGTCAGGATCGGCTGGCGGGGCCTAAAAATTCTCCAGAATTCCGTTGTGGATCCGTTCCGACAGGTCCTGGGCGATCTTGCGGAGCGCTTCCTCCTTGTTCCGGTCGGTGGTGACGGGGTCCTGGGCCACCGTATAGGTCTGATAGCGGGAAAGGGACAGGTTCTGCCAGAGGACCTTCTGATTGTCCTGGCGGCGGCAGGACACCTCCAGCACCACGGTCACCTTGCGCTCGACGGCCTGGGTCTGGCTGGCATAAGACACCGCTTCGATGGCCACGGAGCGGATCTTTCCGGCGATCACCGCCTGCGCCTCCGCGGCCGAGACCACCTGCAGGACCCGGCTGCGGTTGAATTCATAGATCAGGGCATTGGCAAAAACCATCTCCGCCCCGGCTTCATTCGTTTCGTTGACAAAGACCGGGATATGTACGGCCCGGATATCCGGCGGCAGGTTATTGACCGAACCCCGGAACCCGTAGCCGCAGCCGGCCACCAGAACCGCGGCCAGCAGGCCGAGGATCAGGTACCCGCCCATCTTTCGTTTCCCTCTCATGGTTGCTCCTCTCCCTAACGGATGACGATATTGACCAGTTTTTGCTGAACCACGATAATCTTGACCACTTCTTTGCCCGACAACCACTCCCGGATACGGGGTTGGGCCAGGGCTTCTTCCTTTATTTCGGCTTCCGTCGCATCGATCCTGACCGTCAGCCGGCTGCGGACCTTGCCGTTGATCTGGATCACCAGCTCCCGCTCTGCTTCCGTCAGGAACCGCGCATCCCAGACCGGCCAGGACCGGCCCTGGGCCGCTCCCGGCTTTTCCAGCCGGGCCCAGAGCTCTTCGGCCAGGTGGGGCACGATGGGGGAAAGCAGGAGGATGCTGGTTTCGACCGCCTGGCTGAAAACGGTCCGGCGCCGGGGATCGTCCAACCCTTCGCCCCGAAATAGATACAAGGCGTTGAACAGTTCCATGATGGCGCTGACCGCGGTATTGAAATGGAACCGATCTTCGATATCCTCCGTGACCTTCTTGACGGTTTGGTTGAGTTTGATATACAGACCGCGGGCCGCCCCGGAAAGGGTCTCCGGCTCCAGTTCGACCGGCGTTCCCTTCAGACAGTCCAGATTTTCCAGAACCAGATTCCAGACCCGGTGCAGGAAACGGAAAGAACCCTCCACCCCCTGATCGCTCCAATCCAGGTCTCTTTCGGGCGGGGCGGCGAAGAGGCAGAAGAGCCGCACCGTATCCGCTCCGTATTTTTGGATCAGCTCGTTGGGATCCACCACATTCCCTTTGGATTTGGACATCTTGGAGCCGTCCTTGATCACCATGCCCTGGGTCAGGAGGTTGACAAAGGGTTCGTCCAGGTCCAGCCAGCCCAGATCCCGGAGCACCTTGGTAAAAAAACGGGAATAGAGCAGGTGCAGCACGGCGTGCTCGATCCCGCCGATATACTGATCCACCGGCAGCCAGTAGCGGACCCGCTCCGCATCCAGCGGGCCCCGGTCGTAATCCGGGCAGGCGTAGCGGTCGAAATACCAGGAAGATTCGACAAAGGTGTCCATGGTATCGGTTTCCCGCCGGCCGGGTCCCTGGCAGCGGGGGCAGGTGGTTTCGACAAACTCGGGCATCAGCGGCAGCGGTGATCCGCCGTTCAGCGGGATGGAGGCCGTAAGGGGGAGCAGCACGGGCAAATCGGCTTCCGGCACCGGAACGATGCCGCAGCGCTCGCAGTAGATCATGGGGATCGGCGCCCCCCAGTAGCGTTGGCGGGAAACGCCCCAGTCGCGGAGACGGTACTGGGTGCGGCCCCGGCCGGCGCCCAGTTTCTCCAGGTGGCCGATGATGGCCCCCTTGGCCTCCTCGTTCCCATAGCCGTTGAAGGGTCCGGATTGCACCAGCCGTCCCGGTCCTTCATAGGCGCCGGTCATAGCCGCCGGATCGAGATCCGGCTCCTCCGGCGGTTGGATCACGACCTTGAGCGGGAGATGGTATTTACGGGCGAACTCGAAATCACGCTGATCGTGGGTGGGGACGGCCATGACGGCCCCGGTGCCGTAACCCAGGACCACGAAATTGGCCACGTAGACGGGCATCCGCTCCCCGGTCAGGGGGTTTAGGCAGTAGGCTCCGGTGAACAGCCCTTCTTTTTCCAGGTTGCCCTCCAGCCGCCGCAAAGGGTCCTGGGACTGGACCCGGCAGATAAAGGCCAGGACGGCCGCCTCCCGGGGGGTATTGCGGATCAGCTCGGCCACCAGGGGATGCTCGGGGGCCAGACTCATGAAAGTGGCCCCGTAGAGGGTATCGGGCCGGGTGGTAAAGACCGGGATGACGCCGGAGCCGTCCTCCAGGGGGAAATCGATCTCCGCCCCGGTGCTTTTGCCGATCCAGTTGCGCTGCATGGTCAGGACTTTCTCCGGCCAGCCGGG
Source organism: Deltaproteobacteria bacterium (assembly GCA_016219065.1). GTDB lineage: Bacteria > Desulfobacterota > RBG-13-43-22 > RBG-13-43-22 > RBG-13-43-22 > JACRCK01. Next base: position 7,218 of record JACRCK010000167.1, read on the forward strand.
CAGGCGGTCGCAAAAATCGAGCAGTTCGTCGGCATAACGGGTGATGCGGAAAAACCACTGCTCCAATTCCTTGGGTTGGACCGTCTCGTCGCAGCGCCAGCAGCAGTGGTCCCCCACTACCTGTTCATTGGCCAAAACGGTCTGGCAGCGGCTACACCAGTTCACCAGGGACTTCTTCCGGTAGGCCAGACCCTTTTCCCACATTTTCAGGAAAAAAAGCTGCTCCCAGCGGTAATAGGAGGGGTCGCAGGTGGCCAGCTCCCGGTCCCAGTCGTAACTGAATCCGAGGCGTTTCAACTGGGTGCGCATGTAATCGATGTTGTCGTAGGTCCAGCGGGCCGGATGGGTCCCGTGCGCCAGGGCCGCATTTTCTGCCGGCATCCCGAAGGCGTCCCAGCCCATGGGATGGATGACGTTCAGCCCCCGCAGGCGTTTATAACGGGCCACCACGTCGCCGATGGAATAATTGC
>JACRCK010000170.1 GCA_016219065.1 Deltaproteobacteria bacterium
ACATGAACGCGTCCCCCCGAGGCCCCCAGGGCCTGGGAAAGATCCGCCTGGGAGAGGTTGAAGTCCCAGGTGTAGGCACCGAAATCGAGTTTCAGGACCACGAGGTCGCCGGGCAGGGAGCTGCCGGTCCGGAAGGTCCAGATATTCCCCTGGCGGATCCACGTGCCATTGGCATTCAGGGACGACCAGGTGTACCCGTTCAGCTTGACGGTGACCCCCAAGGCCGGGTTGAACCCCTGGGCCGTCAGGGGAATTGGTTTGAGCGTCCACTCATCCTCCTGCCAGGCCATCTTGCCGCCCACGAGGGAATAGCTGCTGCCGCCCGATCCGGCCACCCTTCCAGAGCCCGCTGCGGCCCCTCCGACGATGGCCCCCGAGGCCTGGTCCGCCGGGGGGCTGGCGCCGGTCTGCTGGCCGCCGATCGTGGTATAGGACACGATCTTCCAGTGCATGGCCCAGGGCAACTGGGCGTTATAGCCCGCCGGAACCCAGGGGGCCTGGTTGTCCGTAGCCTGGAGCAAATAGGGCTGGATGGTCAGCGTTTTGATGCAGGTCGGTTCGAAGCAGGAAATCATCCCCAGCACCGCCGCGACTTCAGTCCCCAACGTAGCCGTGTTCGTCACCGAATTGGAAAAGTGCCCGTCGTAACCCGCCTTGAGGTCGGCCTTGAAACCCAGCAGCTCGGTGCCGACATCGAGGCCCGTCTGGTTAGACACGTCCACATCCGAGGTTTGGCCGGTGGTCGTCACCGTTTCAATTTCCTGGGAAAAGGAGACCATCCCGTTGCCGCCGGATCCGAAGGTAATCGTATTGAGCTTGGTCTCGCCTTTGGTGCCGTCGCCCAGCAAAGTGACGTAATGGGTCGTGCCGGAGTTGGCCCCATTGGCTTCCCAGCCCAGGTTCCAACCCGTGAAGTCCGTTGAGTTGCTGAACGGCCCGATCCCGCTCAGGAGCCCCGGGTAGTCATCGTTCGGACCGCCCGGATTGGCCAGCTCGAAGGCCGCATGGATGGCATTGAGGCCGGTCGCCTGGGTGGTGTGGATATCCTGGTTGAGGGCTGTCCCGCTCTTGGTGGCCGTGACGTAGTCGTAGGCATAGAGCGCGTAATCCTGCACGACGATTGTAGGGGCGTGAAAGATGGCATAGCCCATAATGCCGATTTTATCCAGATCGTCGGGGTCGAGGGAGGCGTTGTTGGTGCCGAGTTGAAATCCGTAGCTTACGGTGGAGGTCGTAGTCGTTTCATTCGCACTCTCCCAGGCGTGCTTGTAATTGGAGTCCACCTGATCCTGGATGCCGAATTTATGCTCGAGCCCGGCCTGAACCGTGAGCCCGGCGGAAACCAGAACGGAGTTGGACGTTTCCTGGCTGTTGGACACCTTGCTGGTAGCGCTATTGCCGTAATTAACATTGGAGAGAGCCTGGAGCTGCATGGGATCGGCATTGTTGACCGCGAAGGGAGGCGGGCCCATGACGACGCCGACCAGGTTCCAGTATTTGAAAAGTGTTGGATTATTCTGGTAATTCTGCGAGGTGTCGGTTGCCGTCCCACCCGTACTCTCGCAACTGAGCGCGATGTCGGTATTCTGGGGCACCAGGGCATCGGAGGTAAAATTGAGGCTCCGGTTGACTTTTGGGCTGGCGTTCGAGATATCGATCACCAGATTCTGCCGCTGAATATTGTTGTCGGCGGTACACTCGTTGGTGAACCAGGGGAAGGCCTTGATGCCGGGATTCCAATAGTTGGAACCGATGTTCGGGGTAAAAACCCCCGGATCGACCGTCCACTGCCCGCCGGCCGTGTGGTAACTGTATTCGAAGCGCCGGATGGAGGGCCATAGGGTGTCGTAACCCGGTTCAGTGTAAATCGAGCCGAGGAAAAGCTGGAGCGTGGGCGTCTTGGAGCCCGGCGAGAAATTCGAATAATCCTGGGGGATGTCGCCGGGCTGCACCGAATAGGCCGGGGAGGCCGTCCCGGCGAAGAGGCCCAGGGCGTACGCGAAGGAGGTGCTGTCGGGGCCGTAGGTTTGGCCGAAGGGGATCGTCTGGCCGTTGAGCACCGAGGCCGTCCCAAACTGCCCGTTCCAGGTCGCGGCATAGAGCGAGCCGTAGTTCTCATTATAATTCGCCAGCTTCCCATAAATGATCATAATCAGGGGATCGGCATCGGGGGGGTAAAAGGTGACGGCGTCCAGGGGCTGCATACCGGTGCCGCCCACCGCCAACGCTGGGTAGGAGGTCCAGTTGACGCCGTCGCCGCTGGTGTAAACTCCGCTGTCGGAGAAGACATAGAGCAGGTTGTTGTAAACGACTATCGCCGCGCTGGCCATGTCCACGTAGGCAGAGTAGCTTATCGTCGTGTTGATATCCTTATGCGAAGTGGTCCCCAGGTTTTTGGGCCCCAGGTAGGCCCCGGTCGAATCCTTGGCAAAGTCCCCGGTGGTCAGGTCCCAGGCCACCACGTACAGGTTGGTAGTCGCGATTTGTCCGGTTTTCTTGTTGGGGGCCGGGCACCCCGGGTTACCGGTAAAGGCAAAAAAGATCTTCTGGTCGAACACGGCCCCGTTCATGCCGACCCCGCCATAATCCGGGGTGCAGGAGGTTGCGGTCAGAGTCTTCGCCGTTCCCAGCGTCAGGAGAAAGTTGGTATCCACGGTCCCGGCCTGGTGGCTGACGGTTTGGCTATTGGCATTGGCCCCGACGCTGAAGTAATGAACCTGGCCGTTTACATAGATCCCCCGTCTCATGCTGCCTTCGGCCTGGGGGAGAGCCAGGGCGGCGCAGGCGAAAACGAGGCTGATGACGATCAAGAGGTGCATGCGGGATTTTTTCATAATGCTCCTTTACCGGTAATTCGAAAAAGTATTCCCCCACTGCCGGGGCCTGCTTCGCCGGGTGAAGACGGGAGAGATGGCTGGAAAGAAGAAATATCCCCAACGGTCCAGCCCAATTAGCAATGGGGAGGGTAAAGCGTGGGTCTAAGGCCACTTCGAGGGGCCGAGTCTCCGGCAGGGCCGGAGGTAACTGACCAGATCCGCTCTCTGCACCTCTGTTTATCGGAGGGCTTCCCCCTTTTCTTAAATTTTTCACAGCGTCCTGGCCGGCTTCGCCGAACCGGGGGAGACCCTGGAAGAAACGGTGGCCCGGGAAGCTCGGAAAAAGACCGGCATCGAGGTCGCCGACATCCGTTAACAGAAGATGGGTAGTCCGGAGCGGAGTTAAAAATGAAGCTCAGGATCACCCGGCCGTTGAGCGGCCGGACCGGACGGTTGTTGTCGGGAAAACCTTCCTGAGCGGGGAACGCGCTGATGACCTCGTGGAGGTGATCGATCGCCGTCTGACTGACGCTGACCGGCTCTTTCAGCACGAACCAGCGGACGCCCTCTTTTTAACCGCGAAGGCCGACCCGACGTATTAACGATCTCATAATAATAGCAACATAATTGCCTGAGATATCCTTGTCCTTTGTCCCCGGCTATGGGACCATCCAAGTAGTTCATTAACAATTGATAATTTAATAATTGATTATTGACAATTGATTATTGACCTGGTCCTATGCCGGGAAGGGTAAGGAATAGGGCTCCAGATGTCATTTCTACTATGAGAACTGTTAATATAATCAAAAGGGGAATTCCCCTCTGGGGTTGTCCTGGTCCAACCCCTGTTTCCGAAAAGGAGGTTCCCTGATGAAGGGAAAAGTTCCTCCCCGGATCTACTGCATTCCAGCGACGAAGGCGCCGATAGTGGCGGTATTCCGGCGCGGGCCGACGAACTGGTCCCACCTGGGCCGCTGGGATCTCGCAGCCAGACGGTACGAGCCCGGCGCCTGGCTGGGGGGACGGATTTTTCCGAGACGGTCCGATCTTTCGCCCGACGGTCTTTTCCTCAGCTATTTTGCGCACCGGCCGTCGTCCACCTGGGAACACGGCGAGGCGTATGTGGCCGTCTCCAAGCTCCCCTGGCTCACCGCACTCCACGCCTTTCCCACCTGCGGCACTTGGACCCGCGGCTACTACTTCGCCGAGGATGAAGACTGCGCAAGTCCTGAGGATATGAAGCTTCCGATCCCCTACCGCCTGCGCTCCATTCCCGTGGTTCAGTTTGCGACCGAACGGCGTCGTGGCTGGGAGGAAGCCCCGGACTCACCGGGACGCGTCCCCGGGGACGCCTGGGATCAGCGGCGCAATGCCCGCCTCCAGAAACGCCAGCCGGGCGGGGAATGCCTGCTGGGTGTGGAAAGCCTCGGCTGGCCTGGAGGCGAGTTCGGCGTCGCTCAGGCCGTAGACGGTCTGAGGGTCGGCTACTGGCTGGAAAAGGATGGCGAGCTCCAACTGTTGGATCACCTCCAATGGGCGGACTGGAGCCGGGAAGGACACCTGCTGGCCGCCACCCGGGACGGGAAGCTCCAAATCTGGAATCTCGATGGCGGTGGCTGTCCGATACTGTTCGAAGAAGACCTGTCTCTCCTCGAACCCGACCCTGCCCCGGCACCGGCCTGGGCCCGGAAATGGTAAAAGCCGGACCCGGCAAGGACGGCGGTCAAGGGGTTCGAGGATGCCATCTACCCTACACCTGCAATGACGTGTTATTAGGGCTTCGAAATTCGATGTTCGCCGTTCGTTTTTATTGCTCCGTGATTGCACCTGCCCGGCCAAATCTAACTTGACAGAAAGGACCATTAAAGCAGAATTTACCTTGAAATTTAATATTTATCCTGATATTTAAATTAGTTATCTTAACTGGCTCTGATTTTAGGAAAAGCCGGAAAAGGGAATGCGTTTTATGAAGCCGGAAAAATTCGCCACCCCTATTGACCAGCGCTATCTTGAAGATTATAGGCCCGGAGCGGTTTATGCCTTTGGCTCAATTACCGTTCAAGAAGATGAAATCATCTCGTTCGCCAAGAAGTTCGATCCCCAGCCCTTCCATACCGATCCGGAAGCTGCAGCTAAATCAACTTACGGCGGCCTGATCGCCAGCGGTTGGCATTCAGCCAGCCTCATGATGCGTCTATTCGTTGATCATTATCTTTCCCAGGTGGCCAGCCTGGGCTCGCCGGGAGTGGATGAGCTGCGTTGGCTGAAACCGGTCAGACCCGGCGACACTCTGTCCATCAGAGTTACCGTCACCGAGGCCAGGCGCTCCCATTCGAAACCCGACCGGGGTATTCTTCATTCTTTCTGCGAGACCCTCAATCAGCACGGCCAGGTCGTGATGACGATGAAGGCGATCAATCTGCTGGCCTGCCGCGGAATCATGTGCATCAATGGAGGGACATAAAAAAGAGGCATCGGGGTCAGATCCAATGCCGTTATATATAGAAGAGGAAACAATCATGAAAACCGTCATGTTCTATGAAGTGGCCCCGGATGGTCTGGGCAAGGATAGGACCTTTTTCGAAGCTCACCGGGACCGTCTGGATGCCTTCCACGTCCGCGGGGTCCTGCTCCTGGCCGGGCCCTTCGCCGATCCGACGGAGGGCGCCCTGGGGGTGTTCAAGGACCGACAATCCGCCGAGGAGTTCATTCAGGGCGATCCCTTCGTCGCCAACGGCGTCGTCGACAAGGGGCGGCTCGTCGCATGGAACGAAGTATTGGATCCCCGATGAGCACCGTACCCGTTCAGGAAGGCTTCGTCCCCTTCCGTACCTATAAGATCTGGTACCGGATCGTCGGCGATCGGGAAGAGCCGGGCAAGCTGCCGTTATTGTGTCTGCACGGCGGCCCGGGATCGACCCACGACTACCTGGAGCCGCTGGAGGAACTGGCGGCCGGCGGGCGGCGGATCGTCTTCTACGACCAGTTGGGCGCCGGTAACTCGGACCACCCCCAAGACCCGGACCTCTGGACGGTGAGTCTGTTTGTGGAAGAGCTGGCCATGCTGCGCCGGGCCCTTGGACTGGACCGCCTGCACCTTTTCGGGCAGTCCTGGGGCGGCATGCTGGCCATGGAATACGCCCTGACCCAGCCCGGCGGGCTGGCCGGCCTGGTCCTGGCCGATGCCCCGGCCAGCGCCCCCCAATGGGTCACGGAAATCAACCGCCTCCGCGCCGAGCTGCCCCCGGAACTCCAGGAGACCATGAGAAAACACGAGCTGGCCGGCCGGACCGACCACCCCGCCTATGAGGAGGCCATGATGGCTTTCTACCGCCGCCACCTCTGCCGCCTCGATCCCTGGCCGGACTGCCTCAACCGGACCTTCGAAAAAATGGTTCAAGAACCGGAGGTTTATCAAACCATGTGGGGCCCCAGCGAATTTTATGTGACCGGGACCCTCAAGGACTGGGAGATCACCGATCGTCTGGGTGAAATCCGCGTACCCACCCTGGTAGTCGGCGGCCGTTACGACGAGGCCACGCCGGCCGTCACCGGAACGGTCCAGGCCGGCATCCCCCACGCCCGAATGGTCATCTTTGAAAACAGTTCCCACATGCCGCACCTGGAAGAGACCCCCTTGTTCCTGGAGACGCTGACCGATTTCCTGGACTGGGTCGAGGAGAATTAGTCGATTGCCGAAAAAAACCCTTGGGGATTGTTGCCCGGGATCCGGCATGGTATAGTCTGGATAGATCCTTACCAAATTTTTTCCCGGGATACTTTTCAAGGAGACCGCATGAAAAACACCAATGTCGTCGTGCGACTTCTGCTTCTGGCCTTTTTGGGATGCCTTTCCGCCTGCGCCACCCTGCCCACCAATTTCGAACGCCCTCCGTCATGCGCCTTCACCGACACGCAGGACACCTTTTTGGGCCGAGAGATCTCAAAAGACGCGGCGGCCCATCCGGGCCGGTCGGGCTTCACCGTACTGCCCAGCGGACTGGATGCCTTCACGGCCCGGGCCCTGACGGCCGATCGCGCCGAACGCAGCATCGACGCCCAGTATTACCTCTATCACGGCGATCTCATCGGCAAACTGTTCACCTGGAAGCTGGTCCAGGCGGCCGATCGGGGCGTCCGGGTACGGCTGCTGGTCGATGACATGGACATGGAAGGCCGGGACCTGGCCCTGGCTGTGCTGGATAGCCACCCCAATATCGAGGTACGCATTTTCAACCCCTTCAGCCGCGGTGCGGGCCGGAGTTTACAGTTTCTGACCCGCTGGGGTTCGGTGACCCGGCGCATGCATAACAAGACCATGGTGATCGACAACCAGGCCGCCATCTTCGGCGGCCGCAACATCGGCAACGAATATTTCGAGGCCGACCCCGACCTGGGCTTCGGGGACCTGGATGCCCTGGCTGTCGGACCGGTGGCGCAGGAGATTTCCACGGTCTTCGACCGCTACTGGAACAGCGAGCTGGCTTATCCGATGGCGGTGCTGAAAAGCGAACCGCCCACGGAGCAGGAAATCACTCAAGGGAGAAAAGAGCTGGAAAACTATGTGGCGGCCCAGGCCGATTCCGAATACGTGCAGGCGTTGCGGCATTCCGACCTGGCCCAAAAAATTCAAAACCAGGAACTGCAATTCGAATGGGGCGAGGCCCAGGTCGTTTTTGACCAGCCGGAAAAAATTCTGCATGATATGGAAGAGACCAGTTACCGCCTCGCGCCAATGCTCGCGCCGTACGTGGACGAGCTAAAAAAAGAGTTGATTATCTTTTCCCCCTATTTCGTCCCCGGAGATCCAGGGACGGTGCTCCTGACCCAACTGGTCGCCCGCGGGGTACGGGTCCGGATCCTGACCAATTCCCTGGCCTCCAACGACGTGGGGCTGGTCCATTCCGGCTACTCCAAATATCGTAAAGCGCTGCTGCGGGGGGGCGTGGAACTTTACGAACTGAACAAGGATCTAGCCCGGGAGGAATCCGATGTGAAACGGAGATGGCGCGGATCGTCCAAGGCCAGCCTGCACGCCAAGTCCTTTGTCTTCGACCGCCGGCGGGTCTTCATCGGCTCTTTCAATCTGGATCCCCGCTCCCTGCAGCACAACACCGAGATCGGCGTGGTCATGACCGTGCCCGAGACCGCCCGCGGAATGGGCGAATGGTTCGATCAGAACATCGAGAAACTGGCCTTTCGCCTGGAGTTGAAGACCGAAACCGGCGGGGGCGAACAACTGCTCTGGCACGGCCTGGAAAAGGGGCAGCCGGTCGTGTACACCCACGAACCCGAGGTCGGTTTCTGGACCCGCTTCTGGAACAGTTTCATGAGCCTGTGGCCCATTGAATCGCAATTGTAAGGAATAATTTATCCTTGACAACTATCATGAGATTGGTATCATTTTTCATGAAAACTACTCAGGAGAACCGACCATGTCCAACCTGCAGATAAAAGGGATCGACGAAGACCTCTACGCCCAGATCAAAGAAATGGCCAATGAGGAAAACCGTTCCCTGAGCCAGCAAATCCTTTTTCTGGCCAGGGAATACCTGGCCAAACGTAAAAAAATCCGGACAGTGAAATCTCCCGCCCAAGTGCTCCTGGAACTTTCGGGGTCCTGGGCCGATGATCGCCCGGCGGAAGAAATTATAAAAGCTTTGAGGAAAGGCCGGCGGAATTCTCAAAAGTTGGAAAAGGGTTGGTAATGTATCTGCTGGATACGGATACCGTCATTTTTTCATTGAAAGGGCATCCTGTTCTAATGGAAAATTTACGACGGCACCTGAATGATCCCTTGCAGATCAGCATCGTAACCTGTCTGGAGCTTTATTACGGCGCCTATAAATCGAAACGAATAACCGGCAACCTGGCCAAGGTCAAAAAAATCGAAGAAACCTTCGAAGTCATCCCGGTAGGGACGGAAACAGCCGAAATCTTCGGCCGGCTTAAAGCCCAACTGGAAACCAAGGGTACCCGTCTGGATGATTTTGATTTGCTGATCGCCGCCTGCGCCTTAACCCACAACCTGATCCTGGTGACAAACAACGAGGCACACTTTCACCGAATCGAAGGACTCAAATTAACCAATTGGTTGAAGCCAGCCTCCTGATCGGAATCACAACCAGCCTCCGATCTGACTCTATAATAATTATCATGGGTTGAAAAATTTTTTATGGAGACCTTACATTAAATGATATTATAAATGCCCCTTTAGGATGATTATAAAAGATGAGGGCCGAAATGATTAAATTTGGAAATCACGACTTCTTATTGAATAAAATCCGCAACCAACGAGGGGCGGCCGGCGCCGGACTGCTGCTGGTCATTCTCATCCTGTTGCTGCTGTGGTGGTTCAAGCCCTGGGAGGGGCTGCTGGGCCGGAAGGACGTTTTTCAAAAAGACGCCGTGCCCCGGGCGGTGGAGGCCCGGGGGACCCTGGCCGAGGACGAGAAGAACAACATCGCCGTCTTCAAGTCCGTCTCCCCCTCGGTGGTGCACATCACCACCC
>JACRCK010000005.1 GCA_016219065.1 Deltaproteobacteria bacterium
GGGCCGTTGGCCCCTTCGGCGATGATCCGGCAGCGCAGCCCGGGGGCGTTTTTTTCCGTGATCTGGTTTTCCAGGGCTGCCGGTACCAGGATATCGCATTCCAGTTCCAGGAGTTCCTCATTCCGGATGCTTTCCACTTCCAGTTCGCGGGTCAGGACGCATTGGTAGCGGTCCTTGCAGGCCAGGGCCTGCTCGATATCCAGCCCGGAGGAGTTGTAGACCCCTCCGCTGGAATCGCTGATGGCGATGACCCGGCAGCCGGCCTGACTGAAGAAACGGGCCGCGATGCCGCCCACGTTGCCCGCTCCCTGAATGGCCACCCGCGCCCCCTCCAGGGACAGGCCGATTTGCCGGGCCGCTTCCCGGGCGGTTATAAAGACCCCCTTGCCGGTGGCTTCCAGCCGCCCCAGGGACCCGCCCAGTTCGATGGGCTTACCGGTTACCACCCCCGGGACCGAATAGCCTTTCAGGATGCTATAGGTGTCCATGATCCAGGCCATGACCTGGGGATTGGTGTAGACATCGGGAGCCGGGATGTCGCTTTCCGGACCGATGAAGGGGGCGATCTCCCAGGTAAACCGCCGGGTCAGATTTTCAATCTCCCGCGCCGACATCTCCTTGGGACTGCAGCAGACTCCGCCCTTGGCCCCGCCGAAAGGGATGTTGACCACGGCGGTCTTCCAGGTCATCCACATGGCCAGGGCCCGCACCTCGTCCAGGTTCACGTCCGGGTGGTAACGGATGCCCCCCTTGGCCGGCCCCCGGGCCGGGTTATGGACCACCCGGTAACCGGTAAAGACTTTCATGGAGCCGTCGTCCATCTTCACCGGGAAGTGGACCACCAGCTCCCGTTTGGTGTTCTTCAGCATTTCCAGGATCCCGGGATTCAGGTCCAGGTATCTGCCGGCGATGTCCACCTGTTCCCGGGCGATTTCGAAAGGATTGTTCGTGGTCATGGCAATTTCCCCAGAAATTCCAGTTCGACGGTTTCGAAGAAAATCTTCCGGCAGCGCTCCGTCAGCCGCTGGTAGGATTCCCGGATCTGTCCCGGAAATTCCGCCCGGCCGTCCGGCAGGCTGATCTTCCGGTCGAAGAGATAGCTCCGTTCGACCCGGCCGGCATCCCGCACCTCGAACGAGACCTTCAATTCCAGGACGAATTCTCTTTCTTCAGGACTGCGATCCTGCATATCGAAGGAATCCAAGGCCACTTTTTCATCCAGGGGCAGGATATAATAGGCTTCCGCTTTCTGAAGTTTCCCGATCAATACCCGCGACCCGGCGGGATCCAACGCCACCCGCTTCTGGAGATACCGCTCCAGGGCTTCTTTCACGGTCTGCCCGGCCGTCGCCGGCTTTTCGATGGATACCTGGACGTTATCCAATAGATACATCCGGCTGTGGCGGTCGGACGTTTCATCCTGGATTTGAACCTCTTGGAAGACCGGTTGGCTCTTTTTGAGGACCGCCGCCGGTGCTGATAAAATCCCGGGGAATTCCGTTTTGGCCAGAGCCGGAGAGACGACGATACCAAGAACCAGCCAACTCGATAATATTTTCAGGAACGGCATACTACTCCTCCTTTTTATGGTAAAGAATATACCATACCCCGCCGCCCAGCTTCAGAAAAAAATGCGGCTCCCCCTGCGACCGGATGCGGACCGCTTGACCAAAAGCTTATTGACAGCTTCCCCCGGATCATAGTAATTACAACTAAAATATTGGAACCGGATGTTACTTTGTTACACCCCCCTATGCACAAGGCCTCGATTTTTCTCCTGACCGGCATGATCTTCGCCCTTGTTTGCCCGCTGCAACTTTGGGCGGCGGATCCGGCCGGAACGGAACATGAACCCTCCGGCGGGCCGCGAAGCCTCCGGTTCCATTTCCAGTACGGCTGGCCCACCCGCTACTTTTCGCAAAAATTATATTCCAATTTCAATACGGCCAGTCTGAACCTGACGTACGAAAAAGAATGCCCGCCCGTCCCCTTCCTGGCCAAATTTAATTTGTTGGAATCCCTGCTGCTGGAATTTCGTTTCCTGAAAATCTGGGGGAACAATATTCCACTCTATCACGATCAGGTCTCCCCGGCCCGATTGGCGGAATTCAACGCCGCCGGCCGGGAACCCACCACCAATTGGGACACCTATCAGATTGGCCTCACGCCTTACTATCGTCTGTATTATCCACTGACCAAGTCATTCCGCCCGTATTTTGAACTGGGTGTGGGCCTGACCTGGCTGTTGGAGGAACTGGTCGAGAATGGCACGCGCTGGAATTTCGGGCTTTATACCGGGGTGGGCACTGATTTCCGCTTGTTCGACCTGCCCCTGTACGCCTTCTTCCGTTTCGAGCATTTCAGCAACGGGATGAAGCTCTGGAGCCAGATGGGGATCGAAGAGAAACGGCTGATCGGACCGGAGACCATGGTGGTGGGGCTGGGGTTCCGGTGGCCGCTGTGAAGCTTTAAAAGATTGAACATCGAACATCCAACGTCCAACATCCAACATCGAATTTAATACGAAAATACCGTTCGGTGTTCGAGGCCGATGTTAGGAACGTAGGGGCGGGGTTTATCCCCGCCCGGCCCCGAGTCTGGGCGGGCAGGGAGCGGTTTCGGTCATTTGAATTTCGGTCATTGCAATTTGTTTCGAATTTCGAATTTCGAGTTTAACGTAGCCCGAGCCTATGAAGTATACATTGACTCGATCAGGTCCTTGTACTGGGCGTTGATGGCCTTGCGCTTGACCTTCATGGTGGGGGTTACTTCCCCGTCTTCCGTGTACAGCTTCTTGTCGAGGATGCGGAATTTGCGGATATTTTCCACCCGGGCCACCTGCTTGTTGACCTGATTGATCTCCTGTTGGATCAGTTCGACCACCTCGGGCGCTTTGGTCAGGGTGGCGAAGGTGGTAAACTGGACTTTCTGATCCTGGGCGAACTTGACCACGTTTTCCTCATCGATGACGATCAGGGCCGACAGGAACTTGCGGCGATCGCCGATGACTACGGCGTCGTTGATGTACGGGGAAAATTTGAGCAGGTTCTCGATGTACTGGGGAGCGACGTTCTTTCCGCCGGCGGTGATGATCAGGTCCTTCTTCCGGTCGGTAATTTTCAGAAAGCCCTCGGCATCGATCTCTCCCACATCCCCGGTATGCATCCAGCCGTCGCCGGAGAGGGCCTCCCGGGTATTCTCCTCATCCTTGAAATAGCCCTTGAAGATCCCCGGGTGCTGGACCAGGATCTCGCCGTCTTCCGCGATCACCACCTCGGTGCCCGGCAGGGCTTTGCCCACCGTTCCCAGCTTGAAATTGTTCTCGTCGGACATATGGGTAATGCCGGTGGTCTCGGTCATCCCGTAGCCTTCCCGGATGGGGATGCCGATGCTTTGAAAAAACTTGAGGATGTTATGGGAAATGGGGGCCGCGCCGGAAAAGCCGATGCGCACCCGGTCGAAGCCCAGCCGTTTTTTCAGCTTACGGAAAACGGCAAAATGGCTCAGGTGATAGCCCAGGTTCAGCCACCCGGGCACGGCCTGGTGGGCCAGCTTGGCTTCGTTATAGCGGGTGCCGATCTTCAGGGCCGTGCCGAAGGCCAGTTGCTTCAGGCGGGTGGCATCCTTCATCCTCAGGACGATGCCGGAATAGTACTTCTCCCAGATCCGGGGCACGGCGTGAAAGATCGTGGGGGAAACATCCCGCATGTCGGCCATGACCGTATCGGTGTTTTCGGTGAAATTGACGATGTGCCCGATGGTCATATGGATCATCAGGTCGAAGATCTGCTCGTACACGTGGTTCAAGGGCAGGAAGGAGATGCTCTCATCGTCGCGGCTGGACTGGGTCACCGAGGCGGAAGCCTGCCCCACCCAGATGTAGCACCCGTGGGAGATCATGGCCCCCTTGGGAGGGCCGGTGGTCCCGGAGGTATAGATGATGCCGGCAATGTCCTCCGGCCGCCCCCCGGTCAGCAACTGCTCGAACAGGCCCGGCTGCTCCCGGTCTTTTTGCCGGCCCAGTTCCAACAGTTCGTCGAAAGACATGAACATGGGGTCCCGGAAATGTTTAAGACCTTCCATTTCCCAGACGACCAGTTTGCGCAGTTGGGGCGTCCGGTCCCGGAAAACCAGGGCCTTGTCCAACTGCTCCTCGTCTTCGCAGATATAGACGACGGAATCCGAATGGCCGACCACGTATTCGCACTCCACGGCCGGATTGGTGGTATAGACTCCCACGAAAGTGGCCCCGCAGGCCATGACCCCCATGGCCGAATAGAGCCATTCCGGGCGATTTTCCCCGATAATGGCCACATGGTCGCCCCGCTGGACCCCCAGGGCCTGCAGCCCTAGGGCCACGGCCTTGACCTTTTCCAGGTATTCGGCCCAACTGATATCTTTCCACAGCCCCAGGTGCTTTTCCCGCATGGCCACCCGTTGGGGGGCCTTGCCGACCATCGCAACCAAGGCCTTCGGTAGCGTGTCGACTACCATTTCATGCATACAATGAACTCCGTTATTGGGAATGCAAAATGCAAAATTATAAGACCAGAAAGAAAGGGTTCCGTTGCCGTTGGGTTTAACCTCGCTCTACCCAACCTGCGTCCTCCCAGTTAAAGGGTCTTTCATTAATAATTAACAATTGACAATTGATTATTAATTATTGTTTTTTGTTTTTTACCTGAACCGCACTTTCCTCCGATACCGCTTGTACCCCTTGACCGAGGCCTCCTTGGCGATGCCCAGGTAAAATTCCTTGACGTCCTCATCCTCCCGCAGCACTTCCGGCCGGTCGGCCCGGACGATGCGGCCGTTTTCCATCAAATAGGCGAAGTGGGAGTAGCTCAGGGCGATGTTGACGTTCTGCTCCACCAGGAGGATGGTCATCTTTTCTTTTTCGTTGATGTCCCGGATGATGTTGAATATTTCCCGGGTCAGCAATGGGGACATGCCCAGGGAGGGCTCGTCGAGCATCAACAGCTTGGGGCGGCTCATCAGGGCCCGGCCGATGGCCAGCATCTGCTGCTCGCCCCCGCTCAAGTGACCGGCCTCCTGATGGCTCCGTTCCTTCAAAATCGGAAAATACTTTAAAATACGTGCGATGTCCTCCTGGATGCCTTTTTTGTCCCGGCGGACATAGGCGCCCATCTGGATGTTCTCCATCACCGAGAGTTCGGGGAAGACCTCCCGGCCTTCCGGGACGTAGCTGATCCCCAGCTTGACGATCTGGTCCGTAGCCAGCCGGTCGATCCGGACGCCCTGAAACTCGATGGTCCCCTTCTCCGGCTGCTCCTTTTTCAGGTCATAAAGCAGGCGCATGATCGTCTTGAGGGTGGTGGTCTTTCCGGCCCCGTTGGAGCCCAGCAGGGCCACGATCTTCCCTTCCTCCACTCCAAAGGAAATGCCGTGCAGGGCCCGGATCAGGTCGTACCAGGTTTCGATATTATTGACTTTCAGCATCAGATCCCCTCCCCCAGATAGGCCTTGATGACCTCCGGATGGTTTTGCACTTCCTGGGGGACCCCCTCGGTAATCTTCACCCCGTGGTTGATGGCCAGGATCCGGTCCGAGATGCCCATGACCATGTTCATGTCATGCTCGATCAGCAGGATGGTCACCTGGTAATCCTCCCGGATGTCCTTGACCCAGATGCTCAGGTCTTCCTTCTCTTCGGTATTCATCCCGGCCGACGGCTCGTCCAGACAGAGGACTTTGGGTTCCAGGGCCAGGGCCCGGCCCAGTTCCACCAGCTTCCGCTTGCCGTAGGGCAGGTTGCCCACGAACTGGTCCCGCACCGACTGGAGATCCAGGAAGTCGACGATGCCCTCCACCACCTCCCGGTGCCTGATTTCCTCCCGGGCGGCCCGGGACCGTTTGCCCCACATGAAGGCCCCGCTGAAGACGCCGGTCTTCATATGAATATGGCGGCCGAGCATCAGGTTGTCCATGACGGTGGCCTTGCCGAACAACTCGATGTTCTGAAAGGTGCGGGCAATCCCTTTGCGGGCGATCCGGTCCGGGGTCAGGCCGACCAGATTCTCCCCGTTCAGGATAACCTGGCCCTCGTTGGGTTTGTAAATGCCGCTGACGAGATTGAAGATGGTGGTCTTCCCGGATCCGTTGGGACCGATGATGGAGAAAATACTGTTCTTTTCCACCTGGAAACTGACATTGTTGACGGCCGTCAGGCCGCCGAAACTGATGGTTAGCTTGTCAACGCGAAAATGATCCATAAATTTAGATGCTTGGCAAAGCCATAAACCAAAGTAAAATTCGAAATTCGAAGCACGAAATCCGAAACAAATTCAAATGACCGAAATCCAAATGACCAACTTATAAGGAAGAGGGAAGAAAGCCAATCTCTCCCCTCTCCCATCTTATTTATTTATTTTTCCAGATGGCCAGATCGTTCGCTTCCCAACCCTGCAAGGTTATGTACGAGGCATTGGGGCCGCACTTCTGGATCATGACGGAATCGGTACCCTGGTGCTCTTTTTCGGTCCAGGTGACCTTGGGGCCGATGCCCTGAAAGTCCTTGATGGAATTCAGGGCCTTGAGGGTGGCCTCGGTGCTCAGGTTTTTCCCCACTTTTTTCAAGGCCTCGATCAAAGGCTCGGCAAACAGGATGCCGGCATAATAGAAGGTCCCCCAGCGTTCTTCGGGGGTGAACTTCTTGGCGGCTTCCCGGTACTTGGTCATCAGCGGTGCTTTGGAGTCCGGGGTATCGCCGAAGGCTCCGGTGATCACGCCTTCCCACAACCCGCCGGTCAGCTTGTGCATCAGGGGATAATCCGAAAGGGTGTTGGAAGAAACCCACTGGGGCTTGAAACCGACCGAAGCGGCGGTCTTCAAGGTGATGACGGCGATGGTCGGATTGACGTAGAGCATGACCACTTCCGCGCCGGAATTCTTCAGTTTCAGGATCTGGGAGGACAGGTCTTTTTCCGTGGGCTCCACCGGGATTTCGGCCACCAGGTCCATCTTATATTTGGCCAGTCGCCGTTTGCAGCCGTCCAGGCCGTTTTTCCCGTACGCGTCATGCTGATACAGGAAGCCGATCTTCTTCACCTTCAATTTTTCCACGATGTACTTGGTCAGAATGCTCGCTTCGTCGTCAAAAAGGGGATAAACGGCGAACAGGTAGGGGTTGTTCGGTTCCACGTATTCCTTGATGGCCGTGGACGGACCGACCCAGATGATCTTATTCTGGACCAGGTAATCCTTGATGGCCAATCCGGGGGCCGCGCCCACGCCGCCCACAAAGGCAAAGATCCCCTGGCGTTCCACCAATTCCTTGACCACGGTCTTGGTCTGGGCCGGATTATACTGATCGTCCCGGACGAAGGCCTTGAGTTTCCGGCCGTGGATTCCACCCTCTTCGTTAACGATGGTCATCAGCAGGGCGCTGCCCCGGGCCACGGACCCCCAGGGAGCCGCCGGACCGGTCTGCGGACCGAACATGCCGATGCGGATTTCCTTGTCGTCAAAACCCGGCGGGTTGGCCCCACTGCTCAGCGGCGCCACCGTCATGGCTAAGAAAGCCAATACCAACGAAAACAGAATCTTTCCTTTCATTTTCTCCTCCTTTTGGTTAATTAGGTTAATAATTAATTGTTAATAATTAATTATTGATGTTGTTAACGGCTGAATTTAATTTCCTGATTAAAGTTTGTACCACTTTCCGCCGGAACGGACGAAGGGAAAATTATAATTGGCCAGGGATTTCCGGTCGGTATCCGTATAATGGATGACCAGATCCACCTCCACCCGGGCGAACCCGTTTACTTCGGGCCATTTTTCCCGGTCCGGAATTTCCGGCAGGATGGAAACGCCCAGGATCTCGAAGGACTCGATGCCCACCGGCGTGGAACGGGCTTCGGCCAGATAGGCTTCGAAATTGTTGGCCTTCCGGTATTCGGAGGCGGGATACAGGCTGCGGAAAACGGTCTGATGGTCCTGCTTTACTTCGGCCTCCAGGTAGCGCCTGGCTGCCGCGGCGACTTCCTGCTGCTCGGCGGTCAGCGGCGCCCGCTCACCGGCCCAGCCGGCCCCCGGGATGATCGAAACCAGAAATAGCCCGATCAGGAAGAGCCGCCACAGGTTCCCCCTCTCCCCCCGCTGGGGGCGAGGGAGCCCGAGGGAACGGCCCGAGCCCGGCGCCCTCGGCAATGGCGCCCTACCATTGCCGGACCATCCGGCCATTAGGATGCCATGAGCGACCATATTTTCGGGAATGAGATTACACTTTTTTGACATAATGTTTGCCGAACAGCCCGCTAGGCCGCACGCAGAGGACCAGCACGATGACCACGAAGGCCACGATGGGCTTCCACTCCGGCCAGACGTACCCGAAAAAATTCTCGATCAAACCCAAAAGCTCCCCGCCGATGACGATCCCCGGAATGCTCATCAGGCCGCCGAGAACCGCCGCGGCAAAGGCCCGCATGAAAGGCTCCATCATGTAGGCCGGGTCCAGGGTGGCCCGCCCGGCGAAAAACATGGCGGCGGTGGCCCCGATAAAAGAGCTGAAACCCCAGGCCAGGGAAAAGACCCGTTCCACCCGGACCCCCATGATCTTGGCCGCGTGCTTGTTCTGCTGGGTGGCCCGCATGGCCACCCCCAGTTTGGTATATTTAAAAAACAGGTACAGCAGGATCATCACGATGGCCGCCGCGATGAAAACGGCTATGGACCATTCGTTGACGATGAGCCCCTGGATGGGCTCGTGAGTTTTCAGGGTGGAAAAAGGCAGGGTGAATTCCTTCTGCTCCGCACCCCACTTCCAACTGGCCAGCCCCATGAGCAGCATCTCCGCCCCCAGGGTGATCACGATCAGGCCCAGGAGATTGGGGTTTTTGGCCGGCCGCAGGAAGATAAATTCGATGACGACCCCCAGCAGGACGGCAAAAATCATGGACAGGATATAAGCCAGCCAGAAGGGGTACTGGTAAAAAGTCAGGATATGATAGGCGATGAAGGTGCTCATCATGGCCATCTCCCCCTGGGCGAAATTGACCACCTCGGAGGTTTTGTAAATGATGACCACCGCAATGCCGAAAAGGCCGTAGCAGGCCCCGATGGCCAGTCCTTCGATTATCAGTTGTCCGATCATGGTTGTTTAAGCGTCCCTTGAATCGTCAAAAACGAAATTATTCTCCCTCGACAGGGAAAGATTTAGGAAGGGGGTAAAAACCCCCAACCCCCTCCCGGCGAGGGAGGAGAGCCTGCGCCGAACGCCGAACGCCCAACGCCGAACGGTTTTTAAAACGGCCAGGCCTTCCAGTACTTCTTGAGGCGGATCCAGATCCCGAAAATGCCCAGCGGTTCAAAGATGATAATGGCCAGCATGATCAGGCCCAGGATGATGCTGTTGAAATTCTCCAGTCCGATCACGGTAAACCATTTTTTGGAGATGGCCACCAGGAGGTCGCCGATAATCGGTTTCTCGCCCACGTTCTTCAGCAGGCTGTACTGCAGGTACGTGATCAGGGCCGCCCCGGCGATGGAGCCCATGATGGACCCCAACCCCCCCACTACCACCATGACCAGGAAAATGATGGACAATAGGAGGGTAAAGGTGAAAGGGTCAAAAAATCCCAGGACGAACCCGAACAGTCCTCCGGCCACTCCGGTATAAAAGGAGCTGACCATGAAGGAAAGGGTTTTATATTTGGTCAGGTTGATGCCGATCACTTCGGCGGCGATGTCGCTGTCCCGGATGGCCACGAAAGAACGCCCCACCCGGGTTTTCATGATATTCCTGGCGGCCACGACCAGCAGGATCGTGATGATTAAAATAAGATAGTACTTGCCTAGGTCCGATTTCACCACCCAGCTCAGCCCCAGTAACGGAAACCCCAGATCCAGAGGAGGGGCCTGGATGCCCATGCGCCCCCCGAAAACCTCCCAGCGGCCGATGACGTGCATGATGGTCAGCCCGAACCCCATGGAGGCGATGGCCAGGTACGGGCCTTCCAGACGCAGGGCGGGCAGGCCCAGGATAAAACCGAAAAAGGCGGCGATAAACCCGGCCAGGGGCAGGGCCAGCAGGAAAGGCAGTTGCAGCTTGGTCATCAGCAGGGCCGTCCCGTAGGCCCCGATGGCAAAAAAACCGGCGTGCCCCAGGGAGATCTGGCCGGTGTAGCCCATGAGGATATTGAGCCCCACTGCCATGATCACGTGGACCATGATGATATTGCATAGAAAGAGATAATAGGAAGCGGTATAAAGAGGAAGCGAGAAGAGGAAAGCCAGAAAGGCGACGGCCCAGAAAAGAACGACCCTGCTCTCAAAGAGCTGAATATCCTCGTAGTAATCGCGTTTCATATCCATGGCGGGCTCCCCTCACTTTCCTTCGTCTGATTTCGAGAGGTGTTCCACCACTTTGTCGTAATAGACCTGGTCATCCTCCAGCAGGGGGGATACCCTGCGCATCATGTTCAATTTCATGATCTGAAAGTTGAGTTTCTTCATCAGTCGGTATTTTTCCTTCACGTCCTCCACGCTGCGGAGCATTTCCTCCATGCGGACGATGTCTTTTTTCAATTCCAGTTCCGGGGGGAGGCAGTCGGCGTTCTTCAGGATTTTATAGGCCAGGCGCAACTCTTCCGGGACTTGGCTGTCGTCTTCCAACTGCAAGGGTTTCCCTTTACCCGGGAGGTTGTCGAACTCCCCGTTTTTCTGGGCTTCCTGGATTCTTCTTTCGGCGATAATATGGGGTAAAATCATGGGATTTCGGCCGGGTCGGCGTTAAAAAAGCGCATAATAGCAGCGGTCGATCTTAAAATCAACCACCAAATTCGGCGCGGCGTCAGCCCCCGATGGCGGACATCTGACGCTGGCAGCGCTGGGGAGCGACGGGGGAATGGAGGGGATGTTCTTTGGGTTTGGAGGCAGTGGCCTCCCGGATGATCATTTCCAGTTGATCGTCACTGGCACCCTGCCGCAGGGGCTGCCGCAGGTCGGTTTCATTATCGGAAAAGATACAGGTCCGGAGTTTTCCGTCCGACGTCAACCGCAGACGGTTGCAGGAGGGGCAGAAATGGTGGCTGATGGGGCTGATCAGACCGACTTCACCCCGGGCCCCGGGATAGGCCCAACGCCGGGCCGGCCCGTCGAGACCCTGGCCGTTGATCGATTCCAGGGGCCCCAGGGTCTGCAACCGGGCCAGGATCTCATCGGCCGGGAGGAAGCGGTCCGATTGGCAGCCCGCCGCCGACCCTACGGGCATAAATTCAATGAAGCGAATATGATAGGGCTTGTCGCGGGAAAGGCGTCCGAAGGCCAGGATTTCATTTTCATTGAGGCCTTTCAAGGCCACCACATTGATCTTGATCGGCTGGAACCCCAGGGCCTCGACGGCCTGGATGCCCATCCAGACCTGGTGGAAGAGATCGTGTCGGGTAATCCCGGCGTAGACGGCCGGATTCAGGGAGTCGAGGCTGATGTTGATGCGGCGCATCCCGGCCTCCCAGAGGGCCTGGGCCTTCTCCGCCAGCAGGATCCCATTGGTGGTCAGACTGATATCTTTGATCCCCGGGATCCGGGCCAGTTCCGCCATGAAAGGGATCGCCCCCCTGCGGGTCAGGGGTTCCCCCCCCGTGAGCCGGATCTTTTCGATGCCCAGGGCGACGCTGAGCCGGGCCAGACGCAGAAGCTCCTCGTAGCTCAGGATGTCTTCGTGAGCCAGCTTGGGAACCCCTCCCTCGGGCATGCAATAGAGACACCGCAGATTGCAGCGGTCGGTCAGGGAGATGCGCAGGTAATTGAGACGACGGTTGAAAGGGTCGAAGAGCATTCGCGTTTATCGGTTGCAATCCTATGCCATTTTTTACATAATACGAATTTTCCGGTCCACTGTCAACGGCAATTCCCGCCCCGGGTGCCGAGAGGGGAAACCGATCCGTTACCATATTGAGGTTCCATGAAACCATTTTTTCAAGTCAAGCACCCGGAAGAAGTTATCCAACTCATCGCGGCGCTGCCGGCCCTGGGTTCGGAAACCGTTTCCCTGAGGGAATCTTTGAACCGGGTATTGAGCGCGCCCATACACTCCCCCGAGGACCTGCCCCATTTCCACCGGGCCACCATGGACGGCTACGCCGTCCGGGCCAGGGATACCTTCGGTGCGTCGGAGTCCATTCCCGCTCTGCTGACGCTGGCCGGTGAAATCGCCATGGGTCAATCGGCCCGCTGGCCGGTCAACCCCGGCCAGTGCTTGCGCATCGCCACCGGGGGCATGCTCCCGCCGGGGGCGGACGCCGTGGCCATGATCGAATATACCCAGGTCCTGGATCCCGGGACCATCGAGATTTTCAAGTCGGTCTCGCCCGGCGACCACCTGATCCGGGTTGGCGAAGACCTGAAACAGGGACAGCCGGTCTTTCCCGCCGGGCACCGCCTGCGCCCCCAGGATCTGGGTCTCCTGGCCGGGGTCGGGATCCGGCAGGCGCCCGTCTTTCGGCAACCGCGGGTAGCGATCATTTCCACCGGGGATGAGATCGTGCCCATCGACCGGGAACCGGCGCCGGGCTTTGTCCGGGACATCAATGCCTATACCCTGCCGGCCCTGGTCGAAAAATCCGGCGGGATCCCGTTTTTTCTCGGGCTGACCCGGGACTCCCGGGAAGACCTCAAGGAAAAATGCCGGGAAGGTCTGGAACGGGCGGACGTGGTTCTGATTTCAGGGGGCAGTTCGGTGGGGACCCGGGATTTTACCCTGGAGGTCATCGAATCCTTCCCCGCCTCCCGGATCCTGGCCCACGGCATCGCCATCAGCCCCGGGAAACCGACCATCCTGGCCCGGATCGGCGAAAAGGTGCTCTGGGGGCTCCCCGGCCACACGGCGTCGGCCATGGTGGTCTTTTCGGTTTTTGTAAAACCCTGTCTGCACCGCCTGGAGGGTGCGGATCCGGTCAAAATCAATCCCGGTTTGCAGGCCCGGTTGACCCGCAACCTCGCCTCCGCCCAGGGCCGTGACGACTATATTCGAGTCGCCCTCCAAGCCGGCCCCCAGGGGTGGGAAGCCGAACCGATCCTGGGACAATCCGGCCTGATCTCCACCCTGGTCCGCTCCGACGGGCTGGTCCGCATCGATCGTTTTACAGAAGGGAAGGAAAAAGGGGAATGGGTGGAGGTCGTGCTTTTTTAAGTTTTTTCGTTAATAATTAATAATTAACCGTTGATTATTGATAATTGCCTTTCGGCGGTTAAAAACAGAAGACAGGAATTTAATAATCAATAATCAATTCTTAATTACTAATTACTAAAATTGTTGGTTTGGGGAAAAACATGAAACGCAAAATCTACTTCGAGATGAAATCCCTGGCCGAAGCCCGGGACATTTTTTTCAACTGCCTCGATTACTCTTCCTTGCTGGGGGATGAAGACCTCTCCACGACGGAAGCCCTGGGACGGGTTCTAAGCGGTCCGGTTTTCGCCCGCTTCTCTTCTCCCAATTTTCATGCCGCGGCCATGGACGGCATTGCCGTCTGGGCTGAAAACACCTTCGGGGCCAGCATCGAGCGGCCGAAACGTCTGGCGATCGGGCAGGACGCCTTCTGGATCAACACCGGCCACCCCCTTCCCCCTCGGACCAACGCCGTGATCATGGTGGAAAATCTCAACCCTTTGGATGAAGAGCGGCTGGAAATTCAGGCCTCCGCCTATCCCTGGCAGAATGTCCGCAAGCTGGGCGAAGACATGGTGGCCACCGAACTGCTGCTGCCCCAGGGACACCGGATCAACGCCTACGACCTGGGGGCCCTGATCGCCGGGGGTATTTTCAAGGTGGCTGTAAAAAAACAGCCGAAGGTAATCCTGATCCCCACCGGGTCCGAACTCCTGGATTGGCCCGACCTGCAGGACAAACCCCTCCCCGCCGGGAAAGTTCCCGAGTTCAATACCCGGGTCCTCAGCGGCCTGGTCCAGGAATGCGGGGGCCGGCCCGAGCGCCGGGGGATCGTCACCGACCAGCCCGAAAAAATTCAGGCCGCCCTGGCGGAAGCGGCGGCCTCGGACTGCCAGCTGGTGATCCTCAACGCCGGTTCCTCGTCGGGCAGCGAGGATTACACCTTTTCGGCCGTCCAGGCCCTGGGCCGGGTCCTGGTCCACGGCGTAACCATTATGCCCGGTAAGCCAACCATTCTGGGAGTCGTCCGGGGAAAGCCGGTCATCGGCAATCCCGGCTATCCGGTTTCGGCCACCATCTCCTTCGAGCAGTTCGCCCGCCCGATCTTGTTTCAAATGCAGGGCCTGGTCGCCCCGGAGCGCAAGCAACTGGCCGTTTTCCCGGCCCGTTCTTTCCCCTCCAAGCTGGGCCAGGAAGAATTTCTGCGGGTGAACCTCGGCTTGGTGGGCGAGCGGGTCATCGCCAATCCCCTGCCGCGGGGGGCCGGGACCATCACCTCCCTGACCCGGGCCGACGGGATCATCCGCATCCCGGCCAATGCCGAAGGCCTGAACCAGAACGAACCCGTTCTGGCCGAACTGCTCCGTGACCAACAGGTCATTTCCCAGACCGTGGTCATCGTCGGCAGCCACGACAATACCCTCGATCTCCTGGGCAATTTCCTGACCCGCCGGTTCCCCCGTTTCCGCCTGACCTCCAGCAACGTGGGCAGCACCGGCGGCCTCCTGGCCCTGAAGCGGGGCATCGCCCACCTGGCCGGTTCACACCTCCTGGATCCGGAGACCGGCGAGTACAATACCACCTATATCCAACGACTGCTCCCGGACCTGCCGGTCAAGGGGCTCAACCTGGTCTTCCGCCAGCAGGGCCTGATCCTGCCGCAGGGCAACCCGAAAGGAATTAAGGGATTGGAAGACCTGACCCGGCCGGACCTGACCCTGATCAACCGCCAGGCCGGATCCGGTACCCGGATCCTGCTGGATTTTCGCTTGCAAGAACTGGGGATCGACCCGTCTAAGATTCGGGGGTATGAGGACGAAGAATTCACCCACATGGCCGTAGCCGTGAACGTGCTCAGCGGCCGGGCCGACGTGGGCATGGGCATTTTTGCCGCCGCCAAAGCCCTGGACCTGGATTTCATCCCCGTGGTCCAGGAACGGTACGACCTGGTCATCCCGGAAAAATACTGGGAGGAGGAGAAGATCCAGGCCTTACTGGCAGTCATCCGGTCGGATGAGTATAAGGAGGCCGTCCGGGCTATGGGCGGGTACGAGTTGACGCAGACGGGTGAGGTATTGTTTTAAGGGGAAGGATGGAATAATTATGCCAATCTTCCGGAGCCGGTAATCGTTCTATACCTAGGCCCGGTGGATCCGCGTCGGTTGATCCACCCTACGTCTCCGACCTCCGCAATCTGACCTCTGTTCTCTGTCCTCTGTCCTCTGTCCTCTGTCCTCTGACCTCTGATCTCTGTCCTCTGTCTTCTGCTCTCTGCTCTCTGTCTTTTCAACGCTGATGATACGCCGGGTGCCCCGGCTTCACCGCAAAGAAAGTGCCCCGGCAGGTGGCCGTCACCTCGCCTTTATAGGACAAGGTGGTCTCGATCACGGCCTTGCTCTTGGTGGATTCGACCACCGCGGCCGACAGCTCTACCGGCTCGTCGATCGGGGTGGGCTTCAGCAGCTTTACCGCAAATTCCCCGGTCACCGTGCAGGGCGGCTGGTCCAACCCGTTTTTGACCATCAGGTGCCAGGCCGAGGTCCAGTTGGAATGGCAGTCCAAAAGGGTCCCGATGATCCCGCCGCAAAGGACCCCCTCGAAAGCCTGGTGGTGCGGTTCCGCCTTCCAGCGGGCCACTACCCGGTCGCCGTCCACGTAACTCTTTATTTTCAGCCCTTTTTCATTGGTCGGCCCGCAGCCGAAACAGATGCCCCGGGTGTAATACTTATCCTGAATGGCTATTTCTTCCATAAGGCCGTGACTCCTCTCTGCTATTTATTGGGAACGGACGTATCTTTTTACATCAAACAACTTTTTTTATATAGCGGTAAATAAGTGATTTGGCAAGCCGGGTCGGAAGGAAATCCATTGAAGAAGATTGGGGAAAGTCGTACACTCTGCTGGATTCAGCAGTCCCCCGGGCCGGTTACATTTCATTTCGATCCTTGGCCGAACGTGATTTAAAAAACCCGGTCTCCGGGAAAGGAGGCAGCCGTGAAGCAAAAAACCAATCCATCCGGGCCTGATCGGAAAACGGCCGTTCGGCTACAAGCCCTGGAAAAAGAAAATCAGCTCCTCAAATCGGCGCTGGAGGAATACCGGTCCACGGTGGACAAGTATCGGACCCTGGCCGAATGTTCGCTGGCCGGGATTTATGTCATCCAGAACGGGCAGTTCCAATATGTCAATCCGAGACTGGTGGAAATGCTGGGCTATGATCGGGAGGAGGATCTGATCGGGCAAAAGTTCTGGCATTTGGTCCACCCCCAGGATCGGCCGATTGTCCGCAATCGGGGCCTCCGCCGGGAAAGGGAGACTATTTATCCCCTCCGCTATACGTTCCGGGCCCTCAAAAAAGACGGCTCCATCGCCTGGGCCGACCTGCGGGGGATGACCGCCCGTTATCTGGGACGGCCGGCCAACATCGGAACCGTGGTAGATATTACCGAGCTCAAGGAGACGGAAGAAGAATTGAAGCGGCATCGCAGCCAATTGGAGGAACGGGTCCGGGAAAGAACGGACGAATTGGTGCGGGCTAACGAACGACTGCAGCGGGAAGTGGCGGATCGGGAAAGGGCGGAATGGAAATCCAGGGCGGAAAAGGACTTTTCGGACTCGGTCATCAACAGCCTGCCCGGGGTTTTTTACCTGTTCGACGAATCCGGCGGCATGATCCGCTGGAATGAAAACTTGGAAAAAATAACCGGGTACCCTCCGGAAGATATCCGCAAGATGAACGCCCTGGATTTTTTTCTGAAAGACGACCGGGAGCGGGTCCGGGAAAGGATTCAGGAAACCTTTGCCCAGGGGCGTTCTTCCGTGGAAGCCACTCTGGTCGCCAAAACCGGTTTATTGACGCCTTATTTGCTGACCGGGGTGCGTCTGGAATTGGAAGGAACCACCTATCTGATCGGCGTTGGGGTGGATATCAGCGAAAGGAAAAAAACCGAACGCGCCCTGCTGGATTCCAAACAGGAGTTGCGGGATCTGTCGGCCAAACTGATCAGCGCCCAGGAAAAGGAGCGGCAACATCTGGCCATGGAACTTCACGACGGAATCGGCCAGGCCCTCTCGGCGATCAACTTCAGCCTGGAGAAGATGATGAAAAAATCCGAAGGGGGGGCGGATCCGAAAAACCAGCAATCCCTGAAACAGGTCCTCCCCATGATCAAGAACACGATCGAGGAAGTGCGGCGGATGTCCCGGAACCTACGCCCGTCCATGCTCGACGACCTGGGTATCCTGACCACCATCACC
>JACRCK010000171.1 GCA_016219065.1 Deltaproteobacteria bacterium
CCCTGGAATATGCCACCCGGAAGTGAGCAGGCAGTTGCTTTGGCCATAACTGTCCGGAAGCACCTCAAAACCGAGGCCGGATTGGGGCTGGTGGTGGAACCGGCTGAAACGGGACAGTGGCTGCGCTTGGGCTACGTTCGCGGGAAAAAATCCGAAACCTATGAACATAAAATCGGCGGCAGTCCGGCCACCCTGCCCGAGCGGGTAACGGTCATGGCCCTGGACTGGCTCCGTAAAAAATTAATCTCCCGGGGTTCACAGCCGGGAACCAATGTGGTATATTGAAAAACTCGATATTCACCGCCTGTTATTGATGACTCATTATCCTTTGGGGTAGGGTGTCATCGCCGAGGGTACCACACCCCAGGCGGTACCTTTGGGCTCCCTCGCCCCTTTTGGGGGAGAGGGCTGGGGTAAGGGGGCCTGGGTCAAGGGATAGACCGAGTCGGTCTTAATGCTGGAGCGGTTCTCCGGAGGTTTTTCCCGGTTATTCAGCAGCCCATATTCTGTGTCTTAAAAGTATTTTTCGTGAATGAACAGGAGCAACCCGTGTCACCCTTTTTTAAATTTATCATCCGCGCCCTCCTTAGCGCGGGGCTGGCCATCATCATCAGCCGTTTCTTCTTCCATCGTTTCACCGTCGGCACCATCCTCATCGCCCTGTTTCTGTTAGGCATGGCCTACATTTCGGAATACGCCCGGGCCAGGCATCAATGAGCATTCCTATTTCTCAAGCCCCACCGGCATTACCCCTTCGATCATCATCCGTCCGCACGCTATTTTCCTGCTGGCAATTTACGCTCGACAGCTAATAAGGGTTGGGAGTTTATGCAGGCAATTCGTCGCCCGCCTTCCCTGCCCCCTGATACCGTGGTATCCTTTCCAACTTATCGCCTATATCCATCTCCGCCAGGCGTAATTCATAATTCTTTTGCAGATTCATCCAGATTTCCGACCCCGTGCCAAACCAGCGTCCGAGTCGGAGGGCCGTATCGCCGGGCGGGATCAAGAACGGGGGAACCCAAACCAACGGAAGCTTGTATTTTATAAAAGCATAAATAATTCCAAAATTATCTTGATATTTTTAGAGCCTTAAAAAAGGAAGCCAAATATTATCTCTGGGATTGGTCGGAGGTTAAAGAAGAAGGACCGCGCTTTGAAAACCTGGTAGCCTCCCACCTGTTGAAATGGTGTCATAATTTCGAAGACAGGGAAGGTTTCCGGGTGGGGCTCTATTACCTGCGAGACCTGGAGAAACGGGAGGTAGACTTTCTGATTTTATGGGAAGACCGGCCCTGGCTGCTGGTGGAATGCAAAATCAAAAACGACCGCAACCTTACTTCCTTGAATTACTATAAACGGAAATTAAACGTTCCGCAGTCCTTCCTGGTAACGTTGGAGGGCAAAGCTGAATTTGAGGACCGCCGGACGGGTATCCGGGTCATTCCTGCGGACCGGTTTTTGATGGGCTTGGTTTAAAAGATCTTAAGGTTTTGGAAGCCGGTATGGATGATTGGGGAGGGGCGACTTTAGTCGCCCCTTGGGGAGGCTAAAGCCTCCCCTACCCTTTGGTTGTAACTACTAATTTTTCCCAGATTTCCTACCGCTCGGCGCTCCGTTTCCCTTATTCGTAGCGGAGCGCATCGATCGGGTTCAGGCGCGAGGCCTTGCGGGCCGGGTAGAAGCCGAAAAAAATCCCCACCGCCGCGGCAAAAGAAAAGGATACCAGCAGGGCCGAGTACGAGATCAGAATATTCCACTCCGTAAAATAGGCCATCACCCGGCCCCCGATCACTCCGAGGGTCACCCCGATCAACCCCCCGACTAGGCTCAAAACGATCGATTCGGTCAGAAACTGAAACAGGATGTCCCAGGAACGGGCCCCCACCGCCATGCGGATGCCGATCTCCCGGGTGCGTTCGGTCACGGACACCAGCATGATATTCATGATGCCGATCCCCCCCACGATGAGGGAGACCAGAGCAATGGAGCCGAGCAGCAGGGACATGATGTTGGCCGACTGCTGGGCCGTGGCCATGATCTCGGTCAGGTTGCGGACGGTAAAATCGGCCAATTGTCCGGGCTGGGTCCGGTGGCGCTGTTTCAACACGTCGTTGACCTGTTTTTCGGCGTCCGCCATCAGCTCCAGCGATTGGGCCTGGACCAGGATGATGCGCACCGTTTTGGGCAGGGCGCTGCCGAAGACCTTTTTTTGGGAGGTCGAAAGGGGGATGTAGACCACGTCATCCTGGTCGTCGCCCCGGGCCGACTGGCCCTTGCGGGACAGGACGCCCACCACGGTAAAAGGGACCTTTTTGATGCGGATGATCTGCCCCAGGGGACTTTCACTGCCGAAAAGGTTTTCCACCACGCTCTGGCCCACCACCGCCACCTTGACCGACCCGGCATCCTCCTGTTCGGTATAAATCCGGCCGGATTCGACGGGCCATTCCCGGATCGAAAAAAACGAGGGCGGGGTCCCGTTGACCCCGGTATTCCAGTTCTGATTCCCGTACACCACCTGGGTCACCCCGCCCCAGATGGAGGCCACCTCCTTGACCGCCGGAGATTCCTCCTTGATGGCCTTGGCGTCGTCCGAGGTCAGGGTGGAGACCGATCCCAGCCCCATGCGGGCCCCTCCGGCCGTCGTCGCCCCCGGCAGGACCATGATCAGGTTGGAGCCCATACTGGCGATCTGCTTGGAAATCATATCTTTAGCCCCGGCGCCAATGGCCACCATGACGATCACCGCCCCCACCCCGATGATGATGCCCAGCATGGTCAGAAAGGAGCGCAGCTTGTTGACCCGCAGGGCCCGTAAGGCTACGATTAAACTGGAGACGATCCTCACCTTTCCTTCTCCTGCGGAACCAATAGGCGGTCCTCCAGCACCTGTCCGTCCTTAAAAACAATTTTTCGGCGGGTGAAGGCGGCGATATCGCTCTCGTGAGTAACCAGGACGATGGTGATCTTCTGTTCGGCGTTCAGACCGGTCAGGAGCTGCATGATCTCCATGCTGGTGCGGGTATCCAGGTTCCCGGTGGGCTCGTCGGCCAGGAGGATGGCCGGCCGGTTGACCAGGGCCCGGGCGATGGCCACCCGCTGTTGCTGGCCCCCCGAAAGCTGATTGGGGTGGTGGTCCTCCCGCCCTTCCAGGCCGACGGCTTTCAGGGCTTCAACGGCCAACTCTTTTCGATCCCGGGCGGGAACGGCACTATAAACCAGGGGCAGCTCCACATTTTCCAGGGCCGAGGTGCGGGCCAGCAGGTTGAAGCCCTGGAAGACGAACCCGATCTTCTGATTGCGGATCCGGGCCAGTTCGTCCCGGCTGAGGGTCTGGATGGAAATGCCGTCCAGAAAGTAAGACCCTTCAGTCGGGACGTCCAGACAGCCAATAATATTCATAAAAGTGGATTTCCCCGAACCCGAGGAGCCCATGATCGAAACGAATTCTCCGGTATCCACGGCCAGAGTGACGCCGGATAGGGCCGGGATGGCGATATCCCCCACCTGGTAGGTTTTACCAAGATCGGTGACCTGAATAAGCGGCGCCATGGGCTTTAGAGCCGGAATCCCCGGGTCGGACCGCCGGATTTCTGGTTGGGCGGCGAAGCGGCTTTCTTGCCTTCGGCGGAAAGGGCTTCCACCACCACCAGGTCCCCTTCCTTGAGGGCGCCCTGGAGGATCTCCGTGTATTTGCCGTCGTTGATGCCCGTCTGCACCGGCGCCGGTTTCAATTTATTTTCCGGTCCCAGCAGCCAGACCACGGGTCCCGTTCGCGTTTTTTTGGATTCCGGCCGGCTTTTTTCGCCCTTGGCGGGCGGCTTGAAGCGTAAGGCCCCGTTCGGGACCCGCAGGACGTTCTCCTTTTCCTCCACGATTATGGAAACGTTGGCGGTCATACCCGGCTTCAGTTTCAGGTCCGGGTTTTCGATCTCCAGGACCACGTCATAGGTCACCACGTTCTGGACCGTGGTGGCGGCATTGCGAATCTGGCCGACCCGGCCGGTGAAGTTTTCTCCGGGAAAGGAGTCCACCGAAAAACGGGCCTCCTGGCCCAGCTTGACCCGGCCGATATCCGCCTCGTCCACGTTGGTATGAATCTCCATTTCCCGCAGATCCTGGGCGATGGTAAACAGCGTAGGGGCCTGAAGGCTGGCGGCCACCGTCTGCCCCACGTCCACATTGCGGGAGATCACGATGCCGTTCACCGGGGACCGGATGGTGCAATAATTCAGATTGGTCTGGGCCGAGGCCAGGTTGGCTCGGGCTGTTTCCACCTGGGCCAAGGTCGAATTCAGGGTGGCCTGGGACTGATTGACCTTCGTCTGGGCCGTATCCACGTCCATTTGGGCGATCAAATCCTGGGCCAGCAGGCTCTGGTACCGTTTCAGGGTCCGTTGGTTGTCCAGGAGGGTTGCTTTTTCTCTTTCCACCGTGGCCTGGGCGTTTTTCAAGTCGGCCTTGGCCTGATCCACCTTGGCCTGAAATAAGGCCGGATCAATCTGGGCGATAACCTGCCCGTTTTTAACCACCGTGTTGAAGTCGGCGAATAATTTCAGGATTGTACCGGATATCTGGCTGCCCACCTGGACGATGGTCACCGGATTGACCGTCCCGGTAGCAATGATCTGGGCCGATAAATCGCCCCGCGACACCGTCTCGGTCCGATAGCGGGGGGCGGCATCCCGGGATTGGCGGTACCAGATAAATCCCCCGGCGGTGCCGGCTACGACTAAAACAATCAAAAGAACCAGGAGGATTCGTTTCATATTTTCCTTTGCTCTCGCATGATAACCTGTCCCAAAAAAAGGATTTCTTTTTCCTTATCAGACCGGGGCTTTGTCCTATAAGTTAAGTAATCTTATGACCCTTTAAAAAAAAGATATCAAAGGGTTAAAAGATTACGGGGAGTTTAATTTTTTTTAACCGGCAGGACAAGGACAAAAACGGACCCCTGGGGTTGATTAGGCCGGCAGTGCAATTTCCCCTGATGCAGCTCGACGATCCTGCGGGAGATGGCCAGGCCCATCCCGGACCCCTCTTTTTTGGTGGAAAAGAAGGGATGAAAGATTTTCTGTCGAAATTCCGGCTCCACCCCGCAGCCGCTGTCCGCTACTTCGATCTGGACCTGATGCCTTTTTCTGCTCGTTTCGACTAAAATCAGGCCGCCGGAAGGACAGGCCTGGATGGCGTTCAGAATCAAATTATATATAACCTGAGTCAGGCGGGTCTGATCCACGGGCAGCAGGGGCAGATCCCCCTCCAGATTGGAACTGAGCTGAATCTGCATTTTTTCGGCCTGGGGGCCGACGACCTCCAGGATCTTTTTGATCAGCAGATTGATATCGGTCGGCTCGAGATTCAGGTGCATGGGACGGGCGAAATGGACCATGTCCTTCAACAGCAGTTCCACCCGCTGGCATTCCCGAAAGATGAGGGAGAGCCGTTCCTGGTGGGGATCGTCCGGCATCAGCCTACGCTGCATTCTAAGAATGTGGGCCCCGATGGTGACAATCGGGTTCTTCAATTCATGGGCCACCGTGGCGGCCGCCTCCCCCAGAATGGCCAAATGCGCCTGATCCTGTCGGCGCTGCGTTTCCAGGCGCTCCCGGTCCACCAACAACCCGATCAGCAGCCCGAAGGCAAAAAAGAGGACGATCTCTTCCCAACTCCCGCCCTGATTGCCGCGGAAGAGACTCCCCCCCGTCCAGTGGGGGATAAAGAGGAGGGTCACTACGGCGGCGGAGATTACCCCGCCCCGGTACCCGAACAGCAGTCCGCTTAGAACGATGGGTAGGTAGTAAAGACGGTGCAGAATTTCCGGTGGCAGGTAGGAGCCCGGCAGCCAGCGGCTATCCAGGCTGAAAATCGCCAGCAGCATCAGGACAATCGGGAGGACCTTCCAGGGCAGGGGTACAAACTTATACCGGATCCAGAGGGCATACAAGCGACTAGGTTTGTCTAAATCCATGGGCCAACCTCTTATTCTTGGCCACCTTGCTCCTTGAGCATCTCCCGCAGTTCTTCGCCCTCTACCACCTCTTTTTCCAGCAAACGACCGGCCAGGATCTTCAACTGCTCCTGATGCCCCTCCAGAATTTGCGCGGCCGTGGACCTGGCCAGCTCGATGATCTTGCTCACCTCCTGGTCGATGGCCCGGGCCGTCTCCTGGCTGACCTGCCGCCCGGTGTCAAAACCCATCCCGGTCTCCAGGAATAAGGGGCGTCTTTCTTTTTCAAAGGTCACCAGCCCCAGGTCGCTCATACCGAACTCCCGAACCATCCGTTCGGCAATGTCCGTGGCTCGCAGGAGGTCGTTCTGCGCCCCGGTGGAGATCTCTTTGAAAATAATTTCTTCGGCCAGCCGTCCGCCGAAGAGGACGCTCATCTTATCCAGCAGTTCACTTTTGGTCATGAGATAGCGGTCTTCCGTCGGCAGTTGCTGGGTATAACCCAAGGCCGCCACGCCGCGGGGGATGATCGATACCTTGTGCACCGGGTCGGCATTGGGCAGCACTTCGGCCACGATGGCATGGCCGGATTCATGGTAGGCCACGATTTCCTTTTCTTTTTCATTCATCCGGCGGTTTTTCTTCTCCAAGCCGGCCACGACCCGGTCGATGGCCTCGTCGAAGTCCTCCATGTCCACCTGTTGTTTGTCCTTGCGGGCCGCCAGCAGGGCGGCCTCATTGACGATATTGGCCAGGTCCGCTCCCACGAAGCCGGGGGTCCGGGCCGCGATCGTTTTCAGATCCACTCCCGGCGCCAGGGTTACGCCTTTGACGTGGACCTTCAGGATGGCCTCCCGTCCGGTTACATCCGGCTTGTC
The DNA here is from genome assembly GCA_016219065.1 of Deltaproteobacteria bacterium. GTDB lineage: Bacteria > Desulfobacterota > RBG-13-43-22 > RBG-13-43-22 > RBG-13-43-22 > JACRCK01. The sequence goes on from JACRCK010000171.1 coordinate 6,832, forward strand.
GAGCATTACGTGCCGGTCAAACCGCCCCGGTCGGAGCAAAGCGGGGTCCAGGATTTCCGGGCGGTTGGTGGCAGCCATGATGATGACCCCTTTTTCCGTATTGAAGCCGTCCATTTCCACCAGCAACTGGTTGAGGGTCTGTTCCCGTTCGTCGTGCCCGCCCATGGGATTGATCCCCCGGGCCTTGCCCAGGGCGTCGAGTTCGTCGATAAAAATGATGCAAGGGGCTTTTTCCTGGGCCTGCAGGAAGAGGTCCCGCACCCGGGCCGCCCCCACCCCGACAAACATCTCCACGAAATCGGAACCGCTGAGGCTGAAGAAAGGCACATTGGCTTCTCCGGCCACCGCCTTGGCCAGCATGGTTTTACCCGTGCCCGGCGCGCCCACCAGCATCACCCCTTTAGGGATTTTCCCGCCCAGGCGCTGAAATTTCTGAGGATTTCTCAGGAATTCGATGATCTCTTTCAGTTCCTCCTTGGCCTCGTCGATGCCGGCCACGTCATCGAAGCGGATGCTGATGTCCTTTTCCATGAATACTTTGGCCTTGCTCTTGCCGATGGACAGGAGGCCGCCTCCGGCCCCGCCCATCCGCTTCATCAGGAAGCCCCAGACCAGAATAAAAAAGAGCATGGGCAGGATCCAGTTGGTAAAAAATTTAACGATCTTGTTCTCGATCCGGCCGGTGAACTTCACTCCGACTTTTTCCAGCTCCTGGACCAGATCGGGATCCTGCACCCGGGCGGTGATAAAAGGCCGGTCCCCCTTGGCCTTCCCCAGGGAGCGAATCGTTTCCGTTGATACCAGCCCTTCCAAAGCTACGGTCTTCACCTTTCCGGAAATGATATCCTC
>JACRCK010000168.1 GCA_016219065.1 Deltaproteobacteria bacterium
ATCATCGAACCCTGGAGCGACGAGGAGGTTGAAAAGGCCACCGCCCTGCGCGACGCCCAGTTTGAACGGGACGGGGTGGAACTGGAGCCCCTGGAAGAGGAAGAAGAGGAATAGGTACTCGAACCCCAACAACTCCCAAGGGTCTTGCTGCGGTGAGACCCTTTTTTATTTTAATAGACGAACATCCAACATCGAACATCGAACGTCCAACATCGAATTTAAAAAACGTAGGGCGGGCGTCTCGCCCGCCGGCCCGGTAAGGGGAATAACCGGCTGGGTCTCCCGGGTAAGACTTGGGACTCCCGCCGACCCCGGAAGGCCGAACGGTCGGCGGGATCACCGACTTTGTAAAAAACAATAATTAATTATTAATTAAGGGAGCGTTTCATCCATGCTCAGTTTAATGCGTAAACACGCCCAGTCCTGGATCATTAAAATCGCCCTGTTCGCCGTGGCCATCGTCTTCGTTTTCTGGGGAGTGGGCAGCTTTCGTTCCGAGCGGGCCACCCGGGTCGCCACGGTCAACGGCAAAACCATTTCCCAGAACGAATTTCAGCAGGCCTATCAGCAATACCTGGGGCGGCTGCAGGATACGGGCGGCGGCCGCCTGGACGACAAAATGTTGAAGGAGCTGAAGGTCAAACAAAGGGTCATGGATTCCCTGATCGACCAAAGGCTGCTGACCCAATTGGGGAAAGACCTGGGCTTTTCAGTTACCCGGGACGAGCTGATCTCAAAAATTCAGCAGATTCCGGCCTTTCAGGAAAACGGCCGGTTCAGCCCCTCCCGGTACCAGCGCCTGCTGCAGATGCAACGGATCAACGTCGAAGCCTTCGAGGCCGAACAAACCGAGCAAATCATGATGGAGCGCATCCAAAACTTCATGAGCAACTTCATCAAGGTGGATCCCGAAGAGGTCCGCAACTTTTACGCCTACCTTTCCGACGAGATCAACCTTGCCCTGATCCGGTTCGATCCCGAGGCCTACCGCAAAAAGCTGCAGCCCACTCCGGAGCAATTGCAGGCTTTTTTTGCCAAAAATCCGAACCGCTACCAGACGCCCGCCCAGGTCCGGGTGGGTTTCATCGAGGTGGCCCCCGTTGCCCTGGAGGGATCGGCGGCCGTTCCGGAAAAAGAACTCCAGAGTTATTACCAGCAGAACAACCAGAAATTCCTGGACCCGAAAAATAACCAACCCCTCCCTTTCGAACAGGTAAAGGACAAAATCCAGCAGCAACTGGTTCGAGAACGAGCCCGGGAAGCGGCCCACCAGAAGGCCGAGGACATCTATGATCAATTGCTGATGATCGGGAACCTCAAGACCTTCGGCGCCAAAAACCGGGTACCCGTCCAGGAAACCGGCTGGCTGACGTACGGACAGCCGGGCGGAGCCGGTCCGGAGCAGGAAAAGGCCTTTCTCGACAAGGCCTTCGCCCTTAAAAAAGGGGAAATCAGTACCGTCCAGGAATTCGGCCCGGACCGGGGCTTTTTTATCCTCCAGGTCACGGAACGAAAGGAAGCCCGGCCCATGTCGTTTGCCGAGGCGGAATCCCGGGTGCAACAGGACTGGCTGGAGGAACAGGCGGGGTTGATGGCCCAGGCGGAAGCGGAAAAGTTTCTAAAAGAGGCCCGTTCGGCCGGGGACTGGCGAAAACTGGCCCAGGAGAAAAATTTGTCCATCGAGGAATCCGGCTACTTTTCCCGTTTTAAAAACCTGCCCGCCTGGGCGCAGACACCGGAGAATGCCCAGATTATTTTTTCCGTCGGTACCGGAACGCCCCTGCCGGAAAAGGTCCTGAAAGCCGGATCGGCTTACCTGTTCTTGGCCTTCAAGGATTACCGGAAAGCGGCCGCGGAGGAATTCAGTCAGCAGCAGGACCGTCTGGCCCAGGTGTTGCGTCAGCAGAAAGGCAGCCGGTTGCTGGAGGAATGGCTGCAGCAATTACGCAAAAAAGCCAACATAAAAATATACCAGGAAGGATAGCACTTCCGGCCAACCAACCGTCGTTCACCTTCGCGCTGGAACTGACCCTTCACCGCCTTTCCAATTGGGAGTACCATGAGTCTGCTCCGGCGAGCCCGTAAGAATATCGCCATGAAATTCGCCACCGAAGCCGTAATCCGGCTGCTGGCCCTTTTCTTTGTGATCGTCGTGGCTCGGACGCTGGGGGATCAGGATTACGGAAAATACTCCCTGATGATCTACCTGGGCGGGTTTTTGACCATCCCGGCGGACCTGGGCCTGAACACTCTGTTGATCCGGGAAGTGTCCCGGGACCGTCAACGGCTGGCGTCGTTCGCCGGAAACATACTCACCCTGAGGCTGCTGCTTTCCGCCGGGGTGATCCTCCTGTCTCTCGTCCTCCTGCCTTTCATGGGCTATTCCCGGGAAATGTACCTGCTCCTGATCCTGGGCGTTTTCAGCCTCCTTTGCAATCATCTGGTCGAATTCTTCGGCGCCATAACCAACAGCCTCGAGCGCTTCGAATACGAGTTGTTGATCAAAAGCCTGAACAAGGTTTTGACGGTCCTCCTCGGCCTCCTGGCCCTCTGGCTGGGCCTGGGTCTCTGGGGACTGGCGATCGCCCTCCTGGTATCCCATTTCGGCAGTTGCCTGCTGAACGGCGGGATCATTCGCCGGAACGTGACCCCCCTGGGCCTGGGTCGGGATTTCCCCCTCTGGAAACAATTGATCCGTTCGGCCCTGCCCATCGGGCTGGCCCTGGTCTTTATAACCGCCTATGTCCGGCTGGACATCATTTTGCTCTCTTTGTTACGATCGGATACGGCCGAAATCGGCTGGTATTCGGTTCCGGTTAAAATTATCGAAGCCCTGTCCATCTTCCCCTATCTGATCATGGCCGGCCTCTTCCCCATCTTTTCGTCTATGAGCCGCGAGGAGCCGGAAAGGCTGGGCGAGGGCTACCAAAAAGCGTTGGTTTACCTGGTCATCATCGCCCTGCCCCTGGTCCTGCTGATCTTCCATTTAGCCGACCCCTGGCTGGTGATCCTCTTCGGACCGCTTTTTCAGAACTCGATCCTCTCCCTGCGGCTTATCATCTGGGCCGTACCCTTGATCTTCATGCATTATGCCCTGTCGATCGTCCTCTTGGCCCTCAATCGGGAGCGGTTGATCATCCTGGGCAGCGGCCTGGCCCTGTTGTTCAACCTGGTCAGCAACCTGGCCGTCCTGCCCCGCTACGGTTATCTGGGGGCCAGCGTTACCACGGTAGTCACGGAACTCCTGCTGGTCGGCTTTTACCTGGGGCACCTGCAGCGGTCCGTGTACCGCCTGCCCTTATGGAGCCGCTTCGTCAGGCTGGCGCTTTGTGGAGGCCTGATGGCCCTCAGCCTGCACTGGTTGGCCTTACTGCCGCTGGGGATCAAGGGGGTCTTGTCTATTATCGTTTACGGGGGCGCCCTGTTCCTTTTCCGCCTCCTGGTCTGGGAAGACCTGGCCCTGGTGAAGCGGATCTTCAGCCATCCGGCCTTCTCCTCGACCAAAGTTTGAGCTTGCGTTCCGGACCTTTATGAAAATCGCCATCGACATCCGCACGATCCTGCCCACCCGATCCGGCGTGGGCAACTATGTGCTGCATCTCATCGAAAACCTCCTCCGGGTGGATTCCGGTTCCAGCTATTATTTTATCGCCCGCACCAAGAACCTGGAGCTGATCGACAGCCTGGAAAAGAAGGGCGCCCCGCTGATCACCATCTTTTCCCATGAGAACCACCCGCTCGGCGACTTCTGGGAACATTTTATTCTGCCGCTGCGCCTTAAAAAATACGGGGTGGAAATATTCCATGGACCGGCTTCGCTGATCCCCTTTCGCAAGGAAAATTACCGGGTCGTGGTCACCATCCACGACCTGGTGGCTTTCCTCTTCCCGAACACCATCCCCTTGAAGTACGGCGCCTACATGCGCTACCTCCTGCGTTATGCCGTCCGGCGGGCGGACAAGATCATCTCGGTTTCCAACCATACCCGGGAGGATCTGATCCGGATTCTCAAGGTCCCTCCGGAAAAAATCGCCGTGGTTCACGAGGCCCCCACCCCGTTGTTCCAGGCCCTGGACCGGAACTGGGCCCGGGAGCAGTTGAAGCTCCGCTACGGCCTGGAAAAAAAATTCATCTACCACCTGGGAAATATCGAACCCCGAAAAAACCTGATCGTCCTGTTGCAGGCCTTCGCCCAGGTCTGCCGGCAGATCAGCAATGAATACGTCCTGGTCCTGAGCGGTCAGGCCGGATGGCTGACCGGCAATCTGCAGCGCTTCCTGGAGCAATATCCTTTCAAAGAACGGATCGTCTTCACCGGTTACGTGCCCCGGGAGGACCTCCCGCTGTTCATGAACGGGGCGGAGATGTTTGTCTTCCCCTCCCTGTACGAGGGGTTCGGTCTGCCGGTCCTGGAAGCCATGAACTGCGGCACCCCGGTCATCTCTTCCAACCGCTCCTCCATTCCGGAAATCGTCGGGCCGGCAGCCCTGCTGATCGATCCGGAGGACCCCACGGCCCTGGCGGAGATGATCGTTTTTCTGATCCGCCATCCGGAGGAACGGGAAAGGTTGCGCGCCATGGGTCTGCAGCAGGCCGCCCGGTTTACCTGGGAAGAGGCGGCCCGTAAAACGCTGGCGGTTTACCAATCCATCCAGAGACCCCTTCCCGAACCTGCCTGATCCGGACCATGAAAATCATCTTTGACGCCCGCGTACTGCAAAGACAAACTCACGGCATAGCCCGTTACTGCCGCCAGCTCCTGGACCGGCTGCTCACCCATGACCGGGGAAACGAGTACCGGGTCATCGTCCGCTTCCCCTGGGTCAAAGACGGGTTCTCCCCCCGGATTCCGGTATCCTGGTTGGAAACCCCCGTGCCCCCCTATACCCTCCGCGAACAATGGGCCATTCCCCGCCTGTTGCGCAACGAACCCTTCGACCTCTTTTATTCCCCCACGTACGCCCTGCCCCGCTCCCTGGCGGCGAAAGGGATTTTGACCCTCCACGACCTGATTCATCTGGTCTTTCCAGCGGACTACGGCTGGAAATACCGCCTTTACTATCGGGGCCTGGTCAAGCCGGCCGCCGATCGCTGTCGGCGTATCTTTACCGTTTCCCGGAGTTCCCAAGAGGACATCATCCGCTATTTCCATTGCCCCGCGGATAAAATCGTGTTAACTCCCAACGGACTGGACCCCTCCTGGTTTTCCCGGAATCCGGACCCGGACCTCAGCGGACGGTACGGACTGGAAGCCGGGTTTATCCTGTTTGTGGGCAATCCGCGACCCCATAAAAACTTTCCCCGGGTGCTGGCCGCCTTTGAGCAATTGGTCCAAGAGGGGAATTTTAAGGGCCGACTAGTCGCCGTGGGAATCCCGGCGACCGGATCGCCGCCCGCCGGAAACCCGCGGGTGATCCGGATCCCTTATTGTAGCGATGCTGAACTGGCCGCGCTCTATTCCGGCGCCAGGCTGCTGGCCGCCCCTTCCCTGTATGAAGGATTCGGCCTGCCGGTACTGGAGGCCATGGCCTGCGGCTGCCCGGTCCTGATCGGCAACCGAGCTTCTTTGCCGGAAATCGCCGGACCCGCCGGATGGGCGGTGGACCCTTACCGAACGGAAGACATCCGGGAGGGCATGGCGCGGATTCTGAACGACATCCCTCTGCGGGAGCACCTCAGAGAGCAGGGCCGAATACAGGCCCGGCGTTTCTCCTGGGAAGAAACCGCCCAAACCGTGAGGCGGGTTTTCCGGGAACTGGCGGGCGGAGGAGAGTAATGATTTGGAACTGGAGTGATGGAGCATTGGAGTATTGGAGTATTGGAAGGAAAGCAGTAAAGGCTGTATTTCATCACCATTACTCCATTACTCCATCACTCCAATACTCCTTTATAAACAGTTTATGAAACCCCTATCCGACCAACTCCCAACCCTGCGGGTGGCCCTGGTCCATGACTGGCTGACCGGCATGCGCGGCGGAGAAAAGTGCCTGGAAATCTTCTGCGAAATCTTCCCCCGGGCCGATATCTACACCCTTTTCCATTTTCCCGGTTCGGTTTCCGGAACCATCGAAAAGCATCCCATCCATACCACCTGGATTCAGCATCTGCCCTGGCTGTCCCAAAAATACCGCAACTACCTCCCCCTCTTCCCATTGGCCATGGAAGGGGTGTCGCTGAAAGGGTATGACCTGATCCTTTCCAGCAGCCACTGCGTGGCCAAGAACGTCCGCCGGCACCCGCCGACCCGGCATATTTCCTATGTCTTTACGCCCATTCGTTATGTCTGGGATATGTACGACATCTATTTCGGCCGCGAGTCCCGGGCCGGAAGGTTGCCCAAGGCCGCCCTGGCCGTAATCGCCCCTTGGCTTCGGAAATGGGATGTGGTTACCTGCCGGCGGGTGGATCATTTCCTGGCCGATTCCGACCATGTGCGCCAACGCATCCGGCGGTATTACAATCGGGAGGCTGAGGTGGTGCCCATCCCGGTGGACACCCGCCTTTTCGATCTCTCCTACCAGCCCCGGGACTTTTACCTGATGGTGACCGCCCTGGTCCCTTACAAACGGGTGGATCTGGCCATAAAAGCCTTCAATCGCCTGGGGCGGCCCCTGGTCATCGTGGGGTCCGGTCCCCAGCGGGCCGAACTGGAAAGGCAATCCGGAAGCAACATCATTTGGGCGGGTTGGGCCGATGCGGCCCGCTTGAAGCGCTACTACGGCGAGTGCCGCGCCCTGATCTTTCCGGGAGAGGAAGACGCCGGTATCACCCCGGTGGAGGCCCAGGCCTCCGGTCGACCGGTGGTGGCCTTCGGAAAGGGGGGGGCCCTGGAGACCGTCGTTTCCCTGGATGATTACCTGGGCGGGCGAAGAGATTTTTTCAGCGGGGTCTTCTTTCCCGAACAGACCGCAGATGCACTGATCCAGGCCGTGGAGCGCCTTGAAAACCATGCCTCCGGGCTGGACCGAGAAAAAATCCGGGCCCACGCCCTGACCTTCGATCGGGAGGTCTTCAAACAGAAAATCCAGGAGAAGATTCTGGAAAAGCTGGGGGGCTAATACGAAAAAAAAACCGTTACCGGTTGCTGGTCACTGGTTGCTGGTTGCTGGTTGCTGGTTGCTGGTTAAAATACAAATAGTTGGGACAATTTTCATGCTTCGTGGGTGTAACGCCGCAGGCGTTACATGGGGGTTTAGTACGAAAATAGATTTTCGTTATGCCTGACTTCATCAATAATCAATTGTCAATAATCAATTGTTAATTGTAAATGCCAAGTGGAGGGTTTGAACCCCTAGATCGTTCCCTGGTCGTTTAGAACGAAGTCAGGATCGGAAATGGCTTTGTCTTTCATTGACAATTAATAATTGACCATTGATTATTGATTATTAGTTATTTGTTTTTTTCAGGCGTTCCATTAAGGAGTCTCCATGGAAGAAATTCAGGTTTATTCCCTGCCGGCCTGAGGGGAGTGTCTGGCCACGAAAGAGTTCTTTCGTAAAAAAGAAATCCCCTACCGGGAATATGATCTTGCCCAAGATCCGGAGGCGGTAACCCGGATGCTGCGGCTTACCCGGCAGAAGCGGGTTCCGGTCATTCAAAAGGGTGAACGGTATCTGGTCGGTTTCAATGCCCAGGAACTGGAAAAGTTCTTAAATTCCTGACCCGCATTCCGGAGCCGGACGGATGGTGAACTTGTTAATCGTGTATCATTCCCAGGGCGGGAATACCCAGAAAATGGCCGAGGCCGTGGCAGCCGGAGCCAAAGAAATCTCCGGGGTACAGGTCCGGGTGCTGCCGGCGATGGAAACCGGACCGGAAGATTTGACCGCCTGCGACGGCCTGCTGATTGGTTCACCGGAGTACTTCGGGTACATGGCCGGGGCCCTCAAAGACCTCTTTGACCGGACCTATGAATCCCTGCGAGGCCAGCCCCGTATCTTTCGCAAGCCCTACGCCGTTTTCATCAGCGCCGGCAATGACGGCTCGGGGTGCTTATTGCACATCGAACGGATTTGCAGCGGCTTCCAATTTAAAAAGGTCCAGCCGCCCGTGATCGCCAAGGGGCCGATCACGGAAGCCGTATTGGAGCAATGCCGGGAACTGGGACAGACCCTGGCCGCGGGGTGTGAAGCGGGGATATTTTAGTACGAAAATACCGTTCGGCGTTCGGCGAAGGAGTTAAATACTAAAATAATAACCGTTGCTGGTTGCTGGTTACCGGTTTAAAAACATCTGTCCCGTTAAGAATTAAAAATTAAGAATTGATTATTGATTATTAGGCGTAGGGCAGGCGTCACGCCTGCTGACCGGATGAGGGTGAGGGCTTTTTGGAGCTTCCACGGTAAGATTTGGGACTCCATCCTGCCCTGGAAGGCCGAGCGGTCGGAGGGGACGCCGACCCTACGAAAAACTTGAACCGATTAAATTTTTTATGCTTCGTGACCATGAGGGTTTAAACCATGAAGGTCTCTGCCATCCCCTACCTTTCCATCACCGACCTGGCCCGCGCCTATCGCAACCGATCCTTAAGTCCAGTGGAAGTCACCCGGGCGCTGCTGGACCGGATTCAGGAAATTGATCCGACCCTTAAAGCCTTCATCCGGCTGACCCCGGAACGGGCCCTGGCCGAGGCGGAAAAAGCGGAGGCGGCCTTCCGTCCCGGCGCCGACCCCGGTCTGCTTTGCGGGATACCCTATGCTGTTAAGGATCTCTTTGACGTCCGGGATTTTCCCACTACCGCCGGCACCCGGCTATTGAACCGGCACCGGGCGAAAACGGACGCCCACGCGGTAGAACGACTGGCCGGGGCCGGCATGGTCCTGATCGGAAAGACCCGCACTGTTCAGTTCGCCTACGGGGGGGTCGGGATCAACCACGATCAGGGAACTCCTCATAATCCCTGGCAGGAACAGCACTATGTCCCCGGCGGGTCCAGCAGCGGTTCGGCCGTGGCCGTAAGCGCCGGGATGGTCCCGGCGGCCCTGGGGACCGACACGGCCGGTTCGGTCCGCATCCCGGCCTCGCTCTGCGGTCTGGTGGGGCTCAAAACAACCTGGGGCCGTATCGGCCGGACCGGCGTCTATCCTCTGAGCTTTCATCTGGATTCCATCGGTCCGTTGACCCGAACCGTGCCAGATGCGGCGCTGATCTGCCAGGCCTTACAGGGGTTGGATCCCCGGGATGAAGCGACCCGCTGCGTGCCGGCACCCGACCTGCTGTCCGATCTCCCGCCGGATATTCAGGGACTGCCATTGGGCGTGCCGGAAACGGTTTTCTTCGATCAGGCGGATCCCCAAACGGAAAACGCCGTTCGCCGGGCCGCCGCCGTCTTTCAATCTTTAGGCGCTGAAATCCGCTCCCTGGAGATCCCGGAAGCGGCGGAAATCCTGGCCGACCGGAACGGGGCCCTTTTTACGGCAGCGGAAGCCTGCGTAGTCAACGAAGTTTTCCTGGACCGGCATTTTGCGGAACTGGATCCGGTGGTAGCCCGGCGCATGATCGCCGGCAGAAAACTGCCGGCCACGGACTACATCGCCACCTGGCGAAAATGGCTGGCTTTTCGGGAACAGGTGCAGGGCCGCCTGGGAGATATCGAAGCGCTGATCGTACCCACCACCCGCCTCCCGGCGGCGCCGCTGGAGGAAGTCGACTGCTCCTGGGAAACGTACCAGGCCTTCAACGCCGGATACTTGCGGAATACTTTTATCGGCAGCCTGCTCAATTGGTGCGCCGTTTCCGTCCCCTGCGGTTTTACCGACCAGGGCCTGCCCATCGGCCTGATGATCTGCGGCCAACCTTTTCAGGAATCTTTGATCCTGCGTCTGGCCCTGGCCTACGAACAGGCCACCTCCTGGCATCAGGCCCGCCCCGATCTTACCTGGATCCAATAGAAAAGATACGGGGCTTCACCGCAAAGGCGCAAAGGACGCGAAGAAAAGCGTAGACAGGATCAACAGGATCGACCCGCTTTTGCTTTTTCGGATAAGACGTCCGAAAAAGCAAAAGACTCCGTCGCTTCGCGAATTCAAGCCCTTGGTGGTTAAGCTTGACAAACTCCTTTCCCCGCCGATAACATAAGGCATATTTTTCAAACATTTTCGAGTTGGAAAGGAGCAGGGAATGAACCTTCCGGAATACGTGCCGGTAGCCGAAGTCAGGAAAGTCTGCCGCGAGTTGAAGATCAGTGACTGGACGAAAAAGAAAAAAGCGGCGGTGACCCTGGCCGAAGCCAAAAAGGTATTGGCCCAGGTCAACCGGGGAAAGATGAAAATCGAGGCCGAGGAATTCCGCAAAGGGCTGGAGGTGGAACTGGAGCACGGTCTGACCTTTGAGGACGCCAACGTGACCAACAACCATCCCCTGCTGACCGGTTTAATCGTGCTGGCTCATTTCAAGGAAACCCTGGACTATTACCGCCTGCTGGAGGTAGCCGAACTGGAGGGAGACCTGGTCAAGGCCTTAATCAAGGGGGAGGTCAAGAAAATCCGGGATTATTACCGGCGGCTGGACAGGGCCCGCATCGCCCTTTACCAATCGCAATTAAAACAACTGGGCCAATAAGGGAAAGGAATTTTACCTATGGGCAGCGAACTGGACCGCCGGGCCTTCCGGGATTTGAGCTATGGTCTGTATATCGTTACCTCCCGGGAGGGAAACCGGCTGAACGGCCAAATCGTCAATACGGTCATCCAGGTCACTTCCGATCCCCCGCGGGTGGCGGTAATCATCAACAAGAAAAACCTGACCCATGAGTTCATCACGCAAAGCGGCGTCTTCGGGGTTTCGGTGTTGGACGATACCACCACCATGACCTTTATCGGACCCTTCGGTTTTCGGTCCGGGCGCGATGGGGATAAATTTGCCGGGGTGCCCTTCAAGAAAGGATCGACCGGGGTGCCGCTGGTCACCGAGCACAGCCTTTCCCTCCTGGAAGCGAAAGTAATCGACTGCGTTGATCTGGGAACCCATTCCCTCTTTGTCGGGGACGTGGTCTCCTCCGAGGTCCTGAAAACCGGCAATCCCCTGACCTACCACTTTTATCACGAGGTGCTCAAGGGTAAATCTCCGCCCAACGCTCCGACTTTTATGTCGCACCAGCCCCTTTAAAAAAGAGCGGCCCCGGCAAAAACTCCGGGGCCGCCCTTTTTTAAAGTATAAAAATTTTATTGTTCTTTAATAATACCGAAATTCGATGTTCGATGTTGGACGTTCGGTCTTTGTCAACGCCAATGGGCATTATGCTTGGCCCTGAAAATATGATGGCCGGCTCGGTCCTGCATCTGGTGTAGACGGCCGGCTTCGCCGGCGCTGAGGCGGCCATCGGCCCAGGCCCGCCGCCGGTAGCGTTCGATGGCGCCCTGCTCGTGTCGGAGAGCGTGGTATTCACCCGGAGTGATTTCTCCGCTCCGCACCCCCTGGTGGATGCGTCTCTGTTGCCGGTTCTCCCGATCGAAAAAAGGTCCATTAGCCGAAACGCTTAGGGCCCCGCCCAGAATCATTGTTCCCATTAAGAACCCGGCTACGATCTTTTTCATAATATGATCCTCCTGAGCTTTTTTGATCCATCTTTTCCGGTTTGGACCATTGGGCTATCGGCCGGGTTAAATTTTTTTTGGCCAGAGATTTGCTTTTTAACGATTAAATCTTAAATTTATTTCAAACCTTGTTTTCGAAAGATATCATCTAGAGGATGCGAACCATGATCTCCCTATCGGTATCCAGGACCTTGACCGTCGAATCGATCATTCTTCCCCTCAGCCTGGTTTTTTTCTCCGTAATGGATGTCTGGTTCACCCTGATCTGTATCCAGCAGGGCGGCAGCGAGCTAAACCCCTTTATGGCCCTGGCGCTTAATGCCGGTGTGGAAACCTTTGTTTCGGTCAAACTGCTTTTGACCGTTATTCCGGCCGCCATTCTTTCGGCCCTGAGTCGGCACCGCTGGGCCGCCGCCGGATTGTATCTCGTGAATTGTATCTACCTGGGAATTATTTACTTCCACCTGACCCATCTGATCTAACCGCCGCGGTTATTCGAACTCCTTCGGGGTCCAGGCCCCTTTGGAGGGCCTTTTTTTCATCTCTTTCAAATTCCTTAAGACAAAAACCCCCGGATCGATCAAACCTTTGGGGTCTTTCGGCAGCAGGGACAGCGGCATTTCAGCCCGGGCGGCCCCGTGATGTCCCCCGGCCAGGGCCCCCCAGCGCCCAAAAAGCCCCTGGGCGGTTTTTCCGGCGTTTCCACGCAACTCGGCATTTCGGAAAATGACGATCAGCTTATCCTTATGCACCCCGGAGACGATGCTCCAAGTGGCCTCCGCCAAGCGGATAAAAAAATCGGCGATAATAACCAGGACGTCCGGATTTTCCACCTCCCCCAGGTGGACGTAGGCGATATCTTTTAAAAAGGTCAACCGTTCCATGGCCAGTCGGTAACTGGCCAGGGTTTTGCGGGTCATTTCCGAAGACTCTATTTTTTTGACGATATTCATGTTAATGAATTGATAGAGGTACCAAAAGGCGCTGATATCTTCGAAGACCGCCCCCCGAACGAAATTGTCCGTATCGGTTTTTATGCCGTAGAACAGAGCCGTAGCCAGTTTTTGGGAAGGGCTGATTTTAGCGCCTTTGAGGTATTCGGTCATAATAGTGGCCGTGGCGCCCAAATTTTCCCGGACGTCGAAAAACCGGGCCTGCAATTCTTCGTGGCAGGGATGGTGGTCGATGACGATATCAAAAGGGATGTCCCGGAAGTCGGGGTAGTGTCCGGGTTGGGAATCCACGACGGCCCATTTGGTGACGAGGGCAGGTTTCAAATGCCGGACCGGCTGCATATCGATCCGCAGGAGTTTGATCAGGGCCAGATTGTCCGCCCGCTGGATCGGATTGAGGTGGTAAATTAAAATTTTTCTGGCCTTTCTCCAGAACAGCCGTTTCAGGGCCAGGGCACTGCCGATGGCGTCCGGATCGGCCTGGATGAGGATGGCCAGCATATCATCGGGTCCGATAATTTCCGTGAGCCGCCGGATTTTTTCGGCGGCCGTAGCGGATTTGGGAAAGGATTGCTTTAAATAATTTTTCATGAAAATGCCGTCCGGCGAATGCCTTCGATTATAAACCATAGCGGGAGGAAATCCGCCTTTTTTTTAAACTTGAGGCGTCCTTGTCAGGCCGGTGGTCTTTTTGACTATATCGGCTGCGCTTTTTTATTCTTGACCCCTTTCCCCGCCTATCTTATAAGTCTCTCATCTTGCGAACCATTTCTTCAAGCAACGGGTGGGGATAAATCATGACTCCGGTCTTCCTCAAAGCCATGCTCGAAACGGGCTGGCACCTGGTTATTACCTTTACGGCCACCTTGGCCGCCATTACCATCCCGCTACAGTTGGTCTTCAACCAGACCGGTTCGGAAATCTATAGCTGGGAGATCCTCGTCACCCTCTTGTTCGGCGCCGACCTGGTTTATCAGCAGGTTTCCCTGCGGCACGCCCAAGAGGAAGCCTTCCCCCATCTCCGGACCGTCCCGGCCAAATCCCGCGGCTTCTGGCTGGCCGTGGACCTGCTCTCTGCCCTGCCCTTGGGCTTTACCGGTCTTTCTCCTTTCTGGTCCGGTCTGCGCTGCCTGAAACTGCTGCGCGTGGCCCAGACCATGCACCAGTGGCGGCAGCGGATCCTGAAATTCAGCGATCTGCTCAAACTGGCCTTCTTCGCTTTCTGGCTGCTATTGATTTCCCATTGGCTGGCCTGCGGCTGGTTGGCCCTGATCGCCGACCGGGCTACGGGAGATCCGCTTACCCGGTATCTGTCCGCCCTGCACTGGGTCATTGAAACCCTGACCTCGGTCGGGTTCGGGGAAATCGTCCCGGTCACCAACGGCCAGCGCCTCTATTCCATCGTCATTATGCTGACCGGCGTGGGGGTTTACGGTTACGTGATCGGCAGTATGGCCGGCATCCTGGCCAAGCGAGACCCGGCTAAAAACCAGTATTTCAACAATCTGGACCAGCTTTCGGCCTTCGTCCAATACCGTGATATTCCTCCGGCCCTGCAAAAACGGATCCGGGATTATTTCGCCTACATCTGGAAAAAACGGCTGGGATTCGATGAAACCCATTTTCTTTCCGGGTTGCCCCGGGGTCTAGCCTCGGAGATATCCCTGCATCTCAAACGGGAAATTCTGGACCGGATCCCTTTGTTTAAGGACGTGGAAAGCGATTTCATCGAAGAGGTGGCTTTAAATTTGAAACCCGATGTCTATACGCCGGGGGAGTACGTTTTCAAGGAAGGGCGTCCGGCCCGGCGGATGTATCTGGTGATCAAAGGGGTTCTGGAAGTGGTGCGCAAAGACGGGACGGTCATCAACGTCCTCAAGGAAGGGAATTTCTTCGGAGAAATCGCCCTTTTCACCGACCAGCCCCGCACGGCCAGCGTGCGGGCCGTTACCTATTGCGACCTCTATATCCTGGAAAAGGACGTCTTTTTATACCTCCTGGAACAGTTTCCGGACATCGGCGCCCACATGAAAGAAATTGCCCGGCGGCGTTTGGAGCGGGATGAAAACCAGGCGCCGGTTCCCGGCGGTGGCCTCCATTCTTAGGGAAGATAAATGGCTTTGGTGAGAACGGTTCCGAAATAAAATCTTTATTACCTGGTTTCTTTTGACGAACCTCCCGGGAGGGCTTATTTTAATATCATGGGCTCTAAACCGAGATGGTTCGTCATTATTGGTTTTTTTTATTTTCCTGGGTTTAACGCCCAAATCATTTTCAGCCCTGGCCGCTTCCCATAACGTTTATTTCCCTCACCTCGGCAAGTTGGTCCCCCCCTTATTATTCCCAATGACGGATTTTTTCAAAACCAAAGAACAAATGCGTTTGCCCGGCTGAATATGGAGGTATTGGAACATATTAAACCACTGGATATTATCAAGATAAAAGTGGCCCGGGAACCGAGATCGAAAATAGTAAAACACTGCTGCAAAACCCATTAATTGAATTTGGTTCTTCACCCTTTTGAGTGGGCTGCTACTACATCTAGTAGCCCTTGGTAAATACAGGCTGGAGTCAGCAGGTCCCGGCCAAAGGGTTTTCTCCCGCCCGAGGCGGGACTTTTTGGATTCTAACCCGGCCCCGGGTGGTCAAATCTTTCCGGAGGCAGGGCCGACCATATAGCCGCCGGGCAACGTGCCGGTGGGGCCTGCTTCAGTATAAATTTAACTACTTCGGCCCGGTTTCCCGCCACGGAGTACCTTGGGAAAACCCTTTGGCCGGGACCTGCTGACTATACCGGATATGGTGGTTACCCACTCAAAAGGGTGAAGCGTCTTGAATTTGCGGAGCCGGATTTCGTCTTTTACGCCCAATAGAACGGCCCCCTATTTTTTTTCACCTAAATAGTGTATTATTCTTTTTGATTCCAGCGCAGATAATGTAAATATAGTTACCCGTCTTCCCATTTCCAGGCAAACCAAGGGGGGCAGGGGCATGAAGGAATTCAGGAAACCCCATTTCTCGGCAGAGAGGTGGGGTATTTTTTTTTAAAGGTTTGTATCTTCATGGAGGGCCTATGAAAAGACTCGGCAAAAGAAAAAACCTTCTCTTTATCGGGCTGGTCCTGGTGTGCTTCGGGGTTTACACGGAAAATCCCGCATCGGCACTCCTGCTGAAACCGCAAAATGTTCAAGCCATGGCCGTATATGGAATCAATACGAATTACGGGATCGGGCTGCTCTCGTCCATAAATTTCGACATCACCGATCCACCCACCATTGCCGAGTTGATAAACGCCATTGATTTTTCCGTGGAAAGGGATTGTTCAACCATGCTGGCCCAAAGCAGCGCCTACGTTTACCTCAAATTTACGGACGGGACCATCGAGGTATACGATCTATTTGGTTTGTGGAGTCATATCAGTAAGGCGGGGCTGCGGGGGAGTTGTTATTTTGTGTCCGAAACCGGCCAGAATCTGTATGAGAACAAGTCCCAATAAGGAGGAGGGATCCATGATGAACAAGCTCCTTTTTGGATCGATTATCGGCTCTTTCTTGTTCCTATCGGCCATCTTCTCTGGTGGCGACCTGGAAGCCTACTGCGATATCGCTGCTGTATCCAAGACCATTTATGACGAAGACCTTAAGAAAGCCTACCAGGAATTCCTGACCAGCAATATTCCTGTGGTCCAGATAGAAGGCATCAATGACCTGGAACTGCAGGTGGGGGCCAAATTTGCCGAGTTGAATTGTGACTGCATCCGAAACCTCTATATCGCCGGTCACGGCATGAATGGCTTTCAGTCGGTTGGGAATGAACATATCAACGGGAATGAAACGGTCTGGAGCGGCCCGCTGGGGAACATAGGGAACTATCTGTGCAAGGTTCCGTCACCGGAGGCCGTGGTATATTTCCTGGCTTGTAACATGGGGGCTTGCGACAAAGGCAACAGCAAGCTCAACAAACTGGCCACTGCTCTCAACGCTCAGGCGAAAGCACCCGCCGATAAGGTTTATGGCGGGCAGTTGCTGGAATATATCGCCAACAATCCGGATCGGCTCCAGACGGCCTATCCTAATTTCTTTCCACTCTCGCACAAGCCGGCCAACCGGAGCGAAAGGGCGCCACGCCGGCGTCCGAAGGCTGGGTTGGAATACTACTGCGCCTGCAACGGCCTCAACTATCAGGGAGTCCAGGATTGTGTCAATACCTGCCAAACCAGTTTATCCTGTTTCAGCGGCATTTGCGATGGGGTGCACGTCAATACCACCATTGAGAAATACAGCGGAGGTCCCCTTTTATCCGCCGGCATCAGCGGTAACTGGAATGACGGAGGGGTAACGGCCCCTTCGGTAATCAAAGACCAATCGTTATATAAGATGTGGTTTACCGGCTGGAACACCTTGGAAGAATACCAGATCGGTTTTGCCGCCTCCTTGAATGGTCTGGAGGGCTGGAATTTCGTCCCCAGTATTATCCTCCCGGTCCTGTCCAAAGGTGCACCGGGCAGCTGGGATGACTGGGGGGTTTATAATCCAAACGTTCTTCTCGAGGGTGGCGTCTACAGGATGTGGTACCAGGGCTATTCGAACATGAGTCGGATCGGGTATGCCACCTCAGCCGACGGCTTTTCCTGGAACAAACACCCGTCCAATCCAGTCCTGGACCTCGGCCCCGATCAGGCCTGGGATTGGCATGGGGTCGGCCATCCTGCGGTCATCAAAGACGGTGATACCTACAAGATGTGGTATGAAGGCTACGACGGCTATTCCTGGCGAATTGGACTGGCCACCTCAGCGGATGGCATCACCTGGACCAGGCATCCGGGCAACCCAGTTTTGAGCGAGGGGGATTATGGAGCCTGGGATGAAGGAGGGGTAGGCACCGCTTCGGTCGTAAAGGACGGGGACCTGTACCGTATGCTTTACAGGGGTTTCGATTCTCTGGATATCGGCCGGATCGGGTATGCCAGTTCCCCTGACGGGATCCATTGGACCAAGGCCACGTCCAATCCGTATTTGGGTCCGGGTTTCGGAAACGCCTGGGACAACGTCGCCGTCTCCCATCCCTATCTTTATAAAGACGCGAACGAATCCGTTTACAAGATTTTTTACAGGTGGGCGGGAGAAAATTCCTGGAGTATCGGGTACGGCGCGACTACCGATTTGTCCGGGCCGATCACTCCGGGCCTACCGCTTTATCTACCCTTAATTATTAAAGGGTTATAAAATAGTTCGGTAATAAAAAGGCTTAACCGCTACCGGTTAAGCTCCTTTTATTAGTTCCCAAGAGTGCCCATCCGGCAGTAGTCCCAGTGCCCTTCCCTGGTTTTATCTACCTCCCGGATCCCTGTTCGAAAAATATCCCTCCATCGCCAGCCCTTGGATATTTCGGAACCTACCAGATAATAATACTGACAAAGCCATAGGGTGTGTGATAATTTTCTAAATCGACTCACTGCTTCCTAATCAAACTGATGAGATCTGTAATTCTTATAAATCAGGCAATTCCTGGAGACCCGTGTCGTGAGAATAATTATCTTAATCCTCGTATGCTTGGGGATATGCTTTTTAATCCCTGGGTACTCCTTAGGGGATGATTTTTATCAATTGCTTGTCCCCTCCGCTGATGATCTTCAAGTGCTAGAAAAACTACCCATCCAATATTATGGCCGGGTTCAAAACGAAACCGAAGACTTTCTGTTAATTTCTATTGATCCCCTGAAGATTGATTCTCTGAAAAAAATTCCGCGCCGGAAGTTAACAACAGACTCCGCCGGGAAAACCTTTTTTTGGGTTTACCCCAACCCAAAAAAATCATTGCCGGATCCCCTGTTATCAATGGCGTTGGCCCGAGACAGAGAAGGGATTCTGGTGGACATATCCCGAGAAGAGGCCGAGCGACTATCCACGGAAGGGTTTTCCATTCAATTGCTGGTACCACTACCGATAAGTATCGTAACCGCCGGCCCTAAAACTTTAAAAGCGGTTAAAGGGGGACAAATCGCGTTACCCAACCCAGTAATCCATGAAATGATGTTGCAGGTAACCGAAAGCAATGTTTATACTTATACCGGTAACCTAACCGGTATGTGGCCGGTTACGATTGGAGAATCCCCTTACACAATATCTACCAGAAATTCCTACAAAACCGATGAGATCCAAAAGTCCGGCCAGTATTTATATGAATTTTATAAAAAACTTGGCTTGGAAGTATCTATCGAAGAATTTATCTGTTGGGGTACTTTGCAGCGAAATATAGTCGCGGAGAAAAAAGGGGCCGTTTTTCCCGAGCGAATTATCGCATTAACCAGCCATTATGACGATATGCCAAACAGTATCCTCGCCCCAGGGGCTGATGATAATGCCAGTGGTACGGTAGGGGTAATGATAGCGGCGGAGATATTAAGCAACTATGATTGGGGACGGACCATCCGATTTATTAATTTTGCCTGTGAAGAACAAGGTCTAGGTGGCAGCCATCATCACGCTCGAAAATCCTATTGCATCGGGGAGGACTTAGAAGCGGTCATTAATATGGATATGATTGCCTGGAATACAGCGGGAAGTTCGCCGGATATGGATATTCATGTGAACCCTATGATACCGGCTTCATTTGATTTGTCCGACCTGCTTCAGGATATCATTAATGGTTATGGACTGGAGTTGCGGCCAGCCATCAATAAGTTCGGAAGCGGCCGGGGTGATCATGCCAGTTTTTGGAATTACCAATTCCCCGCCATTATGGCTATTGAGAACTCAAATGATTTTAATCCCAACTACCATTCGTCAACAGACACTTTAACCAATTTCGAGGATTTCAATTATTATTTAGAAATGATAAAGGCTGGGATAGGCTTGGTGGCCCATTTGGGAGGTTTGGTCGAAGAAGGATGGGGTTATCTCGGTGGGACAGTTATTCAAGCTGAGACGCGAGAACCTCTGGCGAATGTTTCGATTGCCACCCAAAACCCTTCTTGGGGCTATATTTTTTTGACCACTACTGATGAATATGGAAGGTACTATCAAAGAGTGGTTTCGGGAAGTCATAACGTAACCTATAAAATCAACGGGTATGGGCGGGAAACCGTTTCTGATGTTCTGGTACCAAAAAACGATACTCTAATCAAAGATCTGTCATTATCCCTAGGGACTTTTTATTCTTCGATTTATTTGCCTTTTATCTTAGAAGGTTATTCACCTAAGACGGGCTGTCCTTAGAGAAGTTCTTGAACTTGATATTCGAATGGCTTCACGCTGAAAGTCCCCCGTTCATGTCCTCGAACCGGTGATTTATAGGCCCTGGAATTCCCCCATTCGGATACCGAAGTCTGTCAACCCTTCTTGGACAATGCTATTGCGGACTTGGCCCTTCAATGGTCCTGCCATCTGCTCATTTGTGACAACGCTACCTGGCATAAAGCCAAAAAACTGGCCTGGGGACGTTTCGAGCCTGTTTTCCTCACGGGTTTTTTAAGAAAAAAAAGGGCCTAACCCTTTACGGTTAAGCCCTTAATTTTCTTCTTTTTTCAAGTGGTGCCGAGGCGCGGAATCGGACCGCGGACACGCGGATTTTCAGTCCGCTGCTCTACCGACTGAGCTACCTCGGCACGGGGTCTAATTTAAAGAATTTCAGGATTTTGTCAAGGAAAAAGTCCTGAAAAATAAATGGTCCCTGGATGGTTTTTTCAGCTGGGTAGCCGGGCTACTCCAAACTCAGGTCGAGGGTCGGTTCTCCCGCCTTTTTCCCTGGAGAACCACCGGCCTTGGCCATCAACTTATCCGTCAGGTTTTCCACGGCCGTATCACCGCTCAAGTCCAGATCAAAGGTCTTCGGGCTGGTAGAAATCGGTTTCTTTATTGTTGCGGTCTTTTCCTCCGCTGCCTGGGAGACCTCGGCTGAGGGAGTGCTCCCGGCCGGATGGGCTTGGATGCGGGCCATAATTTCCGTCAGGGAAATGGGTCGCAGGGGACCGATCGGGAGATTCAATCGGCTGCGATTCTCGTGAAAGTCGGCCCGACATTTCGGACAGGCCTCCAGATAATCAAAGGTCGTATAACCGCATTGGGTACAGCGCATTCGGGGCTCCTTCCTGATAAAAGATAATTACTCAAAATCTTGAAATCCCCCTCACCCCAGCCCTCTCTCCCAAGGGGGCGAGGGAGTCCTCTCGGCTAGGGTCGGAAGGTTAAAATCCGGTTTTTTTATTCTTCGTGAATATCCGCCCAGTTGCGGCCGGTGGGGTACGGTTCGGACAGATCCCCCCAGGTAAACTGGAGCAGGGTTACCAGGGCCAGGGCCGCGGTTTCGGATCGCAGGACCCTCGGCCCCAGGGAAAGGGGAAGGAATTTTTTTTCACGGGCCTGTTTTATTTCATCCGGGCTGAACCCTCCTTCGGGTCCGATGCAGGCCAGCACCTCTTCCACTTTAGGGGTATTATCGGCAAGATTGCGAAAAGTATAAGCGGTTTCTTCCTCGTAGGGTATTATCCGCAGCCCAGTCCCTTCGGATTCCAGCACCCGGTCCAGGGAGACCGGATTTTCCAGAATTGGCAGTCGGTTACGGCCGCATTGTTTGCCGGCTGCGGCAATGATCCGCTCCCACCTGGACCGTTTTTCGCCCCCGTCCTGCCGAAAGGCTTTGGGGCCTGAATACGTGGAATAATAGGGAATAAAAGCAAAAACCCCCAGCTCGGTCCCTTTTTGCAGGATCCATTCCAGAGGTTGAGGGCGGATCAGGGGCACGGCCAGCCTGATCTTCAGGAGGGAGTCTTTGGGCAGGAAACGCTGCTCCCGGATGGAAAGATAAATTTTCCCCCCTTCGACCCGGGCAATGCGGGCCAGGCCTTCCCAGCCGGTGCCGTCGAACAAAACGACCGGGTCGCCGGCGCCCAGACGCAGGACTTTCAGGATGTGCCGGGCTTCGTCCCCTTCCAGAAATGATTCCGGCTGATTTTTTTGTTCAGGAAGAAGGTAGAAACGCCTTAAACCCATAACCGGTTTTTCAGTTCCAGCGCTTATTCGGGAATGGACCGGAAGAGGGCGCAGCCCCACTCCCCTTCCAGGGCCAGCCCTTGAAAAAGCAGCTTTCGCCACATATAGGTGCGTATAACTTCCCGGGACTGGGTTTCCAGGAAACCGGACAGGATCAGAAAACCTCCGGAGGCCAGCAGCCCCTTCAAAACACCCGCCAGTGGCAGAAGGTCGTCCCGGGTGAGGTTGGCCAGGATCAGGGTGAAGGGGCCGGAAACGGATTCGGGCCCACCCTCCGCCACCCGGATTACGGCGGCCAGGTCGTTCAGCTCCACATGCCCCCGGGCCGACTCGACGGCCAGCGGGTCCAGATCGATGGCCAGCACCGAACGGGCCCCGAAAAAGGCGGCCACCAGGGCCAATATGCCCGTGCCGGTGCCCACGTCGAGTACTCGCCCGAAGGGATCTCCCAAAGTATTCAGCTTGAGATATTCCATCATCTGGAGGCACAAATGGGTCGTGGCATGCCCGCCGGTCCCGAAAGCCTGACCGGGATCCAACCGTAGTATTTTTTCCCCCTCGGCAGCCTCAAGGGTCTCCCAGGTAGGGCAAACCATCAATCCGGAACAAACGCGAAAGGGTTTAAAATTGCGTTTCCAGTTTTCCTGCCAGTTTTCCGAGGGAATGAGCTTGAGTTCCCAGAAGGGTGACTGCAACTCCGGAAAAAAGGAAAACAGGGTCTCGATCCTTTTTTTCAACCGGACCAGTCGGGAACGGCAGGCCTCGTCCCGGGCTAAAAAGCCCCTGATCAGCGGACGTCCCCCTTCATCCTCGGCCTCCAGTTGATAGGTGCCCCGGCCGGTTTCCTCCAGCAGGGCCGCCGAGCAGCTTTCGGCCAACTGCGGTGAAACCGTCAGCGTAATTTCCAGCCAATACAAATCGTCGGTCATGGTAAGCCCGTGTTTGACAGTTCCCAGGTTCTTCTATATTGTATTAAAATCAAAATTTCAAAGCAAACAAATTGCCCTTCAGAAAGCGATTATGGAACAGGAACAATTGAAGAAATTACTGGTCAAGGTGCAAAGCGGAAAGGTGTCGGTGGAGGCGGCCCTCGACAAGCTCCGGCACCTGCCCTTCGAGGATATCGATTTTGCCCGGATCGACCACCATCGCCCCATGCGTAAAGGGTTCCCCGAGGTCATCTTCGGGGAAGGCAAGACGACCTCCCAGGTGGTCGAGATCATGACCCGGATGGCCCGCCATGGGAATCAAATCCTGGTCACCCGCCTGGATGCGGACAAGGCCAAGACCGTTTCAAAAAAGTTCCCTAAAGCCGTGTATCATCCGCTGTCCCGCGTCCTGACCCTGGAGAAGAAGCCCCTCCCCCCCCGGTCCAGCCGCGGCACCGTATTGGTCATGTCGGCCGGGACCTCGGACATCCCCGTGGCCGAAGAGGCCCTGCTCACCGCCCGAATCATGGGGAATGAAACCGATTACTTTTATGATGCGGGCGTGGCCGGCCTGCACCGCCTGCTGGCCCAAAAGGAGAAAATTTTTACCGCCGCCGTGCTCATCGTGGTCGCCGGCATGGAAGGGGCGCTGCCCAGCGTGGTGGCTGGGCTGGTAAACCGCCCGGTGATCGCCGTGCCGACCAGCATCGGTTACGGGGCCAGTTTCAACGGCCTGGCCGCCCTCCTGGCCATGCTCAATACCTGTTCCTCCGGTGTGGGGGTGGTGAATATCGACAACGGTTTCGGGGCGGGGTATTTGGCGACGTTAATCAACCAAAAGGACTGAGGACTGAGAGGAGCGAGGATTTTCCGGCAAATTTGAACCGCTATCCATTATGCTCCATTTTATATTCTCTCCCCCCACCCTGCTTAGTCCTCGGACCTCAGTCCTCAGTCCTTTTTTTTATCTTGCCGGGGCATTTCCCCCACAGAGCCGCCAGGCGAGACGCCTGCCCTCCGCCCTCTGATCTCTGCCCTCCGCCCTCTGTCCTCTGCCCTCTGTCCTCTGATCTCTGTCCTTATCTTGCCAGATCCTTCAACTGCTGAACGGTTTCCCAGGAAAAGGGGGAGAAGCAGGGGAAAAGGGAATTGTTGTGCAGCAGCGGGTCGGTATCCAGGGGGAACCGGGAAGAGCGGCAAGCCTCCTCCCAGAGGACGGTCCCGGGGATGGGCGAGTACTCGGCCAGGCGGACACCCAGACCCAGTTTTTTAACCTCGACGATCGAACGGGTGATATCTTCAACCGTCTGTCCCGGAAGGCCCGCCAGCAGGTAAACTTCCAGGCGGCCCGCTTCGAAGCCCGCTTCCTGCAGAGCCGAAACGGCCAGCCTTAAAATATACGAATTCACTTTCCCTCCCCAAGACTGCTGCAGCCTCCAGTCGGTCGTTTCCAGCCCCAGCCGAATCGTTTGGAATCCGCTCCGAAATAGCAGGGCGGCCCTCTCGGGATTGATCTCCCGGAGATGGAGGGCATTGGGGGCATGGAAGCGGAGCGGCCAGCCCGCCTGCAGACATTGTTCCAGCACCGGGCCCAGCCGGTTTTCGAAATGGATCAGGAGGGCATCGTCATAAAAGACGAAATCCCGGACCCCGTACCGGGTGTGCCAGTGGCGGATCTCGGCCACGATGTTTTCTACGGAGCGCTCCCGAAACCCGGACTGGAGCAGCCGGGAAGCGCAATAGGGACAGGAAAAGGGACAGCCCCGGGAAGTCAGGAGGCAGACATAGGAATGCCGGGAATACAGATCGAAGGCCGGAAAGGGATAGGAATCCAACTGGTCGGGATCAAACCCTCCGGAAGGCAACCGGCCGGTTAAGTTCCCTAAAAAGTTTAGAATTGCCCCCTCCCCGGCCCCGGTGATAAGATGGTCGGCGCCTACGTTCTCCCGGGCATGGTTCGGCATCAACCCGGCGTACACCCCGCCCAGAACGACCGGCACCCTGGGGAATACCTGTTTGATCAGGCCGATCGTCTCGGTGATTCCGGGATACCAGTAGGTCATCAGGGAAGTGACCAGAACGGCCACCGGCTCGGGGGTGGCCCGCAGGGCCTGCAGAAAAAGATCCGGCGGAATACCGAACCGGTAATAATACCGGGGGACGTCCCGCAGGACCCAGGGTTTGGGCAGCCTTTCCTGAAAATATTTCCCAGTGCCGTATAACCCGCGCCGGGGCGGAGTAAGGATCGTCCCGGCCCCCGGGAAGTGAACGTCCAGGCAGTCGAGCCAGTGAACCCGGTACCCGTCGGCCCGCAACACAGCCGCCAGGTAGAGCAGTCCCAGCGGTTTGGACCACAGGTCGAAGGCCGAGAAATCCCGGATATAGGGATTGACCAGGAGGATATGAGGACCAGTTTTCATAAATTCTTTTTGATTGGAGTAATAGAGTGGTGGAGTATTGGAGTAATGTTTTTCAGCCCCATCACTCCAATACTCCATTACTCCATTACTCCGGCGTACGAATAAAGAAAAGCTCTCTTAATGGTCTCTTTTCCCGATCAACTAGACGCCCTGAGAGCTTGGGTCCTCCGGGAACCCCTTTTCGGCCTCCTGAAGCAGATCGCCGACCGGCTGGGGTGCACCTTGTTTCTCACCGGCGGACTGGTCAGGGATTGGCTGCTTAATCGCCAGACCCGGGACGTGGACCTGGCGGTTTCCGGATCCTCCCTGGCGCTGGCCGAAGCCTTTGCTGAAAGCACGGGAGGAACCTATGTCCTCCTGAAAAAAGAGGAGGAAACCGCGCGGGTGGTTACCCCGGACCTGGTCTTCGACTTCGCCGGCTTTCGAGCACCCACCTTGGAAGGGGATCTCCGCCATCGGGATTTTACCGTAAACAGTATCGCCCTGTCCCTGTCCGCGGCTTTCGGTACGGGTCCCTGGGAACCTTTCGACCCCCTGGCCGGGATCGACGATCTGCAGCGGAAACGGCTGCGGATCTGCCATCCCGAGGCTTTTAATCAGGACCCCTTGCGCCTGCTCAGGGCTTTCCGCCTCTCGGGACAATTACACCTGACCATCACTCCGGATACCCGGCAAGCCATTCGTAAGTGGGCTCCGGCCCTGGAGCGGACCGCCCCCGAGCGCCAATGTTACGAATGGGAACTCATCCTGGACCAACCGACGTCCTTTCCCCTGCTGGCCCTTATGGCTGAAGACGGTCTATTGGAGATTTTGCTCCCGGAGCTGATCCCGCTCCGGGAAACGCCTCAGAATGGTTTTCACCACCTGGACGTTCACGGCCACACGCTGCTGTCCTTTCAGAGCCTGGAGGAGGTCCTGGGCGGGGCCTTTCCCCTCCCTCCGGACCTGGCCGGGGAAAGGGACCGTTACCTGGTCCAGGGTCATTACCCGGCCTGGCTGAAATGGTCGATCCTGGCCCATGATCTGGGCAAGCCCGCCACCGCCGACCGGAAGGAAGGCCGCCTTACTTTTTATCATCACGACCGGACCGGTCAGGAAATTTTCCAAGGCCTCGCCCAGCGGCTGCGCCTGGGACTGCGGGAAAAGGACTTTATCCTCCGCCTGATCGGCCTGCACCTGCGCCCCTTCCACCTGCTGCAATTGCAGACCGGGGGAAAACTCTCCCGCCGGGCCGTCCTGCGTTTCGTCCGGGAAGCGGGCGAAGACCTGACCGGGATATTCCTGGTGGCCCTGGCCGACAGCCTGGCCGCCCGGGGTCCGGATAAACCGCCGGACCTGGAGGAACGTCTCCTGGAGCTTTGGCAGGAATGCCTGCCCGTCCGGGAAGCCCTCGGCCGGCCCGGGGAACAGGCTCCGCCGCTGATCACCGGCCGCGACCTGATCCGGCTGGGCTACCCACCCGGTCCGCTTTTCAAAACCATC
>JACRCK010000172.1 GCA_016219065.1 Deltaproteobacteria bacterium
GAACAGCATCCCCGGCAGCTTCAGGTCCTGTATATAACGGGCCCGGCCCGTTACTTTGTCCAAGGCATCCCGCTTGGGGATGCGCTGACCGACCACTTGTAATTCTTCCATAGGTTCCTCGTTCTATTCAAAAATTGTTTATGGACATTTTTACCTGAACGAAGCCTGTCTCTGGACCCCGGCTAACTACCTGCCGGGGTGACGCCTATATGCTTGGATTGAGATTTCTTCCGTCATTCCGGCGAAGGCCGGAATCCAGGCCTCAGATGTCAATCTCTATCATAAGAAAGTTAATATTCAGTATATAGTCTTAGGTTTCCCTGGGCATATACTCCACTTCTTTTTTCTCGTATCCGCTCAAGGACTGCACGGCCTGGATGATCTGGGTGTAGCCGGTACAGCGGCAGAAGTTGCCGGCCAGGGCCTTCCGGATATCATCTTCCGTCGGATGGGGATTTTCATCCAGCAGGGCCTTGGCCGAAAGGATCATGCCCGGCGTGCAGAAGCCGCACTGGACCGCTCCGAACTGGATGAAGGCCTCCTGCAGGGGATGCAGGGTTCCGTCCGGCCGGGCCAGGCCCTCGATCGTGATGACGGACGTCCCTTCCGCCTCCAGGATGGGGAAAAGACAGGCATTGACGGCCTGCCCGTCGATCAGCACGGTGCAGGCTCCGCATTCACCCTGCCCGCAGCCCTCCTTGGTGCCGGTCAACTCCTCCCGGTCTCTCAGATATTCCAACAGAGTCCAGTGGGGTTCCACCAGCGCCTCGTGAGGATGTCCGTTTAATGTAAATAAGATTTTTTCCATAAGGATGATTTCTCCTAAATGATCGTGTAAGTCCTTAATACAAGCACTTAAAATCAATAATTAATTATTAACAATTCATTATTAATTATTGATGTTCTCAAACCCTCGGCCATTTGCCGGTCTAGGTTCTCATGATGATTTTATTCTCTCCATTATTTTCAGCCCCACCCGCCGGATCAGCACTTCCACCATCTCCCGCCGGTACCAGGCCTGGCCGCGGATGCTGTCCCGGACTTTGGTTTCCTGGGCGGCGATCTTTCCGGCCTCGGCCAGGTTGGCCACGTTGATTTCCTTGCCCCGGAGAAATTCCTCGGCCAGCAGGGCCCGGATCGGGGTTGGGGCCGCCACGCCGAGGCCGATCCGGGCCTTGACGCAGGTTTGCCGGTCTTCGGCCAGGGCCAGATACAGCCCCACTCCCAGCAGGGGCAGCTCCATGGCCTCCCGCCGGGTATGCTTGAAATAGGCGCTGCCGCTGGCCGGCAAAAGGGGCGGGATAAAAAATTCGGTCAGGATCTCTCCGGGTTCGATCAGGGTCTGGCCCGGGCCCAGAAAAAAACTTTTCAAGGGCAGGGAACGCTTCCCCTTGGGCCCGACCAGGGACAGGTGGGCCCCCAGGATCAGCAGGGGGATGACCCCGTCGGCCGAAGGCACGGCGTTGCAGATATTGCCTCCGATGGTGGCCACGTTGCGGATCTGCACGGAACCGATGTTTTCCATGGCATCCCGGATGGCCGGGTAGTGTCTGCCGATCAGGGGCGACTGCTCCAGCATCCGGTGGGTGGTCAGGGCCCCGAGGCGCAGGACTCCTTCGGGATCCCGCCGGATATAAGCCAGATCGGGGATCCGCCGCAGGGAGATCAAATATTGCGGGTTAAGTTTCCGCTCCTTGACCTTGACCAGGACGTCGGTCCCGCCGGCGATATAACGGGCCTGCTCTCCGTGAGAGGCCAGCAGGGAAATGGCTTCATCCAGGGATTGGGGTTTCAGGTATTCGAATGGGATCACGGGTTACCTCCAGGTGCGGCCGGCCGATCCCCCGGCCCCGGGGTTCGAAAATCCGAACCCCGGGCGGCCGGAGAGGCGGGCGGGCCGGTTGATCATTTGACTAAATTGGAAAAAAACAAAACCGTCCAGTACGGGGAAAGCATCAGCAAAATGATGGCGATGATATAAGAGGGCAGATAATACATCCCTCCCCGGAAGACCGTGGCCAGCGGAATGTCCTTGGCCATGCCGGCCACCACATAGCAGCAGATGCCGATGGGGGGCATGATGGCCGCCATGGTGGTGACGATGGTGATGATCTGGCCGAACCAGATGGGATCGTAGCCCATCTGGGTGACCAGGGGATAGAAGATAGGCAGGGAGACCAGCAGGAAGGCCAGAGCGTCCATGACGCAGCCCCCGATGATATAGCAGAACAGGATAAACCAGAGCATGATCCAGTTGGGCATGTCCAGGGAACCGATCCAGCCGGCCGCTTCGAAGGGCAGGCGGGTGACGGCCAGGAAGCGCCCGAAGATAGTGGCCCCGGCCACGATCATGAAGACCAGGCAGGAGATGCGCAGCGTATCCACCACGGATTTCTTGAATTTTTCCCAGGGTAATTTCCGCCGGACCAGGCAGATGACCAGGCCCAGGGTGCAACTGGCCGCCGCCGCCTCGGTGGCCGTCACCACCCCGGTGAACAAAGCGTACATGATGATGCCGAAGAGGATCAGGATATCCACGGCCTCCGGCAGGGCCTGGAAACGCTCTTTCCAGGTGCTTTTGGGCGCGGCCGGGCCCCAGTCGGGGTGGCGGTAACAGATGAACAGGACCGTGGCCGCGATCAGGACGGTGAGGATGACGCTGGGCATGATATTGCCGAAGAACAGCTTGCCGATGGACTGGCCGGTGTAGAGCCCGTAGACCACCAGGACGATGCTCGGGGGGATCATCACGCCCAGGGTGGAACCGGCCACGACCGAACCGGCGTTGAGAATGGGATGGTATTTATACTTTTTCATGGCCGGGATGGCCACGGTGCTCATGGTGGCGGCCGTGGCCGTATTCGAGCCGCTGATGGCCGAAAAGGCGGCGCAGGCCATGATGGTGGTGATGGCCAGGCCGCCCTTGTAATGGCCGAACCAGCGGTACGTGGCATGATACAGCCCGTCGTTGTACCCGGCGTAGTGGACGAACTCCCCCACCAGGATGAACATGGGAATGACGGTCAGTCCGTAGTTGGAAAAGATATTCCACATCTCGGTCCCGATCATCCCCAGGGCGGCCTTGAACGAAGTCATATAGACGATGCCCAGGAAACCGACCAGGGCCATGGTGAACCCGGCCGGGATCCGTAACAGGAACAGGACCAGGAACATGATGAGGATGCCGTAAACGCCGATCATCGGTCCGTCCATTTAGGCATCCGTCCTTTTCAGGGGAGGGAAAAGGGTCCGCAGGAGATCGTTCAACAGGACCAGGGTCAGCACCGCAAAGCCCAGGCCGACGCATAACACAAAAGGATAAAAGATGACTTTCAGGGTTTCGGAAAGTTCGCCCACCCGCCAGATCTTAAAGCCCCAGAGCAGGACCTGCCAGGCAACGATGCCGAAAAAGATCGTGGTCACCAGATAATTGATCGCGTCCAGAAAGCGGTTGGTCCGTTTGGAAAATTTTTCGGTCAGGATGTCCACGACGATGTGGTCTTTGCGCCTCTGGGTATAACCGAGGGCGAAAGCGATGACCACGGCCCCCAGGAAACCCACGATTTCGTAGGTTCCCCGGAAGGGCATGTGGAAGATGCGCAGGGTTACGTTGCCGGTGGCCAGGATCATCAGGCCCAGCACGGCTATCCCGCCCAGGACCAGCAGAATTTTATTGAGCACGTCGCTCAGTTTATCCAGGATGTCCATAATTCCGTTACTCCTATACTCCAATCTTTCCCACCAACAAGGCTTCCAGGATTCAAGGGGCCAAGGGGTCAAGTGATAAAAAAATATAGTAATTATTTTTCCCTTGAATCCTTGAACCCCGAATCCTTGGAACCTGAAACTATCGGCTTCAGCCGCTAGCCGTTTACTTTTTGTACTGCTTTTCGTATTTGTCCTTCAGGGCCGTGGCGTCCTTCAGGATCTGGTCCCCGGGCAGACCGGCCGCCGTGACCTTCTTCACGTAACTGTCCTGCATGGGCTTCAAGAGCTTTTGGATTTCCCCCATTTCGGGAGCCGGGAGGTTGAAAAGCTGGTGCTTGTATTTTTCTTTGGACCAGGCCAGAGCCTCCTTCACGTGGTTGTCCACGTAAGTGCCGGTCCAGAGGGCCTGCTCCCGCCGCAGGTCGTCGATGACCTTCTTGACGTCTTCCGGCAAGGAGTTCCATTTGTCCTTGTTCATGACCACGGCGAAGGAGACCACGAAGAGGTTGGCCTCGGTGGCGTAGGGCAGGTAGGAGGCAAAGTTGAAGTCCTTGAGGATCTCCATGGAAGAAACGTTCCCCTTGACGATCCCCTTCTGAATGGCCTCCGGGGCCTCCGACTGGGGCATGCCGATGGGGATGGCGCCCAAAAGTTTCAACACTTCCGTCCCGGTCCCGGAAGTGCGCAGTTCCATGCCCTTCAGGTCCTTCAGGGATTTTACGGGCGCCTTGGTCATGAAATCGGCCGGCGGACAGGTGAAAAGAGTGATGATCTTGACCTTTTCGAATTCCTTGGGATTGTATTTTTCGATCAGGTCGTACAGGGCCAGACTGGCGGCCTTGGCGCTGGTGAAGCCCAGGGGCAGGTCGATGGCTTCGGAGACCGGGAAACGGCCCGGCTGGTAGCTCATGGCCAAATTGCCGATGTCGGCGGTGCCGGCGATGACGCCGTCAAAGATGTTCTTGGCCGGGAGCAGGGTGCCGCCCGGGAAGGTCTGGACAGCCACTTTACCGGCGGTCCGTTTTTCCACTTCGGCCTTCCAGCGCTCCATCTGGACGCAGGGGAAGGTGGTGGCGGGCGGGAAATTGGCGTAGGTCAGTTTGATCTGGGCCTGGGCCGGACTGCCGAACAGCCCTCCGCCCAGGATGAGGGTAAAGGCCAGAACTGCAACAACGAAAAAAGGTACCGACTTGCACTGCTTTTTCATGGCGTTGTTCCTCCTTAGAATAATGAATGTTGATTAATCCTTATCGCCTCGAAGGTTAGACAGGGTATTATCCGCATCACCTCCTGAAAAAAATATCCTTCCCCCCGCGCCCGGCCTAGGACACAGCCGAGGGCGGCTGTGCCACATTAAAAGCCTGAAATGTTTTTTCGAGTGTTTCGTTTTTTTATCCAGTATCCAGTATCGTTTTTAGCTTTTATCCAGCATCCGCCTTGTTAAAACCCCCGGTCATCGAACACCCGCTTGCTCTTTCGCTCCGACCTCGGCAGGGTCCGGTAATCCAACACCTCCACTTCACTCTGGACCAGCACCTGCTTTTTCACTGCTTCGCGAATGGCGCCGGCCAGGGCGAGGTCGCCGGCCGGGTCCCTGCCTTCGGCCCGCTCCACCCGGATCTGCAGGTAGTCCTTGCCGTCTCCCCGGCGTTCCAGGTGAATCTGGTATTCGCTGCCGGCCCCCTCGATCTTGGATAGGATTTCATCCACGTGGGCCGGGTAGAGGTTGACGCCCCGGAAGATGATCATGTCGTCGGACCGGCCCAGGATGCGATCGTGGCGAGGCAGGATATTCCCGCAGGCGCAGGGTTCGTCGATCAGCCGGGTCAGATCACGGGTGCGGTAGCGGATCAGGGGGGCGGCCTCTTTGCAAAGGGTGGTCACCACCATTTCGCCGGTTTCCCCCGGCTGCACCGGTTCCAGGGTCAGGGGGTCCAGCAGTTCCAGGATATAGTAATCGGCCCAGTAATGGATGGCTTCACCCCAGGTGCAGCTCAAACCCGTGCCCGGACCGTAGAGTTCGGTCAACCCCGGGATGTCGAACAGGGCCTCAACCCCCAGCAGTTCGGTGATCTTGGCCCGCTGGGCGTCGCTGCTCCTTTCCGAGCCGAAGATCATCTTTTTCAAGGCGATCCGGTCCTTTATTCCCCGCTTTTCCACCTCCTCGGCCATAAGCAAACCCATGGAAGCGGTACAGCACATGACCGTGGACTGGAGGTCTTCCAGGAACTGACACTGGAGGTCGATATTGCCCGGCCCCACCGGGATGGCCAGGGCCCCAAAGCGCTCGCAGCCCAGTTGAAAGCCCACTCCGGCGGTCCAAACCCCGTAGCCCACGGCGATCTGGACCCGGTCCTCTTGATTCAACTCGGCCATCTCGTAGCAGCGGGCGAAAAAATGGGCCCAGTCGTCAATGTCCTTCCGGGTATAGGCCAGGATCTTGCGCTTGCCGGTGGTGCCGGAAGAGGCGTGGATGCGCACCACCTGTTCCAGAGGGACGGACAATAGGGGAAAGGGATATCCTTCCCGCAGGTCCTGGGCGGTGACGAAAGGCAGCCGGTGGAGATCATCCAGGGTTTTTATATCCTCGGGCTTGGCTCCGGCATCATCAAGTTTTTTCCGATAAAAAGCGGACCCGTTATAGGCCTGGTTGACGGTCCACTGCAGGCCTTTCAGTTGATGGGCGGCCAGTTCATCGGCCGTCTTAAAGGATGGCATAAAGGTGTCGGGCATAAGACCTCTCCAAAAAACGAACATCCAACATCGAACATCGAACGTCCAACATCGAATTTCGGATTTAGCTTTTCGGTTGCTCCCGCAGTTTTGCCGTTACCGTAATATCGACTTCCAGGGTTTCGGCATTGATTTCCACTCCGTAATCCCTGCGGGCGCTTTCGAGACTGACGTACCCTTCCCGCACATCGGCGGCCACCAGTTCGAGATCGCGCTCAAAGGGCGGGCCGTAGCCGCCTCCGCCGGGGGCGTCGATGGTTACCCGGTCCCCGGGCTTGAGCTGGGTCAGGCCGTAGGGATTTCCCGGTTCCCCGTTTACGAGAAATTGAGCCCGGTTTCCCGGCCGGCCTGCAAAGAGCCCTTCCGCCGGGTAGGCAAAGCGGCCCGCTTGGATGCCCAGGTTGACCGGCGGCAGCGGGGCGTACTGGTCGTCGGGTATCCGGAAAACCTCCCTTTTGCCCAGACCGCCCTTCATCCTTCCGGGGCCGCCGGAATCGACCAGGAGCTCCCGTTTTTCCACGATGAGCGGGGTGTCGCTTTCAAAGATTTCCACCGGCGTATTGGCGCCGTTGGCCGGAAAAATATAAACGTAATTGCCGTCGTTGGCCGCCCCGGCCCCCATGCCGCCGCCCCGGATGATCACCGAGTGCCAGGGTTTTCCGTCCTTTCTCTTTCCGTAAAAGACATTCATGGCCGCGGGGGTGCCGCCGGAGGCGGCGATCACTTTCCGGGGCAGCACCCCGGAAAGGGCCCGGTAGATAACCTCGGTCATGAAATGCCCTACCCCCATGCGGGCCGCCACGGCCGCCGGGAACCGGCAGTTGACCACCGTCCCCTCCGGAGCGGTCAGCCTAATCGGCCGGGCGCAGCCCTCGTTGTTGGGGATGTCGGGGGCGAACATGCTCTTGACCGCCATGAAGACATAGGCGTAGGTGAAATTGTAGACCACGTTGCCGCCCCAGTTCACCTGCCCGGAGGAACCTTCCAGATCCACGAGGATGTCGCTCCCCTGGATCTCCACCCGGGCCTGGATGACGATGTCCTCTTGGCCCTTGGTCTGCTCGATGAGGCCCCGGGCTTGATACACCCCGTCCGGAATCTTCCCGATTTCTTCCCGCATGCTTTTTTCGGTCAGGCCGATGACCTGGTCGGCCAGATCGTCCAGATCTGCAAGATTGCTTTCCCGGAGCATCTGTACCACCTTTTCGGCACAGACGTAGTTGGCCGAAATCTGGGACCGGATATCGCCGGTGACTTCATCCGGGGTCCGCACATTCCAGCGGATCAGATCCAGGACCGGCTGGTTGAGGACCCCCCGGTCATAGAGCTTGACGAAGGGGATAAAGAGCCCTTCCTCGAAGACGTCGTGGTTGTCGGAGGCCACCCGGCCGCCGATATCGGAGTGGTGAAAGACGCAGGCCGTAAAGGCCACCAGCCGCTCTTGATAAAAAATCGGGCTCATGACGCAGACATCGTTCAGGTGCCCGGCCAGGGCCCAGGGATCGTTGGTGATGAACACGTCGCCGGGCTGGTAATGATCGACCGGGTACTGGTGGACCAGGGCCTTCACCCCCAGGGCCATGGCCCCCGACTGCCCCGGGGTGGCAAAGGACCCCTGGGCCAGCTCCCGGCCCTGCCGGTCGGTGAACATGCAGGTGTAGTCGTGGGCGTCCCGCAGCAAGCTCGAGAAGGCGGTGCGGGCCACGCTGCCGTCCGCTTCATCCACGATGGCGATCAGTCGCCGCCACAGGATTTCCAGGGTGATCGGATCGAAGGTGCGGCCCATCCTAATTGACCTCCATATAAATCCAATAAAAAGAATTTGAGATTATGCCAGGCACGGTTAAATAACATCGCTCTTAAAATCCGAAATCCGAAACAAAAAAACAATGATCAAAATTCAAATGATCAAAACATTTCCAATGCCTGAACCGTGCCAGATCTAGGCAGGATGTTTTGAATTTTCGAATTTTGGTCATTTGAATTTGTTTCGGATTTCGAGTTTCGAGTTTCGGATTTAGCCAATAATTTTAATTAAACGGATTTAGTTAGATCGATCCAGAGGAACCCAAATTCGTCCACCGTCACCCGGCCGTCTTCACCCACGATGAGGGTCGACTCCTTCTCCTCGATGATGGCCGGACCGGAAAACTTCGCCCCCGGGAAAAGCCGATAGCGGTCGTACACCGTGTAGGGGATAAAATCTCCAGCCAGCGGTGAATAGGCCGGCCGGTGGCCCCGGACGGCCGCCTCCAGGGAGAAATTTTTTCCCGGGTTCAGTCTGGGCAGTTGGAGGAGTTTTTCGGGCAGGCTGGCCCGCACCTTGAAGTTGATGAATTCCACCTCGGAGTCGGGATAAGTCCGGCCGTAGAGCTTCTCGTAGGCTTCATCGAAGAGGCGCCGGACTGCGGCCTTATCGAATCCCGTGAACTCCCCGGCCGGCAGGGGAACATTGATTTCCGAACCCTGGCCCACGAAACGCAGATCCAGGGATCGTTCGAAGCGCAGCGTTTCGCCGCCGGCCTCATTTTGCAATATCTGGGTCGAATCCGCTTCCAGTTCCCGGAAGATCCTTTCGATTTCAGCGAAGGCGGCCTCGGCCAGGGAGACCTTGTGGCTGCGCAGCAGATCGAAAGCCCGGGGGGCGGTGAAAAAACCCATGGCCGATCCGACCCCGGCATTGGGCGGCACCAGCAATCGGGGAGCGCCCAGTTTTTTGGCCAGACCGTAGGCGTGCACCGGTCCCGCCCCGCCGAAGGCCACGATGGTCACCAGTTTGGGATTGCCGCCTTTTTCGGCGATGTGGGTTTTGGCCGCCGCGGCCATGGTTTCGTTGATGAGATCGTGGATCCCCCAGACGGCCTGGATATAGGAAACACCGAGGGGCCGGGCGATTTTTTCTTCGACCCCGCGCCGGGCCCCCTCCCGGTCGAGTTTCATGGTCCCGCCGAGGAAATAGTCCTCGTCCAGATAACCCAGCAGCAGGTCGGCGTCGGTCACGCAGGGGTTCGTGCCCCCCCGTCCGTAGCAGATCGGCCCGGGCAGGGCCCCGGAGCTTTCCGGCCCCACCTGGAGCGTACCCAGCTTGCTCACCTGGGCGATGCTGCCGCCTCCGGCGCCGATCTCCATCAGGTCCACCACGGGGACCTGGATGGTGAGGCCGCTCCCTTTCATGAAGCGCTGCACGCGCCCCACCTCGAAGGTGGGCACGACGCCGGCCACCCCTTTCTGGATCAGGCAGGACTTGGCGGTCGTCCCGCCCATGTCGAAGCAGAACATCTCCGAAATGTTGAAGTGCCGGCCGTAATACTGGCCGGCGATGACCGCCGCCGTCGGGCCGGACTCGATGATCCGCACCGGAAACTCGGCGGCCGTCTCCACGGAGGTGACGCCGCCGCTGGACAACATGATAAAGAGCTTACCCCGGAAACCGATGGTCTCCAATCGGCCGCCCAGCTTGGACAGGTATCGCCCGGTCAGCGGCTTCACATAGGCGTTGGTCACGGTGGTGCTGGTGCGTTCGTATTCCTTGATCTGGGGCAGGACCCGGTAGGAAATGGAAACGGAAAGGCCCGGGGCCTCCTGTTCGATGATCTCCTGGAGCAGCAGCTCGTGGGCCGGGTTCTCGAAGGAATTGAGCAGGCAGACAGCCAGGGACTCGACCCCCATCCCGACCAGGGTTCGGACGACCCGCCGGGCCTCTTCCGGATCCAGGGCCTTCAGCACGGTTCCGTCGCTGCGGACCCGCTCATCCACCTCGAGACGGTACCGCCGGGGGATCAGGGGGCGGGGAAATTCGGCGAAGATGTCATAGGGGGCGTAGCGGAGCTCCCGGCCGATTTCCAGCACATCCCGGAAGCCCTGGGTGGTGATCAGGCCGGTCTTGGCCCCCTTGCGCTCGATAATGGCATTGATGACCAGGGTCGTGCCGTGGATCAGTTCATCCAGCCGGCCCACAAAGTCGGGGACCACGGTCTCCAGGGCCCGGATCCCCTCCTCCACGGCGTCCGAGGGATCTCCGGGAGTGGTCAGGCACTTGCCGGTCCGGATCTCCCCGGTGCGGTCGTCGAGCAGGACGAAGTCGGTAAAGGTGCCGCCGATGTCACAGCCCAGCCGGTAATGCTTTTCGGACATCTTTTCCCCCATGGGTCTGAATCCCAAAAACAACAAGGAATTCAATAATCAATTGTCAATTAACAATTGATTATTGATTATTGACAATTTCCGAAATTCGATGTTGGACGTTCGTCTTTTTTTTTACCCTAAAAGATACTCGGCTCTTCAAACGTCCCGTAGGCCTGTTTGAACACCCCGGCCATCTCTCCCACCGTACAATAGGCCCGGCAGCAGTCCACCAGGAAGGGCATGACATTTTTCTTGTCCCGCACGGCCTGCTCCAGCGCCTTCAGGGATCGGGAAACGTCGGCAGCGGACCGCTCCCGGCGCAGGGCCTGCAGGTCCCGGATCTTCTCCTCGGCCGATTCCTCCCGGTAGTCGTGGAGGGCCACGTCCTCCTCCTCCCCGACCACGTACTTGTTCACCCCCACCTTGATCAACTCCCCTTCCTGGACCGCCTTCTCGAATTCATAGGCCTGGCGGGAAACCTTGCGTTGGATATAGCCCTGGGCCACGGCCCGGACCACGCCCCCGATCTTTTCCACCTCTTGCATTTCTTCCAGGACCTTGTCTTCCATCTCCCGGGTCAGGGTCTCGATGAAATAGGAGCCGGCCAGGGGATCGACCGTGTCGCGGAGCCCCACCTCCTCCATGAGGATCTCCAGGGTGCGCAGGGAAAGCAGGGCCGCCCGTTCGGTGGGGATGGTGAAGGCCTCGTCGAAGGAACACAGGGCCGTGGTCTGGGCCCCGCCCAGGGCCGCGGCCAGGGCATAGTAGGCCCCGCGGATGATGTTGTTCTCCGGCTGGGCCTTGGTCAGGCCGTAGCCGCCGCCGCCGAACAAGCC
This sequence comes from Deltaproteobacteria bacterium, assembly GCA_016219065.1. GTDB lineage: Bacteria > Desulfobacterota > RBG-13-43-22 > RBG-13-43-22 > RBG-13-43-22 > JACRCK01. The sequence continues at coordinate 11,403 of JACRCK010000172.1, forward strand.
CCGGAGATACATGTTCTTGTCCTTTTGGACGTCGTACTTTTCCTTCAGGTTTCTGGCCCAGAGTTTCCGGACGGCCCGGAACTTGGCCACCTGTTCCCAGAGGTTGCCGAAGATGTTCAGGTTGAAGGAAAAGCGGCCCACAAACTCCTCGGCGGTGTAGCCCCGGCGGACCACCTCGTCGATATAGGCGTTGGCGATCAGAATGGCGTAGGCGATCTCCTGGGCCGGCGTGGCCCCGGATTCCCGGATATGGTAGCCGCAGACGCTGACCGGATTGCACCTGGGCAGCTCCTTCATGGCATACTCGATGGTGTCGCCGATCAGAGCCACCGCCGGCTCGATGGGATAGATCCAGGCCCCGCGGCCGATCATTTCCTTGAGGATGTCGTTCTGGGGGGTGGCGCTGATCTGGTCCTTGGTGTAGCCATACTTCTCGCCCAGGGCCTGAAACATGGCCAGCATGATGGCGGCCACGGCGTTGATGGTCAGACCCACGCCGATTTTATCGAGTTGGATATCCTGGAAGGCGATCTCGAAGTCCTTCAGCGAATCCACGGCCATGCCCACCCGGCCCACTTCCCCTTCGGCCAGGGGGTCATCGGAGTCCAGGCCCATTTGGGAAGGGAGATCGAAGGCCACGTTCAGCCCGGTCTGGCCGTGGCCGATCATCAGCTTGAAGCGCTCGTTGGTTTCAGCCGGGGTCCCGAAACCGGTGTACTGACGGGTAGTCCAGGCCCGGCTGCGGTAGCCCAGGGGATGAATCCCCCGGGTAAAGGGGTAGGTCCCGGGATCGGCCAGATCCCGGTCGTATTGAAAACCAATCGCCTCCAGGTCCTGCGGCGTGTAGACCGGTTTGACGGAGATTCCGGATTGGAGAATAACTTCTTCAATGCCGTCTTTTTTATTTTTAATGTACCTGGCTACACCCATCATGCCCCCCTGTTACCGGTAAGAGTTTGGCCGGGCCGTGGAACCCGTATTTTTTGGCTGATTTTTTATGGGGTTGGAGATTTGAGCGCCTGCTTTAAGCTAACGCTTCACCTCTATAAAAAAGGACCCCTTTTGTCAATGTTTTTTTAGCTTTTTTATAGCTTTTTTAGCTTCGGGTTTCTGTTCCCGGTAAATGCCCTGTGTAAAAATGGTATAGAAAATTTCCGAGAGCTCCTCCAGCTTCACTTTTCCTTCCGGCCGATACCAGCGGTAGGCCCAACTGACCATGCCGAAAAAGGCATAGGCGCAGACCGTCAGATCGAGATCCAGCATCTCTCCCCGAGCCCGTAGTTGTTCGAGGACCTTGATGAGCCGGTTCACATAGAGGCGCTGGCGTTCTTTCAATTCCTCCCGGTGCCCCGGGCTTAAAGACCTTTGCTCATGGACCAGCAGTTTCATTTTGTTGAAGTCAACGGCCCCCCGGGTGTGGATGCGCAGAATGAGGGCCAGTTTTTCCTCGAGGGGCCTGGAACTCTGTTCGATCTCGGTAATCTTCTCCAGACCGGTTCGGATGACTTCCTCCAGAATCTGATAGAGGAGTTGTTCCTTGTTGTCGAAATAGTAATAAAGGGCGGCGTTGTTGATCCCGGCGGCCCCGGCGATGTCGCGGGTGGTGGTATTCTCGAACCCTTTTTCTGAAAAAAGCCGGGCCGCTGCTTCCCGTATTTTTTTCCTTTTTTCTTCCTTAAGCATAGTTGGGAACCCGTTGTGAAGCATATGATTTAAGCGCGCGGTTAAAGCTTAATGCGGAAAAGGAGGGAAAGTCAAATCTTATTTAAAGCCCGGATTCCGCTGCGGCGGATCATCCCCAAAGCCTGAAAATTTATTCCGCATTCAATGTTGGACGTTCGATGTTCGATGTTGAATGTTCGTCTTTTTATTTTCGTATTAAGCTCTCAAACCCTGCCGGGGTATAAATGATTGACAAGACCGGCCCTTTTGGGTAAATCTAACGTATTCGTAATTATTTGAATCCTTAGGTTCACCCGATCAAATTCAGGACACCGGTTTCAGTAACCTGTTTTTCTTTTTGAATGAATCCCTAATCATGGAGGTGTTTTATGGCCTTTACCGATTTTTCCGGTTGTCACGTCCCTTTAGTGACTCCTTTCAAGGAGGATTTCTCCCTGGATGAAGACGGACTGCGTCGTCTGGTCAATTATTTAATCGAAGAGGAAAAGGTGGACGGCCTGGTCCCTTGCGGGACCACGGGCGAATCCCCCACGCTGGATCATCAGGAGCACAACAAGGTCATCGAGATCACCGTCCAGGAAGCCCGGGGGCGGGTCCCGGTCATCGCCGGAACGGGGTCGAACAGCACCCAGGAGGCGATTCAGATGACCCAGCACGCCGAAGCGGTGGGCGCCGCTGCCACCCTTCAGGTGGGGCCCTACTACAATAAGCCGACCATGGACGGCATGTTGGCCCACTTCGAAGCC
>JACRCK010000020.1 GCA_016219065.1 Deltaproteobacteria bacterium
CCCCTGCTGGCTCATATTCCGGTGGAAAGTCTGGTTCAAGCACACCAGGCGGAGTACTACCAGACCCTGCGACGCAGCACCGACCAAACGGACTCGGCATCTTTTGTCGAGTTCATGCTCAGGATGATCCGCGAGGCGGTGACTTCGGTGGGCGCCCCCCAAGTCACCCCCCAAGTAACCCCCCAAGTGGAGCGTCTCCTGCAAGTGATCGTTGGGGCCATGTCCCGCGAGGAGCTGCAAGGCAAGCTCGGCCTTCGGGACCGCAAATCCTTCCAATTGCGTTATTTACAGCCCGCCCTGGCGGATGATCTGATTGAAATGACGATCCCCGGGAAGCCCAACAGCCGTTTCCAGAAATATTGCCTGACCCAAAAGGGAAAAGGTCTCTTATCCAGGCTTTCCAAGCAGAAAAAATAGTCCCATTGGGAAGGCTGGGTGGACCTGAAAATTCCGGCCCTGAGGGGCCGAACACCCCGGGAGGCGGTGCTCACCGCCGAAGGCCGGGAGGCCGTGGTAGCCCTGCTCTATGATGTCGTTCGCGGGAAAGCCAGCCAACCCGAACTGAACGAACTCAACCGGCGGAGGATTCAGCGGGTGAGAGAGTTGCTCGGCCTGCCAAAGAAAGGGTAGGACCTTGAAAGCCCCGCCCCCTCCCCGATGCCTCGAATGCCATAAATATGATCATCATCTGCCCCAGGCCGCCTGCCGGATCTGCAAGGGTTTCGGGCTCGAGGAAACCCGGTTATGCGCCCCGGACCGCATGATCCAGAAACCGGATTGGCTGGTGAATAATGCTTATCTACCCCAGGGATCTTTAGCCATCTAAAAACCCGCCGGAATCTTTTTTCCCCCTTGCCCCCCGCCTCCCCTTACCGCTACAATAATAGAAAAACCCATCGCGGAGGTGCACCATGCCCCTGGATCTGCACATTGAAGGACAAAACTTGGAAGTACTGCCGGAGTGGCGTTCCAAGATCGAACAGGAGTTCGACCGCCTGCAAAACCATTATTTCCAGCCCCTGCTCCATGCCCGGGCCACGATTATCGGGACCCGCCACCATCACCTCGGCGCCTTTGAGGTTCACTTGGCGGTGACCGTGGAGGGCGACACCATCACTATCACCCGCCAGGGGGAATTCGTCCCGCCCCTTCTGGTGGAGGCTTTTGACGTTCTGGACCGCCGCCTGCTGGAGCGTTCCCATATCCGCCAAAGAGAAACCAAAGCTCATGAAGAACACTTCCGGACGGGAAAAGTGTCCCGATTTTTTCCGGAAGATGAATACGGTTTTATCCTGACCGAGGACGACCTGGAAGTATATTTTCATGTCAATGCCCTGAAAAAAGGGAAAGCGGAGGACCTGAAACCCGGAACATTGGTCAAATTTAGTCCGGAAGAAGGAGAGAAGGGACCCCAGGCCGCCTGGGTCCAGGTGATCAGTCATTAAAATCGACCGGGTCCAGTCGGGATCCTCCGTTCTTGCCATTGTCTATACCGGCTGCGGTATGATTATATTATCAACGGGAACATGGTAGCGGGTTTCGCCCTGGTGGCCTACCCCGACCGGTGGGACTCTTCCGGAATCATGACCTTTCTGGTCAATCAGGAGGGCCGGGTCTATGAAAAAAATCTGGAAGATAGTCCAAGACTAAAAATTCGAAATTCAAAACGGCCCAACCTTCGAACCTGGAAAGGTCAGGATACACCCTCTCTCCGCCGACGGAATCGAGGAGACTTGTTTCGATCATTTGGATTTTGGTCATTCGAATTTGTTTCGGATTTCGGATTTCGGATTTCGAATTTAGCCTTCAAACGCAGCTTGTCGCCTACTTGGGTCCCAGCAGGTCCTTCAACTCGTCCTCTTTCAGCCGGATTTCCTCTTCCAGTTCCTCGATAACCAGCAACTGGTGGGGGCGGATGGAATGGGCCGGAAGCGCTTTCTCGCGGTCGGCTTTCTCCTCCTGCAAACGGTTGATCTCCTGTTTAAGCTGGGCCACCCTTTCTTCAGTCATTTATCCCCCCACCCGGTAAAGCCGGACCTCGGGTTTCAGCCCGGAGGCCAGCTGGCCGTAATCTTGAAACCGGTTTCTTCCCAGATCCTTGGCCTCATACAGGGCGGTGTCGGCTTTTTTCAGCAGCTCATCCAGCTCCGATCCGTCCTGGGGACAAGCCGCCAACCCGATACTCGTGGTTATGGAAAGTTGCTGCCCATCGACCTGGAAGGGAGCATGGAAGGCCTCTATGATTTTTTCAGCCACTTTCACCGCATCGGCGGCCAGGGCCGTCTCCGGCAGCAGGACCGCGAATTCATCACCGCCCAGCCGGGCGACCGTATCCACGTTTCGGAGCAGGGCGCCCAGTCGTTCCCCGACGGCTATGAGCAGTTGATCACCCCAGTGGTGCCCGAACCGGTCATTGATTTCCTTGAACCGGTCCAGGTCCAGCAGCAACAGCCCCAGCCCCTTTCCCGCCCGCCGGGATTGGCCCTTGGCCAGAAGAAATCGATCCGCCAGCAGGCGCCGGTTGGGCAGGCCGGTCAGATAATCAAAAAAAGCCAACTGGCGGATGACCTCTTCATGCTGTTTCCGTTCCGTGATATCCCGGGAGATGCCCAGAATGCCGGTCACCTTCCCGTCCGCAGCCCGCAGGAAGGTGATCACCGATTCCGTCCAGACCCTGGACCCGTCCTTGGCATACCCTTCCATCTCCAGTTTCCGGGTCCGATTCGTTTCTCCGGTTCCGGAAGCCTCCAGGGCCTGCTCCTCCTGGAGGGCCGCCAGGGCCTTCTGGATGGATTCCGGGGTGTAGGTCTTCACCAGGGGCAGGGACATGGCTTCTTCCGGCGTGTAGCCGGTCAAAGCCGTCACCGAAGGGCTCAGATAGGTAAACTGCAGATTCAGGTCCCGGATCCAGAAAACGTCACCGATGTGTTCGACCAGCAGTCGATGGAGCCTCTCGGTTTCCTGGAGGGCTTCCAGTTCTTCCAGAAGTTGTTTTTTAGTTTTTCCTTTGGTCATAAATTCGAAGCTCTGACACTTGCTGGAGTATTGGAGTAATGGAGTGCTGGAGTAATGGGCTTGAAAACAATACTCCAACACTCCATTACTCCCCAGTTTTTCTTACAGCCCTAAGATGGACCTCGCCACGATCAGCTTTTCCACTTCCTTGGTCCCTTCGTAGATCTCCAATATTTTGCAGTCCCGATAGAGGCGCTGAACCTTGTACTCGTCGATGTAGCCGTACCCGCCGTGCATCTGCACGGCCTCGTCGGCGCAGCGTACGGCCATCTCGCCGGCGAACCACTTGGCCATGGCGATCAGGCCGTGATCGACCTTGCCCTGGTCCATAAGCCAGGCGGCTTCATAGTATAAATTGCGGGAGGCCCGGATCCGGGTGGCCATCTCCGCCAGTTTGAACTGGGTGGCCTGGAAGGAGGCCAGGGGGACCCCGTACTGGTGCCGTTTCTTGGTATGGCGGATGCTCTCCTCCAGGGCGCCCCGGGCCAGACCCACGGCCTGGGCGCTGATATGGAGCCGAGTCCGGTTGAAAAAGGCCATCAACTGATGAAAGCCGTCCCCTTCCGTCCCGATCAGGTTCTCCAGGGGCGCCTGGACGTCGCTGAAGGCCAGTTCGGCCGTATCCGAGGCCCGGATCCCCAATTTGCCGTGGATCTTGGTGGCCTGGAAACCCGGCTGGTCGGTCGGAACCAGGATGAAACTGTGCCGGTTATGGCGGGAGGGGTTTTCCGGGTCGGTCAAGGCAAAGACCAGGACATACTGGGCCAGGGTGCCGTTGGTGATGAACATCTTGGAACCGTTGATCACCCACTGATCTCCCTTTTTGACGGCCGAAGTACAGGCCCCGGTCACATCGGAACCGGCATCGGGTTCGGTGATGGCCGTGCCCAGGATCAACTCCCCGGAAGTCAGCCCGGGCAGGACGGTTCCTTTTTGTTTTTCGGTCCCGAAGAGCTGGAGCAATTCCGATCCGAAGGTGGTGGCCAGAATGGCCTGGCCGATGCCCGGATCTTCGGCCCAGAATTCCTCGGTGATCAGGCAATGTTCTAGGAATCCATATCCGGCGCCGCCGTATTGATCGTCGATGAAGACCCCCACGAAACCCAGGTCGCAGGCCTTTTTCCATAAACTCAGATCGAAAGTTTCCGTCCGGTCGAACTCCAGGGCCACCTCCCGGAACTCTTTCCGGGCGAATTCCCGGGCGGCCTGGACGATGTCCTGCTGTTCCTTGCTTAATTTAAAGTCCATCTTTATCCTTTACTTCTGAGGGTTAACCTTGCATTAGAGTCTCAGGTGGAATGGCCGAATCTATCTCAACCGTAAAGTCAAATAGGTTGTTAAATTCGAAATCCGAAACTCGAGTTTCGGATTTAACCAAAGTTTACTTGTTCTTTAACTTTTCCATCAGGGCCGGAATGATCTGGAAGATATCCTCCGCCACCCCGTACTGGGCTGCTCGGAAAATGGGGGCCCGGGGGTCCTTGTTCACGGCAATGACCGTTCCGGCCCCGGCGATACCGGCCAGGTGTTGAAAGGCCCCGCTGATGCCCAGAGCCAGGTAAACCTTGGGTTTGACGGATTTGCCCGAAGTGCCCACCTGATGGTACTTGGGAAGCCATTTCTTATCCACCACCGGGCGGGAGCAGGAAAGGGCGGCCCCCAGGGCCCGGGCCAGCTCCTGCACCTGGGCCAGGTTCTCTTCCTCCCCGACCCCCCGGCCGATGGACACCAGAAATTCGGCCTGAGCGATATCCACCTCTCCGGCCTCGGATTCGATGAATTCCAGAAACTGTTTTCCAGGCTCCGGCAGCCCGGCCGGGACCTGCACGGAAACCACCTCGGCCTGGAGCGTTTCCTCCTGCTCCGCCGGGAAAGCGCCGGGACGGACGGTGCACAAATATCCCGGGGCCTCCGGGAAGGATACCCGGCAAAACACCTTTCCGCCGTACATCTGCCTCAGGGCCAGGGGCCGCTCGTTATCCCTCTGGATATCCACGCAGTCCGTGGCCAGCGGATAGCCGGTTTTCACGGCCAATCCGGGGGCCAGGTCCATTCCCCAGGAGGTTTGTCCGATCAGGGTCAGCCACGGCCGGTGTTCCTGAAGCAGTTGAAAAAGCGCCGCGCCGGCTACCCGCCCGTCGAAATGGGCGAATCTGGGATCGTCCAGCAACAGGACCCGATCGGCCCGGGAGGACAGTTGCGCCGCCAATGGGCCGGCTTCCGAACCCAGGAAAACCGCCGTCGTCCTTCCGGAGTTGCTCAACTTGCGGGCCTGACATAACATCTCGAAGGTGATATCCCGGATAACTCCTTGACGGTGTTCGACCACTACAAAGATCTCGCTCATGAGGCCCACACCCCCTTTTCCTTCAGAATACCCAGCAGGATTTCCGCAATCCGGGCCGGGTCGCCGGAAATCATTTCCGCCCCGCCGGTCTCCGGAGGCAGGAACACTTCTTCTAGGATGGTCCGCGGGGCCAACTCCGCCTCCTCCAGGCCCAGATCGTCCAGGGCTACCACCTCCAAAGGTTTTTTGGCGGCTTTTTTGATCCCCATGATGGAGACATAACGCGGCTCGTTCAGGCCGGTCTGCACGGACAATAAGGCCGGGAGTCCGATTTTCGATCGTTCATCGACACCGCCCTCCAGTTCGCAGCGGATGATCAGTTCCCCTGCTCCCGGCTCCAGGGACGTAACCACCGCGGCGTGGTTCAATCCCAGCAGCTCGGCCGTCATGATGCCCACCACCCCCTGGTTGTCATCCTCGGCCTGCACACCGGTCAGAATCAGGTCGTGCGGTAAGGGACCGATCACCCGGGCCAGCACCCGGGCCACTCCGGCGCCGTCGAGTCGCCGCTCCCCGGGATCGATCCGGACGGCCCGGTCGGCGCCCATGGCCAGGCACCGCCGCAGCACTTCCTCATCCTCTTCAGTCCCGAGGGTGACGGCCGTCACCGTCCCGCCCAGCTCCTCCTGGAGCTTCACTGCGGCTTCAATGGCGTAATGGTCCCAGTCGTTGATCACATAGGCCAGTTCTTCCCGGTCGATGTCTTTATTCTCCGGGTCGATCTCCAGGTCCACTTCCTGGGTGAAAGGGACCCGTTTTACACAGACGATGATGTCCACAAGATCCTCCTGGTTATTTTTAAGCTATTGAATCCCTAAATTCGAAATTCGAAACACGAAATTCGAAACAAATCCAAATGACCAAAATTCAAATGACCAAAACTTTGCTTCCACCTGCTCAGGGGCACAGCCGAGGGCGGCTAGGCTACTTTAAAACGAATACCTGCGTTTTTTAATTCGATGTTGGCTGTTGAATGTTGGACGTTCGTCTTTTCCCATATTAAAGCGTCTTCACCAGCAGCTCCATCCAATCGATCACCTGCATTTCCTGATCCAGCCCCGCGGTCTTGGCCGCATCCTCCAGATTGAGCAGGCAGAAAGGACAGGCGGTGATCAACCCCCCGGCGCCTGCTTCTCGGGCCATCTGGAGCCTTTTGGCCGCCATGCGCATTTCCTCGCCCTCGATCTCGTGCCAGAGGTTGACGTCCCCCCCGCCGCAGCAGAAACTGCGGTCCCGGCAACGTCCCATCTCCACCCAGGTCAGGCCCGGGAGGAGGTCCAGGATTTCCCGGGGCTCCCGGTACACGGCGTTGTGCCGGCCCAGATAACAGGGGTCATGATAAGTATAAATCCGTCCGCTGTCGATCGGATTTTTCGGCTTCAGCCGCCCCGCCTGCAGCAGATCCCTGAAGAAAATACTGGCGTGGACTACCGGCAGGTTCCCGGGATAATCGTTTTTCAAAGTATTGAAGGCGTGGGGATCGGCGGTGATGATCCGGTTGAAACGGTACTTCCCCAGGGTCTCCATATTTTCTTCCAGGAGAAGCTGAAAGAGTCCCTCTTCTCCCAGACGGCGGACCTGATGGCCGGTGTCTTTTTCTTTAGGTCCGAGCACGGCGAAATCCACCCCGGCCCGGTGCAGTCCCGTGGCCACGGCCCGAACGACCTCCTGCAGCCGCGGATCATAAGATCCGTAGCCGTCCACGAAATAGAGGACCTCGGTCTCTTCCCCCGGCTTCAAAACCCGGACCGGGACGCCGTCCAGGTCCTTGACCCAGTCAATCCGCTTCTTGGGGGGTTTGCCGAAAGGATTGCCGGTCTTTTCCAGGTGGGTCAGCACCTGATTGAAGGTGGAGGGCCCCTGGGCCGTCTCGATCAAATGGCGGCGCAGATCGATCATCTTGTCGATATACTCGATGAAGACCGGACATTCCTCTTCACAGGCCCCGCAGGTGGTGCAGGACCAGATTTCTTCGGCCGAGAGCACCCCCCCGATCAACGGCCCTTCCGGTTTTGTTTCCGCCCGGCCGTCCCCGCCCCCCGCTGGCGGGACCGGCGCCTTCCCGGAAAAGACCGGCCGGGTTTCATAGGCGAAATCCCGGAGCTTGATGGTGATCATTTTGGGAGACAACGGCCGGCCCACGGCCCGGGCCGGGCATTGATCGGAACAGCGGCCGCACTCGGTGCAGGTATAAAAGTCCAGCAGGTGCTTCCAGGTGAAATCCTCCAGCCGGCTGACGCCCAGGCTTTCCAGGTCCTCGAGGTTCTCGGTTCCCCAGCGGGCCGGTTTGATCGATCCCTTTTTAAGCTTGCGGAAATAGACGTTGGGCAGGGCCGTCAGGATATGAAAGTGCTTGGCCAGAGGGAGAAAATTCAGAAAGGAATAGAAGGCCAGCAGGTGAAACCAGAAGGCCCCGTTGGAGACGACCAAAGCCTGCGGAGCCGTCAGGCCGGAGAGCAGCCAGGAACCCAGGGCGGCTGCCGGGAGTCCGACCGATCGGGTGAAATCCGCCCGGCCCCCTTCGAACAGCATGTCCGTCAGCATCAGGAAGGCGATCAGGCCTAAAACCAGATAGGCCTCCGCCTGATGGCCGCCGTTGCGCCGGTAGCGCTCCGGGCGGAGGATAGCCCGCCGCAGGATGGCCCAGAGACAGGCGGCCAGGACCAGTATTTCAAAAAGATCCTTCAGGCTGTTGTAAAAGATCCCGAACCGGTCCTGTAGAAAGGGGGGTTCATATCCGCCGCTGAGGCTTTGGATAACCAGATCCAGAGAACGGAGGCCGAGAACCAAGAAACCGCTGAAAATCAAGTAATGGATCAGCCCGGCCCAGAAATAACGGGGCTGGCGCTGCTGCAGGATCCCGAAAAGAAACAACCCTTTCCAGCGCAGCCGCCAATCGCCCCAGCGGGGATCCGGCTGTCCGCGGCGCAGGAGCAGGAATCTTTGGACCACGATGACGGTAAAGAGGCCGCAGGCGGCTAGGAATAAGTACCAGGCCCACAGGAATCCGGGCAGACCGAGCAGGGTTTGAGCGGCCGGATGAGTTGGAATCATGATTTTTTATATCTCAATTTCCGGAGAGATGCAAAAAAAGTTGAACCGCACCGTCGATCTATGTCAGGATATTCCATAAATTTAAATCGTTAACCATCAGGAAAGCATCCATGACCCCTGCGGCCACCCCAATCCAACCCTGGCAGACCGTTTTTGACGCCCTCAGCGAAGCCGTTTGCATTATGGACCTGGAAGGAAGGATCTTAAACTACAACCGGGCCATGGAGATCCTGCTGGACCGGCCCGCCGGTCAGATCCTTGGGCGGAACTGCTGCCGCCTGCTGCACGGTGTAGAGCAACCGATCCCGGGTTGCCCCTTCACCCGTCTCAAGGAAAGCCGGCAGCGGGAAACGCTGAACCTGACCACGGACGACCGCACCCTGCAGGTTACCGTCGAGCCCCTCTGGGATGAAGCCGGTACCCTGATCGGGGCGGTACACCTCCTGGCCGACATTTCCGAACAGGCCCGGGAGCGGACGAACTTATTGAACCGCATCCAGGAACTGGAAGAGCAGCACGCCGGCCCGCCGCCTCTCCCAGACCCCCGGCTCGCAGCGTACCGGCGGCTGACCTACGACCGGGAGACGGAAAACCGGCGGCACCACCTACTCCTGTCCGACCGGGTCGGCAAGCTCCTGGTCGGCCTCAAACTGGACCTGCTGACTTTTCAGAAAAAAATCGCGGATCCCGGGTTAACCGCGCCCCTGGGCGTGTGTCTGGACGATATCGACCGAGTCTGGGGTCCGGTACAGCAACTGATCGACGAAATCCGGCCGCCGCTGTTGGACGATCTGGGATTGATTCCTGCGCTGCGTTGGGAAATCAAGCGCCTGACCGAGCGGAGCGGGACACCCATCCGGTTGAAAGCCGATCCGCACCCCACCGGGCTGTCGCCGGAAATGGCGAGTGTTTGTTTTCAACTCGTGCAAGGGGCCCTGACCCTGCTATCTCAGCGGGCCAAGTCCCTGACCGTCTCCGTCCAAAGGACGGAGGACCGGCTGGAACTTCGCGTCGGTGCTGATGCCTCGGACCTTGAGACCGCCGATTTCCCGGACCTGGCCGGAGGTGAAGGAAACCCGGCCTGGCTGGAATTGCAGGAGCGCGCCCTGCTGCTCGGAGGCGAAGCGTTCGTCAGATCCGCCCCCGGAGGCGGCCTTGAGATCCTTTTTCAAATTCCCCTTGCCGACCGGTCTTCTACGAAAACAGACGAACAGCGAACAGCGAACGTCCAACATCGAATTTAAAAACGTTGGGCGGGCGTCTCGCCCGCCGCCCCTACGAATAACTTTTGGGGGTGCGTTGCATCAGGCATGAGATCTCGATCCGGCATCCAGGGCAGTTCCGGTGCCTCAAAGGCTCTGGATCCCGGATCTCCGCTTCGCTGCGTCCGGGATGACGTCCCGAGGCCTGTCGTCACGCCAGCGAAGGCCGGCATCCAGGGTGGTACCCGGTCCCCAAAGGCCTGGAGTACTGTTTTCTACCACTACTCCACTACTCCATTACTCCAATCCAAAAATTTTAAATTCTCAAATGCACGTCCCCGGTATGAAAGAGCTTTTGCCGCCCGCCGGCCAGACTGACGATCAGGGCTCCCTGTTCGTCAATTCCCCGGGCGATCCCCCGCCAGGTTTCCTTCCCGGTTTCGATCCTTACCGGCCGGTCCTGGACCAGGGAAAGGCCGCCCCATTCCCCGCGTAGGAAACCGTACCCCTGACCTTCCGCCTCCTGGTAAAGCCCTTCGGCCTGGTTCAGAAAAGAAGCCAGCAGGTTTACCCGGGAGATCCTCCTCCCGGCCTCCTGCTGCAGGCTGGTGGCCGGTTGAGATCCCGGAGGCAGTTTTTCCGGGAACCAGTTGACGTTGACCCCCAGACCGATGATGACATGGTTCACCCGATCGGAATCGGCGGCAAATTCGGCCAGGATCCCGGCCAGCTTTTTCCCCTTCAGGTAGATATCGTTGGGCCACTTGATCCCGGCCTCCAGACCGGTTTCCGCGTAAACGGCCCGACAGAGGGAAACCGAGGCCAGCATGATCAGGGAAAAGGTCTGCTGAGGGGGCAGGTGGGGCCGCAGGAGCAGGGAAAACAACAGGTTTTCACCCGGCGGGGATAACCAGCCGCGATCCATTCTTCCCCGACCCCGGGTTTGATGTTCCGCCGCCACCAGGGTCCCTTCGCCGGCCCCCTGTTCGGCCAGTTCCCGGGCCCGGCTGTTGGTGGAATCGATTTCCGAAAAGGTATGGATGGTTTGTCCCAGGATGCGGGTGGTCAACAGCCTCTGGATCAGGGCGGGATGCAGAAAATCCGGCCTGGAAATCAGCCGGTACCCCTTTCCGGGCCGCGATTCGATCGCCAGCCCGGATCCTTTCAGCCGCCGGATGTGCTTCCAGACGGCGGTCCTGGAAAGACCCAGGCGGGCGGCCAGGGCTTCCCCGGAAACCGGAGTTTGTTCCAGCAACCGTTCCAGGATCTCCCGGTTTATATTCTCCAGATCCGCCGGCAATCGGCCCGGGGGTTTTGCCGCCACCTCAGGCCTTTTTCAGGAAGTCCCGGACCAGTTTGATGGCGCAAAATTCCCCGCACATGGTGCAGACCTCCGATTCCTGGGGTGGGCTTTCACTCCGCACTTTCCGGGCCTTTTCCGGATCCAGACACAGGGATATCTGCTTCTCCCAGTTCAGTTCCTTGCGGGCCAGGGCCATGGCCCGGTCCCGTTCCCAGGCCTGGGCATTGCCCCGGGCCAGGTCGGCCGCATGGGCCGCGATCCGGGCGGCGATGATCCCTTCCCGCACGTCTTCCGGGGTCGGCAGTTTCAAATGTTCCGCGGGCGTCACGTAACACAGAAAATCGGCCCCGGCCATGCCGGCCAGGGCGCCGCCGATGGCACAGGCGATATGGTCGTAGCCGGCGGCGATGTCAGTGACCAGCGGCCCCAGGACATAGAAAGGGGCCTCTTCGCAGAGCCGCTTCTGAAGCTGGATGTTGGTCACGATCTGGTTTAAGGGCACATGCCCGGGCCCTTCGATCATCACCTGGACCCCGGCTTCCAGGGCCGCGGTCCGTAGTTCACCCAGATGAATCAATTCCTGGACCTGGGCCCGGTCCGTGGCGTCGGCCAGGCAACCCGGGCGCAGCCCGTCTCCCAGGCTGAGGGTCAGATCATAGCGCCGGGCCAGTTCCAGCAGGCGGTCGTATTGTTCAAACAGGGGATTTTCCTGCCCATGGTAGACCATCCAGGTAGCCAGGAAGGCCCCCCCCCGGCTGACGATATCCGTGATGCGCCCCTGCCGCTTCAACCGTTCCAGGGAACTCAGGGTCACCCCGCAGTGCACGGTGATAAAATCCACGCCCTCCCGGGCCTGCTGCTCGATCACCTCGAAGAGCTTGTCGGCCGTCAGATGCACCAGGCCCCCCTGCTCCCGGATAGTCTCCACGGCCGCCTGATAGATGGGCACCGTGCCCACCGGCAGGGGGGAACGGCTCAAGATGGTCCGCAAAATTTCCGGCAGGTCGCCGCCGGTGCTCAGGTCCATCACCGTATCCGCCCCGGCCTCCACGCAGATCTGGAGTTTGGTCAGTTCCTCCTCGAGGTCGATATGGTCCGAAGAGGTCCCGATATTGGCGTTGACTTTAATGGTCAGGCCCCGGCCGATTCCCACCGGTCGGGCCTTTTTCTTCAGCGCGTTGGCCGGCAGGACCAGGACCCCTTGGGCCAGGCCTTCCTGTATTTGTTCGACTCTCAGGCCTTCGCGGCGGGCCACCTCTGCCATTTCGGGGGTTTGTAGGCCCTGACGGGCCGCTTCCAGTTGCGTCACAATAATCCCTTCTTTAAAATCATGATCTTGTCGGTTACTTCTTGCGGGTCCCGGCCCAGCACCCGAATCATGGGCTCCTTGCCCACGTCTCCCCGATCGAAAATCAGGTCCGGGACCTGTCTCATTTTTTCCAGGACCCGGCCGACCCCCCAGGACAGGGAAGATCCTTCCCGCAGCTTGACCCGGGGAGGCTCCTCCCGGCGGTCAAACCCTCCCAGGCGAAAACCCAAACGTCTGGCCGCCTTCAGCCACCCTTCCTCAAACCGGATGTTCATGGCCGACCGGTATTCCGGATGAAACTGCATCACCGTCAGGATAATCCGCGCCACGTGGCGGGAGGCCCCGAAGGCCGGAAAACCCAAAACCGCGATCCCCTCCCCCAACCGGACCAGGCGCCCGGGGAAGGCCGCCACCTCAAGGGGAGTAGCGGCATAAGGCAGGGCGTACCCGAAGTTGGTCTGCACTTCCGGGATCAGGCCGCCGATGGCCGCCTCTTTCAAGCGCACCGCGGCCCGGTCCAGGGCCGTAAGCACCGGATATCTTTCCAGCGCCGTCTCGATCCAGCCGTAAGGGTCGGTCGGACCATGGCCCCGGCCCAGGGGTCGGGCCGCTCGGATCGCTTGCTGGACAAAGTTTTTCCCTTCCCGGACGGCCTCCGGCAGGGATTTCCCCTGTCCCCAGAAGGTGGCGATCGCCGCCGAGTAGGTACAGCCGGTCCCATGCGTATGGGGCGTGGGAATGCGGGGCGCCGTGATTTCTTCCAGGTGCTGGCCGTCGAAAAAGAGATCCAGGGCCGGTCCTTCCAGATGGCCGCCCTTGATCAGTACCGCGCCCCCGGTCCTTTCCTTGATCCGTCGGGCCGCCCGTTTCATGGCGGCCGGATTGGCGATGGGAAAGCCGACCAAACGGGAAGCCTCGCTTAAATTAGGGGTAACCAAACCGCCCAGCGGGAAAAGGTCCTGGACCAGGGTCTCGACGGCCTCATCCTGAAGCAGGGGGTGGCCGCTCTGGGAAACCATCACCGGGTCAACCACCAGTTTTTTCAGGCGATATTTTTTCAGCTCCCGGGCCACCTGGGAAATGATTTCTCCCCGGGCCAGCATCCCGGTCTTGACGGCGTCCGCCCCGATATCGGACAGGACCGCTGCCATCTGTTTTTGGACAAAATCGGAGGAAACGTCGAGTATATCCTGGACACCCAGGGTATTTTGGGCCGTCAGGGCGGTGACAACAGAACTCCCGTACCCTCCCAAGAGGGTGATTACTTTAAGATCGGCCTGAATTCCGGCCCCACCTCCGGAGTCGGAACCGGCTATGGTTAAAATACGCGCCTTGATAACCCACCTAACAAAGACAGGCCAACCCACAAGGGATGGCCTGTCCTGAGAAATCAAATATACAATTAAATTACCGGACTAAATAACAGGAAAATGCCAGATCATTTTTTGTCCAGGCGGTTGATATGACAATCCCTTTTAATTTCAAAGGCCTGCGCCTACTTGCCTCGTTTCTTACGCTGGTGCCGGGTCTTTTTCATTAACTTTTTGTGCTTGTGCTTCCGCATTTTTTTTCGTCTCTTTTTGACAACACTACCCATCTACGAGTCCTTTTCTCCTCTTTTAAGGGCCGCCTGAACAGGCTGCGGTAAATTTAATAAAGAAAAATTTGTAACAGATTAATTTAATTAGAGCAAGTAAAAAGTTCGACCTTCCTTTACAAATAAAAGAGGCATACTTATAATTGAAAAATTAAGCCCAAACAAAATTTATCAAGAAAAGGAGATTGCCTTGGTCAGCGATTTCAATCGACTGCAACAGCAGATGCGCCGGCTGATGGAAGACATGGTCCATCAGTTGAGCCCCCGCTACATGCTGGATCAAAAGGTCTGGTCCCCTCAAATTGACATTTGGGAGACCCCTGAGGCCTACTTTATCCTGGCCGATGTCTCCGGGTTGAAGAAGGACGAGATCCAGGTGAATGTGAAAAGAAACCGGGTTCATCTTTACGGAAGGCGGGAGCGCCCGCCGGTGGAACATGCCCTGCGTTATGTGCAGATGGAAATCGAATACGGGGCTTTTGAGCGGGTTTTTCAGTTGCCGGTGCTGATCGATGAGGACCAGATCGAAGCCCGCTACCGGGACGGATTGTTGACCGTCCTTCTACCTAAAAAGGCCGCTCAACCCAAAACGATCGCCATTCAAGAGGCTTAAGGCCCTTTTACCCATATAAGGAGTCCGGTATGGAAAACAACGATACTTCTATTCCTTTGCAACCTCATGTACTTAATATTCCAGATGAAATTCCGATATTACCCGTCATGGACGTAGCCTTGTTCCCCAAGATGGTCCTGCCCCTGATGATCTGGGAGAATAATTGGGCCCGCCTGGTGGATGACGCCCTGGTGAAGGATCATCTGATAGGCCTGGTTATGATCAAAGGATCGGGGAAGGAACAGGGACCGACCGCCGAAGACCTGTACACGGTCGGAACCGTCGGATCCATTTTGAAAATGGCCAAAGTCCCCGAAGGGGGCGTTCGGATCATGCTCCAGGGGCTAACCCGGTTCAGAGTTACTGAATTTACGGAATCCGAACCTTACTTTAAAGCCAAAATCGAGGTAGTCAAGGATGAGGTAGTGCTGGATAAGGAAACTACCGCCCTCATGAACAACGCCCGGGGACTGTTTTCCAAAGTCCTGGAATTATCCCCTTATCTGCCCTCGGAATTGAGTCTCCTGGCCCAGAGCGTGGAAGACCCGGGTCCTCTGGGGGACATGATCACCTCGACGCTCAATATCTCCAAGGAATCCAAACAGGATATCCTGGAAACACTGGCGGTCAAAGAACGGCTGCAGAAGGTGACGGTCGTCCTGACCAAGGAACTCGAAGTCCTGGAATTGGGGAAGAAAATCCAATCCGAGGTCAAGGAGGGTATCGACAAGCATCAACGGGAATATTATCTCCGGGAACAGCTCAAGGCCATTCAAAAGGAATTGGGCGAAAAAGATGAAAAGACGATGGAAGTCGAAGAGTACCGGGCGAAAATCAAAGAGAAAAACCTGCCACCGGCAGCCGCCAAAGAGGCCGAACGGGAGTTGAACCGCCTGGCCCGGATGAATCCGGCCTCCCCGGAATATACCGTGTCTCTTTCCTACCTGGATTGGATCACCGAACTCCCCTGGGATGTCCACACGGAAGACAATCTCGATATCGGCAAGGCCTCCAAGGTCCTGGACGAAGATCACTACAACCTGGAGAAGGTGAAGAAACGAATCCTGGAATACCTGGCCGTTCGGAAGCTGAAGCCGGATATGAAAGGGCCGATCCTCTGTTTCGCCGGCCCCCCCGGCACCGGGAAAACCTCGCTGGGCAAGTCCATAGCCCGGGCCCTGGGGCGCAAGTTTGTCCGCCTCTCCCTGGGCGGAGTCCGCGACGAAGCGGAAATCCGGGGTCATCGCCGGACCTACGTGGGGGCCCTGCCCGGGAGGATCATCCAGGGCCTACGGCGGGCCGGTTCCAACAACCCCGTTTTCATCCTGGATGAAATCGACAAGGTGGGGGCCGATTTTCGCGGGGATCCTTCCTCGGCCCTGCTGGAAGTCCTGGATCCGGAACAGAACAACTCCTTTTCCGATCATTATCTGGAGGTGGAATTCGATCTTTCCCAGGTCATGTTCATCACGACCGTCAATATCCTGGACACCATTCCCCCGGCCCTCCGGGACCGGATGGAAGTGTTGGATCTGCACGGGTACATCGAGGAGGAAAAGGTCCTGATCGCCCAATCGCACCTGATCCCCAAGCAACTGGTCGCGCACGGGTTGACCGAGAAAAACCTGGCCTTCGACAAGAAGGCCCTGCAGGACATCATCCGCAATTATACCCGGGAAGCCGGCCTCCGGAACCTGGAACGGGAAATCGCGACCCTGTGCCGGGGGGTGGCCCGGGAGGTCGCCGAGGAGAAACTGAAATTCAAGAAAATCACCGTGGAAGACGTCCATACCTATCTGGGACCCGTCAAATTCTATTCGGACGTGGCAGAGCGGACTCAGACCCCCGGGGTGGCCACCGGCCTGGCCTGGACCCAGGCCGGCGGAGACATCCTGTTCGTCGAGGCCACGAAAATGCCCGGACGGCGGACCCTGAATCTGACGGGCCAACTGGGGGATGTGATGAAGGAATCCGCCGGCGCCGCCTTGAGCTACATCCGTTCCAAATCGGAACAACTGGGAATTGCTCCTGATTTTTATGACAACAACGATTTACACCTCCACGTGCCGGCTGGGGCCATTCCCAAAGACGGCCCCTCGGCCGGGGTAGCCATACTGGTCGCCCTGACCTCCCTGCTGACCGATCGTCCGGTCCGCGGCGACCTGGCCATGACCGGTGAAATCACGCTCCGGGGCCTGGTCCTGCCGGTCGGCGGGATCAAGGAAAAGGTCCTGGCCGCCAAACGGGCCGGCATCAAGACCGTTGTCCTGCCCAAAAAAAACGAAAAGGACCTGGAAGAAATCAGTCCCGGGTTGAAAAAGGGTTTGAAGTTTCATTTCGTCGACCGGATGGATCAAGTGGTCGACCTGGCCCTCTGCCGGGCAAACAAGGCCTGCAAACGCTGAACATCAAACGGGCGGGGGAGCCCCCCCGCCCCACAAAAAACTTCAATAATTAATTGTCAATTGACAATTCGTCTTTCATCACGCGAAAAATTTGCAACTGGCACTTCCGACTTCACCGGGATGGTTAAAACGAGAAGCAAAACGGTTAATCTGAAATCCGGCTCGATTGAAGAACTCACCTGGCTCGAAAAGGCCGGACTCCAGGAATTGATCGATCGATATCCCCGGGAATGGGAAGCAGTGGGAGGGGAGTTGACGGCCTCCCTGGCCGAAGGCCGAATCGACAAACTGAACGACCAGGCCCTGAAGGCCGCAGCGGCGGCGGCGCTGTGGAAAGGGCGGCTCCACCGGGA
Organism: Deltaproteobacteria bacterium; assembly: GCA_016219065.1. Taxonomy (GTDB): domain Bacteria; phylum Desulfobacterota; class RBG-13-43-22; order RBG-13-43-22; family RBG-13-43-22; genus JACRCK01. The sequence goes on from JACRCK010000020.1 coordinate 17,199, forward strand.
CTCCCAAAATCCAAAATTGATCGAGCAGGCCCTGCCCCAACTGCGCCGCAGCCGCCTGTGGCTGCTGGCCCTCGAGCAGTGCGCCCTGGCGGCGGCCACCGGCCGGGCCTCGGGCAAAATCCGTTTTAAATTTTTCAACGGGCTGCTGATTCAGAAATTGCTCTTCCGGCAGGGCCTGGAAAGAAAACCGGTCTCCCTGACCGGATTTCGTTTCTGCTGGCCCCTGATCAGCCAGAAACGCCTCCTCATGCCCCTGGTCCAATCCCGGGGAATATTCTGCTTCTACTCCAAAAAGCTGGTCACCGAAATGGCCGCTTTGATCGCCGGCCGGTCCTGTCTGGAAATCGCCGCCGGGGACGGGACCCTCTCCCGCTTTCTGACCGAGGCCGGGGTACCGGTCCGGCCCACGGATGATTATAGCTGGACCCACGTGATTGACTTTCCGGAGCGGGTGGAAAAACGGACGGCCGCGGCGGCCCTGAAACGGTATCGGCCGCAGGCGGTGATCTGTTCCTGGCCCCCTCCGGGCAATCCTTTCGAACAGGAGGTCTTCTCCACTCCCAGTGTGGAGCTCTACCTGGTCGTCGGCAGCCGCCACGCCTTCGCCAGCGGCAACCGGCAGGCTTATGAAAACCGAAAAAACTTCGACCTGGAGATCAGCCAACGCCTGAGCCGTTATGTTCTCCCTCCGGAACTGGACAGCGCCGTTCTTATTTTTAGAAGAAAACCGTGTTAGGTTCCCAAGCGGCCCCGGAAAAGGTCTTGCCACCATTCCTGATATACGCCATAATAAAAATTTTTCCAATTTTGGATTTAGGTAAACCATCATGGACTTAATCGATCTCCACACCCACTCCACCGCCTCGGACGGCAGCTTTAGTCCCCGCGAACTGGTCGAATACGCTGTAAAAAAAGGCGCCGCCGCCATCGCTCTGACGGATCACGATACCATCGAGGGTCTGGGGGAGGCTTTGCAAGCGGCCCGTGAAAAGGGCTTTGAGCTGATCCCCGGGCTGGAAATCAGCGCCGACCATCCCGGCGGCACGATGCACATTCTCGGTTATTTTATCAACCCGGAAGATCCGGTCCTCGGGCAGGAACTGAATCGCCTCCAGGAAGCGCGGCGGGAACGGAACCCGAAAATCATCGCCAAGCTGC
>JACRCK010000169.1 GCA_016219065.1 Deltaproteobacteria bacterium
GGGAAAAACGTTTTCCCCGCCGGTAATGATCATGTCCTTCTTGCGGTCCACAATGTAGATATAGCCTGCTTCATCAAAGTAGCCCAGATCTCCCGTGTGGAGCCAGCCATCGACCATAACCCTGGCTGTGTCTTCCGGCCTTTTCCAATACTCCACCATGAGCGACTTGCTCTGAACCGCAATCTCTCCTACCACCCCAGTCTCTACATCTTCCTGGTTTTCATTCAAAATCCGCACATGGACACCTAAACAGGGTTGCCCGCAGGAAGCCAGACGCCCCTCTTTTTTCAAGGAATGATCGAGAACCCGGTGGTCTTCCTTGGTGAGGATGGCGATATCGGGGCCGGATTCGGTTTGTCCGTAGCCCTGGGCAAAGACCTCCCCAAAGGCGGCGATTCCTTTTCTCAACAGTTCTACCGGCATGGGTGAGGCCGCATACCACATTCTTTCCAGATGAGGGAGATGGTAGTTTTTGACCCGGGCGGCCTCCAGAAGACTCACCAGGTGGGTGGGCACAATATGGATATCGGTGGCCTGCTGATCCTGGAGGGTCTGCAGGGCGGCTGCAGGGTCAAAAGACCTTTGGGGCATGATGACGTTGCCGGCCCCGACATAGAAGAAGGTCCAGAAGTGGGACCAGCCGCCGATGTGAAAGAGGGGCAAAATCATGATATGCTGGTGGCCTGGTTTCAATCCGACCTGGAGGGCTTTGTTTTTAGCCTCTTCCAGTTTCCGGAAATGGGTGTAGACCGCACCGCGGGGGACACCGGTGGTACCGCTCGTATAGAAGATAATGAAAGGGTCCGTCTCCCGCACCTCCACCTCCGGCTCCGCTGGCGAATGGGAAGACAGCAGGTCGTCGTGAAATAGCAGGCGGTCCGCCCTTTGTTCGAGCGCCACATAATGCCTGACCGTTTGGAGACGAGGCCTCAGTTCCTGGACTAATCCCGCCAACTCCGGCCCCACGAACAGGATCTTGACCTCGGAGTAGTCCACGAGATGGTGGATCTCTTCGATTTGCATCCTCGGGTTAAAGGGTGAGACGATGAAGCCGCCCTTCATGGCTGCCCCGGTGATATCGGTGCATTCCAGGCAATTCCAGGAGAGAATTCCTATCCCGTCCCCCTTCCGGAGTCCCAGGGATTGGAGGGCGTGAACCAGGGCATTGCTGCGTTCGTTGAAGTCGGCAAAGGTGACGATCTGCTCTCCATAAAGGAAAGCCTTTTGCTCCGGCCGGAGCAGGGCATGGCGGTAAATCACGTCCGCGTAAGTACCCAGGGGATAACGGCCCAGTTCTCGTAGAAGGTAACGCACGGTCCCAATTCCTCCCAACGGCGCCGGCGGACAAGGCCGCGGCTTGGCACCGCAATTCTCAATTTTGGGAAATGCTCTACAACAATAATTCTAGATGTTATCGACCGTCATCCCGGGCTTGACCCGGGATCCAGGGTAGTTGGGGGGCACTCAGTCAATCCCTGCACCCAACTGCCGCGACAGGGATTTGCCGGCGGCCGCCACCAGCGGTCCGGATTGACGGGCCGCTTCCGCGGAAGCAAGACCCAGGACGACGATATACCCGATGGGGCGGCCATTGGGTCCCAGTACCGGCGCGGCCACCGCATTAAGTCCCGGGGCGGTTTCCTCCAGGTCCTCGGCGAACCAATCCCGGCGGCAGCGCGCAATGTCTTCCATGACTTTAGCCTTATCAAAACGGGACGGGTCTCCGGAAAAGTAGAGCTTCTTGTCTTTCAGCAAATCGGCCAGTTCCGTCTCAGGAAGAAACGCCGCGATGGCCTTCCCATGGCAGCCGTAGGTGAGCGGCAAACGGTGTCCCACCCGCATGGTGACCACCACCGGACCGGGGCCTTCCCGCTTGGCGGCCACGAAGACGTTTTGGCCGGCGATCAAGCCCAGGGCCGCCGTTGTCCCGGTCCGGCCGGCCAGGTCCTCCAGGATCGGCTCGGCCAGCCGGGGAGCGCTGAGATCATCGAGCACCTTCCGGGAAAGGGTGATCAGGCTGGGGCCCAGGGCGTAGCCTTTCCCTTCTTCGTTTTTTCGGATCAGGCCGAACCGCTGCAGCGTCTCCAGAATGGTAAAGGCCTTGCTTTTGTGGAGGCCCACGCGGTCACAAATCTCGATCAGACTCGTATAGGGGGCCTGGGTTTCAGCAAGACGAAAGAGTATGCGCGCGGCCTGCTCGACAGCCGGTGATACGTAGCGGTCCTTGTTGTTTTTTATCTTATCCTTCAATGGAGCGCTCATTTGAGGTTTTTAGAACCAAGGTTTTGTATATAGAACTATCAGGGGCACAAGAGTTTGTCAAGGAAAAATATTCGGTGCGCGGAGCGCAGGGCCCTGGAAACGAAACAGAAAAAGGGAAGGATGTTTTTTCGTTTGCCACCCTGCCGATTTTTCTGATATCCTTTGCATCCCAGGCAATCCGACGCTTCGACCGCTTCCTTACCGCCTGGGCATCATCTTAATCAGGATTTTTTCCATGTCCAACCTTGACGATTGTTTGCTGAAATTCGAAGTTCCGGAGATCATCCACGGCGAGGGATCACTGGCCGTAGTCGGGGAGTGCGCCCGGCGGCTGGGAGGCGAACGGGTCCTGCTGGTCACCGATCCGGGGGTGATCAAGGCCGGCTGGGTCGATCAGGCCATTAAATACCTGGAAGCGGAGGATCTGAAATACGTACTTTATGACAATGTGGTTTCCAACCCCCGGGATTTCCAGGTGGAAAAAGGCGTCGATCTCTACCTGCGGAAGAAATGCGACGTAATCGTGGCCGTGGGCGGCGGCAGCCCCATAGACACGGCCAAAGGCATCGGCATCCTGGCCTCCAATAACGGCCAGATCTACGACTATGAAGGCTGTAACCGCATTACCCAACCGGTTCCGCCCCTGGTCTGCCTGCCTACCACCGCCGGTACCGGCGCGGATGTGAGCCAGTTTGCCATCGTGACGGATACCCGCCGCAGCATGAAGATGACTATTCTCAGCCGGGCCATCATGCCGGATATTTCCATTATCGACCCCTGCCTGCTCACCACCCTGCCTGAACATCTTATTGCCAGCACCGGGATGGACGCGCTGACCCATGCCATCGAGGCCTACGTCTCTTCCCTTTCCTGGCCCTTGACCGATCCCCACTCCATCCATGCCATCAAACTGGCCTCCAACCATCTGCTGCGCGCGACCCAGACCCGGGACCTCAGCGCCTTGACCGGAATGACCGTGGCCAGCCTGGAGGCGGGCATTGCCTTTTCCAATGCCATCCTGGGGGCGGTGCACGCCCTGGCCCATCCCCTGGGCGGCCTGTACGATCTGCACCACGGTTTGATCAACTCGATTTTGCTGCCCGTGGTGGTCCGGCAGAATATGGAGCATGCCCAGGACAAGTTTGCCCAAGTGGCCCGGGCCATGGGCGTAAAATCCCGGGGGATGGAGGCCAAGGACCTGGCCGCGGAGGTGCCGGAAAAGATTACCCGGCTGATCGAAAACCTCGGCCTGCCGACCAGGCTTTCCCAACTCGGCGTCAAAAAAGAGGATATTCCTTCGCTGGCCGTATTGGCCAAGGAAGAAGTATGCATGCTGACCAATCCCTACCACTATAACGTGGCGGAAATCGAGCACATCTATAAAGAGGTATGGTAAGCGTGAGGCCATGAGCCCAGAATCAAAACAAGTCCGGGTCGACCTGAAGGGTATCGGTTATTCCAAAATCGGCTACTTTAAAGAAGTCCGTTCCAAAATCCGGGAATTGGAAGGGCTGAATATTGAATTGGCGCGCAGGCATAACCAACTGGAAGCCATTTTCAACAGCATGAGCGACTGGCTGACTATCCTGGATCGGGACCTGAACATCGTCTTTGCCAATCAGGTGCAAAAAAACCGGTTCCACTCGGTGATTGGGGAAAAGTGCTACCGGATCTATTACGGCAAGAGCCATAGCTGTAAAGAATGCCCGGCTTTGCGCACGCTGGAAACCGAAGAAACCTTCCACGGGGAAGTCTTCATCACCAAGGGGGCCTTTTCCGGACGCTACCATGAATGGACGACTTCACCCATCAAGAATCCCTATGGAAATTTGAATGAGATCCTCCTCCACCGCCGGGATGTCACGGAAAGAAAAAACTACGAATTCAAACTAATTCAAGCGGACCGTCTGGCCGCTGTGGGTTTCCTGGCGGCCGGTATCGCCCATGAGATCAACAACCCTTTGGCCTCCATTGCCGGTTTTTCGGAAGGTTTGCTCAAGCGACTGGCCGGGCTCCCGGATTGGGGAGACCCCAAAACGAAGGAATATTTCCGGGAATACCTGGAAATCATCAATCACGAAGCCTACCGCTGCAACGACATTGTTCGAAATCTGGTCGAATTCAGCCGCAGCTCCAACGACGATTATGAGGTGGTCAGTATCGGGGACATCATCAACGACACGGTGGCCCTCATCCGGCAACACGCCAAGGACAGCTCTATCAAAATCGTCGTGAAGGACAATCTGGCCACCGGCCTCCAGGATGTCCTGGGCAATGAATCCCAGTTGAAACATGTTATCTTGAACCTCCTGAACTACGGGTTTAAAACCATGGAACACGGCGGCGAGATCTTTCTATCGGCCAGGAACGAGGGGAACAGCATCGAGATCCTGATTTCCACTGCCGGGGTCCGTCCGCTCACCGACCTCTCCGATTCGGGAGGCGAACCTTTCTGCCCCTCCCGGCAGATGGACTCCGGTGTCGATTTTTCCTTATGTTACAACATTATCAAGAACCACCAGGGAGATTTTTATTATAATATTCAGGAAGGCCAGGGTTACGCCGTTACCCTCCGTTTTCCGGCTATCCTGGCCGGGGAGAGTAACTTCCCGTTACCGGCCGCCCCTCCCTCCGGAGAAAAATAAACCATGGATCAGGGGAAAATTCTGGCCATTGATGACGAACCGAACATCCGGCATCTGATCCAAAATGAATTTTCCCTGGAGGGCTTCAAGGTCACCACGGCCGGGAGCGGCGAGGAAGGGCTGAAGTTATTCGAGGACCAGCCCTTTGACGTGGTGTTGCTGGATATCCGGCTGCCGCGGATGAACGGCATCGAAGTCCTCCGGAGGTTGAAAAAAAAGGACCCGGGACCCGAGGTGATCATGATCACAGCCTACGGAGATATTCAAACGGCCGTGGATTCCCTTAAGTTGGGGGCCCGGGACTACCTGACCAAGCCCTTCAAACTGGACGAATTGCTTTCCATTGTCAAGAAGGCCGTCCAGGACCTGCGGGAAAAATCCCTGTCCAAACCGGAAGGGACCGGAGAGAGGCCGGCGGAATCGCTGCCGATCGTCATCTGTCCGAGTCCGGCTATGAAAAAGGTCTATGACCTGATCTCCCGGGTGGCCAAAACCAATCACACCGTGCTGCTGCAAGGGGAAACCGGCGTAGGGAAAGACGTGCTGGCCTACCGGATCCACCAGCAAAGCCTGCGTCAGGACGGACCTTTTGTGACAGTGGACTGCGGGCTCCTTTCCCATAATCTGGCTGAAAGCGAGCTCTATGGTCACCGCAAGGGGGCTTTCTCCGGGGCCACCGAGGCCAAGCTGGGGCTGGTGGAGAAAAGCCATACGGGCACCCTTTTCCTGGATGAAATCGGCAACATCGACATGGAGCTGCAGAAAAAATTTTTACGCTTTTTAGAGACGCGCAGCTTCCGGAGGATCGGTGAGGTGAAGGAACAAACCATCGACACCCGCATAATCCTGGCCACCAATCTGGACCTGCAGGAAGCCATCCGCAAGGGGGACCTGCGTAGCGATCTGTTCTATCGCATGACTGAATTCGTGATACCGATCCCGCCGCTCCGGGAAAGGCCGGAGGATATTCCCCTCCTGACCCAATTTTTTTTAAGCCCTTATGTCAAAGACGGGCGGAAGATGGATATCTCCAAAGAGGCCCTGGCGGTCTTGACGGACTATCCCTGGCCGGGGAATATCCGCGAGTTGAAGGCCGTCATCGGCAAAGCCGCTTTGTTGGCCGATTCAAGCATCCGGACCGAGGATTTCCCGGCCCAGGTGAGGGCCAGGCATTACCAGTCGTCCCATCAACCCAAGACCCTCGAGGATATGGAAAAAGAACATATCATGAACGTCTTGGCCGAAACAGAAGGCAACCAGACCCGGGCCTCCGAAGTCCTCGGCATCAACCGCAAAACCCTCTACAAAAAAATCAAAACCTATAAGATATTTTCGTAAATGATACCAATGTGTTCCATCATATGTGGTCTATTGTCCCATTTGGCCCCAAAGGCCTGATAAATAGTATTTTACTATAAATTCAATTAGTTAATCCTTATTCTTTACCTCCCGCAGGGTGCTTTTTTCTCGACGCACCCCAGCCCCTTTTTCTCTCCCCGACCGGTCCTTCCTCCTTCCGGGTTGGAGAGGGGATTTATTATCTATATAAAATTAAAAGCAAAACAGACTGCCCCGCCGGACTGCGCCGGTAGGCTGGGTCCGGCAGGCACGATACTTGCTTTGTCCCCGCCTATAATGTCTGCTCACCTTATTTCTTAAGCGATAAATCCGGACCGATGAAACGATGCGACCCGGCGAGACTTGGAAAGCGATTCCCGCGAATCGGGAAAGGCGCATCGGTTTATCACGTCTAAAACACCGAAAGGGGGTTGGTACGACCTTTCTCCGGCTCGATCCATCGGCAGCTTTTTAATTCTGGGAAATGTGACCATCCACACTTTGCACGTTTTAGATAAGGAGACCAACCATGTCCAAACAAAAATCCTCCAAAGTCTGGTTTGCCGCCTCCGGCGCCACGAACTGGACGGAAAGCACCGTCTGTAAGGCCAAGGATTTATTTTACGCCGCCGGCCTGGACCAATGCATTGAAAAGGACGACAGCGTCGCGATCAAGGTTCATTGCGGCGAATGGAATCGAACGGCCTGTCTGCGACCGGAATTCGTAGCCGCCATCGTGGAAGAAGTGAAGGCCTGCGGCGGTCGCCCCTTTGTAACCGACACCACCACGCTGACC
>JACRCK010000173.1 GCA_016219065.1 Deltaproteobacteria bacterium
AGACCATCCATTATCGGTTTTTGAGGGAAAAGCATTTCATCCCGGCCGGGGAAGTGGCAGGGCAACAGCGGGAGCTGATCCGGATTTTTATGGATAACAGCCTGAAGTATTTAGCTCATCCCGGGTTTCCCGGGAATTTCGTTCGCCGGAAGGTTCTGGAGATCAAGGAAAAAAAGAGTTGGCCGGGGGACCAGGTCCAAAAGATTTTGGAGGATTTGCGAGGGCCCGGATGGGAGGCGGGCGATTAGTGGGAAGATAAAATTGTTATGGTCGAGTTATTCGGTTTTTTAAAAAAGCGTCGGGAAGGGAAACTCCAGCAGGCCGAACAGGAGATGGAGGCCGTTCGGCGGGCCTTTACCCAGCGCTATCTCAGTTTCAAATCGTTGCTGAGCACCAACGACCGGGTGTTGGAGATCATCAATGAACTGGAACAGGTCCTGCTGGGCGGCCGGGGCTTCGGCATGTCCCTGGTCCGTTCCCGGTGTACGGCCCTCTCGGTCGATCTTTTCAAGATCATCCAAAACCTCAACCAGATTACCGACGGCCGGTTTCCGGAACTGTTCGAAGTTTTTCAGGAGATCTGGAGCCGGATCGATCAGGAGCTGAAACATCGGGAGACCGTGGCCGCCGGAGAATGGATTTTGCCGCTGGCAGCGGTCACCCGGGAGATGAGCGGGCAGGCCGGCGGGAAGATGGCCAACCTGGGGGAGGTTAAAAACCGTCTGGGACTGCCCGTCCCGGACGGCTTTGTCATTACCTCCGCCGCCTACCAAGCCTTCATCGACCACAATGATCTGCAGGAGGAAATCAACCGGCGCTTTCAGTTGCTGGATCCCAATGATATTGCCCGCCTGCATGAGACCAGCGCTGAGATCCAGCAATTGATCACCCGGGCCGCTTTGCCCCCGGACCTGGAAGCGGAAATCCGGGCGGCTTACCGGGAATTGCAGGAAAGGGCCGGCAGGCCGGTCCGGGTTTCCCTGCGGAGCAGCGCCCTGGGTGAAGACGCCCAGGAGGCCTCTTTTGCCGGCCAATACCGTTCGCTGCTCAATGTCAGCGAGGAGTTCCTGCTGCTTTCCTATAAGGAGGTTGCCGCCAGCAAGTACTCGGTGCCGGCCATCGCCTATCGGTTGAACAAAGGCTTTCATGACGAAGATATCCTGATGGGCGTGGGGTGCATGACCATGATCCCGGCCCAAACCTCCGGCGTTATGTATTCAGCCGATCCCGGCAATCCAAGTCGCCAGGTTATCCTGATCAATGCCGTTTGGGGATTGGGGAAATCCGTGGTGGACGGCAGTATCACTCCCGATCTGTTCCTGGTCAGTAAAACGATTCCCTCCCAAATCCTGGAAAAAGAAATCAAATCCAAACCCCAAAGGTTTGTCTGTCAGGCGGAAGAAGGCGTTGAAATGGAGATGGTGGGGGAGGGGGAAAAGGAAGCCCAGTCCATCTCGGATGAACAGGTCTTGGCCCTGGCCGGGTTGGCCCTTCAACTGGAAAAACACTTCGGTGTACCGCAGGACATCGAATGGGCTTTTGATCAGACCGGAGCCATTCAGATCCTGCAAAGTCGACCTCTGATGATGCTGGAAAACAAGCCGGGCGGAACCCGGGAAACCGATTCCCCGGTTAAGGACCTGCCGGTGCTGCTGTCCGGTGGGGTGACGGCCAGTCCGGGGGCCGCCTGCGGACCGGTTTTTATTGTGGAGAACATGGTGGACCTATTGCAGTTCCCGGCCGGGGCCGTCTTGGTGACAAAAAACCCGTTGCCCCAATGGGCGGCCGTCCTGAACAGGGCGGCCGCCCTGGTAACGGACCAGGGAGCGATCACCGGTCATCTATCAGCGGTAGCCAGGGAATTCAAGGTTCCCGCCCTGATGGGGACGCAGAAAGCCTCTCGGACCCTGGAGTTCGGTGAAATCGTTACGGTGGACGCCGATGGAACGCACGTCTATGCCGGCCGGGCCGAAACTCTGCTGCAACGGGCGGCGGAGAAGATCAACGCCATGAAAGGCAGCCCCGTTGAAATCACCCTGCGCAGGCTGTTGAAACATATCGCCCCCCTGACCTTGACCGATCCGGAGGCGCCCAATTTTTCGCCTCGGGGCTGCCAGACCCTCCACGACATCATCCGCTTTGCCCACGAGATGTCACTGCGGGAACTCTTCGACGACCAGCGGGAGGTGGCCTTTTCCGAAAAACTGGCCAAAAAACTGACTGGCGATCTGCCCATGCAATGGTGGGTCATCGATCTGGAAGGCGGACTGCGGGAGGGGATTCAAGGCGGGACCATCCGTCTGGCGGATGTCTCTTCCCGGCCGCTGCTGGCCCTCTGGAAAGGCCTTCGGGCCGTGCCCTGGCAGGGTCCGCCGGCAGTGGATGCCAAGGGGTTCCTTTCCATCCTGGCCGAGTCTGCGATGGACACCTCCCTGGAGACCGGGGCCGGCCCGGGGTACGGGGCCAAGAATTATGTCCTGGTTTCGGAAAATTTCTGTCACTTGAGCACCCGCCTGGGCTTTCATTTCTCGACGGTGGAGGCTTTCCTGGGGGAAAAGACGGCGGAAAGCTATGTCTGGTTTTATTTCAAGGGGGGCGGAGCCGACCTTTTCCGGAAGGAACAACGGGGACAGTTGATCCGGTCCATCCTCGAGCAATTCGGCTTCTGGGTGCAGATCCGGGGTGACATCGTTTCCGCCCGACTGGAAAGGCAGGATCAGCCCGTTTTGGTCCGCGGCCTTGAGGTACTGGGCTACCTGATACTCCATACCCGGCAACTGGACATGGTCCTGGGAGATCCGGCCAAAGTCCGGAGTTATCAAGAAAAAATGATGCAGGAGATCGGGACCTTTCTACAGGCACCGGGTTCAGGGGATGTCTAACCGCTGCGGTTGCCGGTTTTTTTTCGCTCAATTCGGAGGAGATCCATGGAAGGAATAAAGGTTCTTTTGGTAGACGATGAGGAAGATTTCCGAAAAACCCTGGCCAACCGCTTACGTAAACGGTTTTTTGAGGTAGCCGAAGCGGAAAGCGGAACGGAAGCCCTGGAGATGATGGGCCGACAGGCTTGTGATGTGGTGGTCCTGGACGTCCGCATGCCGGGTATGGACGGCATCGAAGTCTTGAAACGGATCAAGGAAAGCCACTCTCAGGCGGAGGTGATCCATGGAAGGAATAAAGGTTCTTTTGGTAGACGATGAGTAAGATTTCCGAAAAACCCTGGCCAACCGCCTGCGCAAACGGTCTTTTGAGGTAACCGAAGCGGAAAGCGGAACCGAAGCCCTGGAGATAATGGGCCGACAGGCCTGTGATGTGGTGGTTCTGGACGTCCGCATGCCGGGGATGGACGGCATCGAAGTCTTGAAACGGATCAAGGAAAGCCACTTCCAGGCGGA
>JACRCK010000175.1 GCA_016219065.1 Deltaproteobacteria bacterium
AAATAAAAAGTCTTTGACAGCGATTTGGTAATTTTTTATAGTAGCGGGGGGCTCCGGAATAAGACGTCAAAAGTTCATTTTTCACCCATAATGGCCATGGAAACAACAAGCAAAAATCCAGTGAATTCCTTATACACCATCGGCCACTCTAATCACCCGATCGAACATGTTCTCCATCTGCTTTCCCTGCACCGGATCTCGGCCGTGGCCGACGTGCGCTCCATACCCTTCAGCCGCTACACGCCGCAATTTAATCAGGGGCCTTTGCAGAAGGCCGTCCGGGAGGCCGGAATGGAATATGTCTTTCTGGGCAAAGAGTTCGGGGCCCGCAGCGAAGACCCGGCCTGTTATGAGAAGGGGAAATTGCACTTCGGCCTCGTGGCCCAGACCGAACTGTTTCAAAACGGGCTGGCCCGCATCCGCAAGGGGGTGGAAACCTATCGGATTGCCCTGCTTTGCGCTGAAAAAGATCCCATCACCTGCCACCGGATGATCCTGGTCTGCCGCCACCTGAAAAGACACATTCCGGTAATCCTGCACATCCTCGAAGATGGAAGGACGGAGGAAAACCCGCAGGCCGAGCGCCGGCTGAGGAATTCCCTGGGCATTCAGGAGACCCATCTCTTTGCCACCCTGGAAGAATTGACCGACGAAGCCTATGATATCCAGGGAAAGCGCATTGCTCACGAGGAGAAACCCCAGGATGAGAAGGCCCATGAGGAGAAAAGGGATGAGTGAAATCCGGCTCTATACCATCGGCTTTACCCAGAAGAGTGCCGAGGCGTTTTTTACCGCCCTTAAAGCCGCGGGAATCAGGCGGCTTATGGATATCCGGCTCAACAATGTCTCCCAGTTGGCCGGTTTTGCCAAGAGGGATGACCTGGCCTATTTTCTCAAGGCCCTCGGCGGCATTGAATACCTGGCCCGTCCCGATTGGGCGCCTACCCAGGATCTGCTGGACCGGTACCGGAAGAAGACCATCCGGTGGGACGGATACGAGCGGGAATTTATGGAAATCATCCGGGAGCGCGGAATTGAAAAAACCATCGACCCGGCCAGGCTCGACCGGGCCTGTCTGCTCTGCTCCGAGCCCACGGCCGAGCACTGCCATCGCCGCCTAATAGCCGAATATTTGCGAGACCGGCTCGGGAACATCATCCTATGCCACCTCTGACCCGGATCATCTGTTTAGCCAATTCCCGGAAGCACGGGGCCTACTGCCTGGCCGGTGTGGGGACCGATAGCGGGGAATGGATACGTCCCGTCTCCGACCTGGAAGACGGCCGCCTGGAGCGGTCCATGCTCATGGTCGGCGGCCAATTTCCGAAACTGGGCCAGGTGATCGAGATCCCCCTGGACCCCGGGGGACCCGATTTCGGGTTCGAGAAGGAGAACCGGTCCATCCTTCCCGGCCCCTGGCGTCTCGAAGGATCGGTTTCTGCCGCTGACCTTCTTCCCTTTTGTTCCCGGGAACGATTCATCCTCCACAACAGCGAAGGCTATGTGACGGTGGAGTATCTCCAATCCCTTCCCTTTGAAGAACGCCGCACCCTTCAATTAGTGGAAGCCTTCGAATTTCAGACCTTCGACACCGGTCCGAGCGTTCACGGCGGCCGGAAGTGGGACGGCTCATTTGTCTCCCGCTCCGGAGAGCGTTTGCGAACGCGCATAACCGACCCTGTGCTGGCGGAGAAGCTGGAGACAGGCTATCAACCCGGGGCCCATTGTATGATAACGATAAGCCTCAGCCTGCCCTTTTGCCCAAAGGCCTGGCAGAAAGAGGGACTTCCCTGCTGGAAGCTCATCGCCGGTATCATTGAATTTCAGCCCGGAAAATGGGCGAAAAAAGAAGGCCCCTTTCCTGCCGCTCCGGGGGCGCGAAGGGGCCCGGGTAAAAAAAGAGGCCCAGTCCTTGACGATGGACAGGTGAAGGGGGCCCTCAAAAAGATCTTCGGCTTCGACTCCTTCAGACCTCTTCAGCAGGAAGTGGTTCGGGCGATTCTCGACGGGCGGGATTGCTTCGTGGTCATGCCCACCGGCGGCGGCAAGTCACTCTGTTTTCAACTGCCGGCCCATCTGCTGCCCGGGACCTGCTTAGTCATCAGCCCCTTGATTTCCCTGATGAAGGATCAGGTCGATGCCGCCCAAGGCAATGGACTCCGGGCCGCTTTTATCAACAGTTCCCAAACCGATCAGGAACGGCTCAAGGTTTTCGGAGAGCTTCAGGCGGGACGGCTCGACCTGCTTTATGTATCGCCGGAGCGATTGGCCATGGAGACCTTCCTCAACCACCTGAAACGGGCCCCTCTGAGTCTGGTGGCTATCGATGAGGCCCATTGCATCTCCGAATGGGGCCATGATTTCCGGCCCGATTATCTCTCCCTTTCCGAGATGGTCACCCATTTCCCCGGACTCCCCGTGGCCGCCTTTACCGCTACGGCCACCAGGCGGGTCCAGCAGGACATCGTCGGCCGGCTCGGGTTACGGAATCCCCACATGGTCCGGGCCTCCTTTGACCGCCCGAACCTTTTCTATGAAGTCTCCCCCAAAACCGATGGGGAAGCCCAAATCCTTGACTTTGTCAAAAATCACCGGGGAGAGTCGGGCATTGTCTACCGGACGACCCGGGAAAGCGTGGAGGAGACGGCCCGTCTTCTTCTGGGCCAGGGTATCCCGGCCTTACCCTACCATGCCGGGCTGGATGATGAGACGCGGCGGAAAAATCAGGAGGCCTTCAACCGCGATAAGGTCGGAGTGATCGTGGCCACCATCGCCTTCGGCATGCGTATCGACAAGTCCAACGTCCGCTTTGTCCTCCACGGCGACCTTCCCAAGAGCCTGGAGGCCTATTACCAGGAGACCGGACGGGCCGGCCGCGACGGCGAATCGGCCCATTGCCTTCTCCTTTTCGGGCGCGGGGACATAGCGAAGCAGCGGTATTTCATCGATCAGATTTCCGATCAAAGCGAATGGGGACGGTCCCTGGCGGCCTTGAACGAAATGGTCAACTATGCCTCTGACAACCAGACCTGCCGGCGGCGCCGGATACTGGCCTATTTCGGCGAGGTCTACGGCAAGGAGAATTGCGGGGCCTGCGATGGCTGCTGCGGGGAGCGGGAGGCTGTTGACCTCACCCAAGAGGCTTTGATCATCCTTAAGGCCATCGACCAGACCGGAGAGCGTTTCGGCGCCGGTCAGATCATCGACATCGTTAAAGGGGCCAACACCCAAAAGATCCGCCAGTATAAGCACGACCGGCTTTCGGCTTACGGAACCGGAAAGCCGGAGGATAAGCGTCATTGGAGGAGGGTCATCGACGATCTCCTCGCCCTGAGCATTCTTGGGCAAGCCGAAGGGGAATTTCCGGTCCTCCAACTCACCCGGGAAGGGGAGGCGGTGCTGAAGGGGCGGCGAAGCGTAACGGTGATGAGAGAACGGAAAGCGCCTGAACGGAAGGCCCCGGCAGTCGAGACCGGTGAATACGGGCAGGGGGTTTTCGAACGATTGAGGACCCTCCGGCTCCGTCTGGCCGCGGAAAGAAGAGTTCCCCCCTATGTGATCTTCTCCGACCGCTCGCTCCGTGAGATGGCCGATCTTCTGCCCTTGACGAAGTTTAGTTTTTTGCAGGTCCACGGCGTCGGAGAAACCAAATGGGCGCAGTACGGTCAGGCTTTTATTGATGAGATCAAGGCCTGCCAAGCGGCGGATACCCAGGCCGATGCGGTCCCGGCCATAGAGCCGGCCATAAAGAACGTCGAGAGGCCGCTTTCCGTTCCTGCCAAGCCGCGAAAGAGTTCCACCATCGAAGAGACTTTTCTGCTGGCAAAACGGAATCTTTCCCTTGAGCAGATCGCCCATGAGCGGGGTCTGACCGAACCGACCATCGCCCTGCACCTGGAACAACTGATCCTGGCCGGGAGAGCAATTTCTCTCGACCGGTTTGTCCGGCCGGAGGTGCGCAAAGAGGTGGAAGATCTGATCAACAACTCCGGGCTGACTCTGCTGAGGGAGATCGTCGAACAAGCCTCCATCCCGGTCACCTATGAGGAGGCCCGATTGGTTCGCGCCCG
>JACRCK010000176.1 GCA_016219065.1 Deltaproteobacteria bacterium
GGGCTTTTTGCTTGACAGCTTTTCGGCCATTTCCTAAGATGAAAACCGGCCGAATGTTTCTGAAATTGGAGTAAGGGAGTGCCGGAGTCATGGAGTAATGGTTTTAAAGCAACACTCCAATACTCCATTACTCCAACACTCCGGATCTGTTGTCCTAAAGGGGGTTTTTTTATGTATAAAGTAGTGATCGATACGGAAAAATGCGTCGGGGATGAAGAGTGCATCGAGGTCTGCCCCGTGGATGTGTACGAACTGCAGGAAGGCAAATCGGTACCGGTCCGGGCCGATGAATGCATCGGCTGTGAAAGCTGCGTGGAAGTCTGCGATTTCGACGCCATCACCGTAACCGAAATTTAAAAACGCTAAAAAACCACTAAAAAAGGCCGGCTGCTTGGAAACAGCCGGCCTTTTTTAGTGGCTAGCAATAACGGATTACTTCTTTTCCACCGGGTGACACTGGGCGCAAACGGTGGGACCGGTTTTCTTGCCCTCGGTCTTCAACTTGGTGTGGCAGTCCTTACAGTTTTTATGGTAGGCCAACTGCAGGGACATGGTTTTTCCCTGATCGGCGGCTTTGTGACACTCACCGCATTTCTGAACCTTGTCGCCCTGTTTCCAGGTATTCTTGCCATCTTTATAGACATGGTGGCATTCGGCGCAGGCGATTTTATGAACCTCGGCGTGTTTCTTGTGGGTCATCTCCACGGGAGTTTTGGTGCGTTTGCCGTCTTTGAACAGGGCCTTGTCGTTGTCGATTTTAAAGGTATCCGCTACCTTCTGATCGGCCGCATAAACCCAGGCCACGAGTCCTAGGGAAAAAACGAAAGCCACGATAACAGATAGTACCGATAAATTTTTCTTCATCTTTTTTTCACCTCCCTTCCCTATAATGTAATTTATTTGACGGAGTTGTGGTACATATAAAGGCAGACCTTGGATCTGCCTTTAAAATGTAGAAACTTATAATCAAACCGATGAAATCTGTCAAGAAAAAGTTGACAGGGTTTGGGGGTTCTGTTAACCTTAATCAAAGAATAAAGGAGGCCGATATGTCTGGGGTTTTAAGCGCGCATAGCATCTGGAGCATTCTTCCCTGGGATGTGCCCTGGGATGTGGGTCATTTCTTTTTCCTGGGTCTGGCTTATCTGGTGCTGGGCGTCATCGGGACGACAACGCTCGTGGTGGCCCTGAAAACCAAAAAAGACCTCCAGGGATCCGAACATTAAAATTTTAAGGTAATTTAAGGAGCAGCCATGTTTGGTCTGGGGACTCAGGAACTGATCATCATTTTGGGGATTGCCCTGTTTATTTTCGGGGCTAAAAAACTCCCGGAGATCGGGAAAGGTCTGGGCAAGAGCATCCGGGAGTTTAAAAGCAGTGTCAGCGGAGAAGACGAGGAAACACCCGCCCAACCCAAGGAGATCGACAAGGATTCCAAGAAGTCCAACACCTGATTTTCCCAGCGCTTAACGCCAGCTCACCGCCTTCATCTCTTTTCCCTGCCAGACGGGTTACCGGCGCTAACCAGCCGGAACGGTTTTCTTTTTCCGGACCAACCCCAGCCGCTGGTCCGGTACCCCGCCCACCCGCCGGTAAATAAAAAAATTTCTCAATTTTTAAAATATATGTTAAAATTCCTTGAATTGCCTTTCCTTTTCCCCTATAAGGAGAAATTGTTCTATGGTCGTGGCCGGGGAACTTCCCCACTATGCAGGTCATCGCCGGAGACTCAAAGGACGTTTGTCGGAGTCGGGGTTGTCCGTATTTCAGGACTACGAGGCGGTGGAGCTGATCCTGACCTATGCCCTGGCCCGTAAGGACGTCAAGCCCCTGGCCAAAGATTTGCTCCAGGCTTTCGGTTCCTTTCGGGGCCTGCTCGACGCCCCGCTTTCCGAACTCCTGAAGGTGCCGGGGGTCTCCGATCATACGGCCCTGTTATTCCGGCTGATCAAGGAAGCGGCGGACCGTTACCTGCGGGAAAAAATGCTGGAAGCTGCGGACGTCATCGCTTCTCCGGGGGATCTGTTGAATTATTGCCGTTCCAAGATGGGCGGGCTGAAAGACGAGCAGTTCCGGATGATTTATCTCAATACCCGCAACCGGGTGATCGAAGAGGAAGTCCTGCAGGAAGGCACGGTGGATCAGACGGCGGTCTACCCCCGGAAGGTCCTGGAGCGGGCTATCCGCTTCAAGGCCACCGCGCTGATCATGGTCCACAATCACCCCAGCGGATCGGCCCAGCCGTCGGCGGAAGACCGGGAATTGACCCGGAACCTGGTTCAGGCGGCCGGTAATTTACAGATCAAGGTCCATGACCATCTGATTATAGGACGGGATTCCCATTTCAGTTTTCTGGAAAACAATATTTTATAAAGACGGTTATGGAGAAAGATCAAATGAGCGACAGTGATATCCTCCGTATCGAACTGGAGGAAATTCTTAAGCACAAATGGATTGAATCCGAGAAGGCCGGTTATGATCTCGGGGACCAGGCGGTCTGGGACTGGGTGAAAAAATACGCCCAGGAATTCCGAGAATACTGGGAAAAAAAATAAGTCCCGACCCCCCGGAGCGGTCGTCGTTCCTTCCTCTCTGCCCTCACCGAAACATGTTTTCACCTTGCCATCCCTTTAAAAAGATGTTAATTACCCGATTTGGGACTAGCCGCTATGGCCCACCCAGGCGTTAAAGACCCGTTTCGGGCAAAAGCAAAAAAAGAGGGTTATTCCGCCCGTTCGGTTTACAAGCTCAAAGAGATCCAACAGCGCTATCATCTCCTTCAGACCGGCGCCCTGGTGGCGGATTTGGGCTGTCATCCCGGCTCCTGGCTGCAATTCTGCTCCCAGACCGTCGGTCCCCGGGGCCGGGTTTTAGGGATCGACCTGAAAGCCCCTACGGCTCCCGGCGCGGCCAATGTGGCCTTTTTGCAGGCCGATATCCGGACCTTGTCCCGTGAGCAGCTGCCCCCCTGGGCCCGGCAGGTGGATGTCGTCCTCAGCGATCTGGCGCCGAATACCACGGGCGTGAAGTGGCTGGACCATGAGCGGTCCCTGGAATTGGCCCGGAAGGCCCTGGAGACGGCCAGGGGGATCTTAAAACCGGGAGGCGGTTTTCTGGTCAAGATTTTCCAGGGTGAGGGCTTCGACCCCTTTCGCCGCGATCTGGAAACCCGGTTTCAGCGAGTCGCTCTGGAAAAACCCCGTAGTTCGCGATCGGAAAGCCGGGAAGTCTATCTGATCGGACTGGGGTATATCAAAAACTAATTCACCGCAAAGGCGCTAAGGGCGCCAAGATTCTTATTTTTCATAAAATCGAAAAAACCGATTTTATGAAATTCCGGCTTAGACGGCACCAACCGACTGGGGGGTGAGTTCGCGAAGCGATAGGCGGTTTTCCATTGGCGGTTTTTTGCCAATGGAAAAATTTATATCCTTTGCGTTCTTTGAGTCTTTGCGGTGAAATCCTCTTTTAAGTTTCTTTAATAAGACTAAACTGATACAAAAAGAGTAACCCTGATGAGCGGCAGCAGGGGCGTAAAAAAGGCAGGAGGAACCTATGTCAGGGCATTCCAAGTGGAGCACGATTAAAAGAAAAAAAGGGGCTGCCGATGCCAAACGGGGGAAAGCCTTTTCCAAAGTGATCAAGGAAATCACCGTGGCCGCCCGGATGGGCGGCGGCGATCCCTCCGGCAACCCGCGGTTGCGGGCGGCGGTTTTGGCGGCCAAGGCGGAAAATATGCCCAAGGATAATATCGACCGGGCCATCAAGAAAGGGACCGGAGATCTGGACGGCGTCGCCTACGAGGAGACCATTTATGAAGGCTATGGGCCCGGGGGCGTGGCCATCCTCGTCCAGGTCCTGACGGATAACAAAAACCGGACCGTGTCCGAGGTCCGGCATATTTTTACCAAAAACGGCGGGAGCATGGGGGAAAGCGGTTCGGTGGCCTGGCTGTTCGACAAGAAAGGTTGTCTGGTTTTTGAAAAAGGGGGCGTGGACGAAGAAGCCCTCATGGAGTGGGGCCTGGAAGCCGGGGTGGAAGACATCCGGGAACAGGAAAAGGAGTGGGAAGTGATCACCGCTCCGGAGAGCTTCGAGGAGATCCGGTCGGGCTTGGAGGGCAAACCCCTGGTTCCGCAAAGCGCCGAACTCACCATGCTGCCCAAGACCACGGTTACGCTGGACGGCAAACAGGCCGAGCAGATGCTGCGGATGATGGAGGCCCTGGAAGACAACGACGATGTCCAGCAGGTTTACGCCAATTTCGACATCCCCGACAATGTGCTGGAGGCCCTGGGCTGATTTATGGCCGGCCGGCAACCAGGATGGACCCTAGGCATCGATCCCGGTTCCCAGGTGACCGGATTCGGGGTGGTGGAAAAAAACGGAAGCCGGTTGCTCCATCTGGGCAGCGGTTCCATCCGGCTTTCTACCCAACCTTCCCTGTACCTGCGGCTAGAAAAAATTCATCGGGGACTTCAGGAGATCATCCGGGAATACCTGCCCACCGAAGTGGCGGTGGAAAAAGTATTTATGGCCAAGAACGTCCACAGCGCTTTGACCCTGGGACATGCCCGGGGGGCGGCCTTGCTGGCGGCGGTGGAAGCCGGGCTGGAACTTTTCGAGTACAGCCCGCTGGAGATCAAAAAGGCCGTGACCGGGTACGGCCGGGCCGATAAAGCCCAGGTGCAGTCCATGATCAAAGCGTTGCTGAGTTTAAAGACCGTTCGCAGTCCGGACGTTTCCGATGCCCTGGCCGCGGCCGTCTGCCATCTCAACTGGTTTCGGGCCCTTCCTGTTTCCCATGATCGCTTATCTGACCGGTCGTCTGCTGTTTAAGTCGCCCGAGTACGTCGTCGTCGACGTGCGCGGAGTCGGCTACCAGGTGGCCCTACCGCTTTCCTCCTATTACGAGTTGCCTGCCCCGGAAACGGAAATAGGACTCCATATCCATACCCATGTTCGGGATGACGCCATTCACCTGTTCGGGTTTATTACCGAGGCGGAAAAAAAACTCTTTATGCTGCTGCTGGAAGTATCGGGTATCGGCCCGAAGCTGGCCCTGAATGTCCTCTCGGGGATCTCCGCCCCTGACCTGTACCAGGCCCTGCTCTCCGAAGACCACCGGCGCATTCAGGGAGTCCCCGGTGTCGGAAAAAAGACCGCCGCGCGGGTGATCCTGGAACTGAAGGACCGCATCAAAAAAATCAGCCTGGACGTGGCGTTTCCTCCCCCCCCCGAGCAGGGACCGGAAGAAAAAATCTGGGAAGACGCCACCTCGGCCCTGCTCAATCTGGGTTATCCCCGGGCTCAGGCGGAAAAGGCCCTGGAGGCGGTCCGCCGGGAAGGGGAGCCGCCGGGTACCCTGGAAGAGGTCCTCCGCCGGACCTTGGGGATCCTGTTCCGATGAAGACGTCGCGCTTGCTCGACCCGGAAAGCTGGGAGGGCGAACCCCAGCTCGAATCCGGGCTGAGGCCCCGGAGTCTGGAGGAGTTTGTCGGCCAGACCAAAGTAAAGGAAAACCTGAAAATTTTTATCGCGGCGGCCAAAGGCCGCTCCGAACCGCTGGACCATGTTTTACTCCATGGGTTTCCCGGGCTGGGGAAGACCACCCTGGCCTATATCATTTCCCAGGAGCTGGGAGTGAACCTGAAAACCACCTCCGGCCCGGTCGTTGAGCGGCCGGGAGATCTGGCGGCCCTCCTGACCAACCTGCAACCCGGTGACGTGCTGTTCATCGATGAAATCCATCGCCTGAATCATGTGGTCGAGGAAATACTCTATCCGGCCATGGAAGATTTCCAACTGGATCTCCTGATCGGCCAGGGGCCCAGCGCCCGGTCCATTAAACTGGATCTGCAGAAATTCACCCTGGTGGGGGCCACGACCAGGGCCGGAATGCTGACCCCGCCGCTGCGGGACCGGTTCGGCGTGGTCCTGCGGGTCGATTTTTACACCCCGGAAGAGTTGACGACCATCCTGCAGCGCTCGGCGGCCATTTTGAAGATCCCGGCGGAGGATCCGGGGCTGCTGGAGATCGCCCGGCGTTCCCGGGGGACCCCGCGCGTGGCCAACCGTCTGCTGCGGCGGGTTCGGGATTTCGCGCAAGTCAAAGCGGAGGGACGGATTTCCCTGACCGTAGCCCGGGAAGCGCTGCACATGCTGGAAGTGGATCCGTTGGGTCTGGATCTCATGGACCGGAAAATCCTTTTAACGATCATGGAGAAGTTCAGCGGCGGTCCGGTAGGGGCCGAGGCCCTGGCGGTCGCCTTGTGCGAAGAGAAAGACACCCTGGAAGATGTCTACGAACCTTTCCTGATCCAACTGGGCTTTTTGAACCGCACTCCCCGGGGTCGAATGGCCACGCCCCTGGCCTATCGTCATTTCGGGAGGCAGGTCCCGGTGAGTTTGCAGGGCTCCCTGTTCGAGGCGGGGGAGGGTGGGCCGTCGGGGGGCAATAATTAAAAACAATAATTAATTGTTAATTATTAATTATTGTTTTTCGTATTATATTTTTTTTTCTCGAAGGGCATGGTCTCTGGGAGGGCCTCAATGAATTCCCTGGCGGTCTTCAGCCTGAAGGGCGGTACCGGAAAAACCACGATCAGCGCTTCCCTGGGCTGGATCCTGGCCGAGGAGGGCTTCCGGATCCTGCTGATCGATATGGATCCGCAAGGCCACTTGTCCCATTTTTTTAAGGTCCATCCCCGTCCGGATCAATCGACCCTGTTCGGGGCCTTGATTGCCGATCAGCCCCTGCGGGAAGCCGTGGTCCCCACCGCCTACCCGAACCTGGAGATTATCCCGGCCGGCGCAGAGAATTGGCACCTGAATGAAGCCCTGATCGCCAGGCCCTGGCGGGAATGGAAACTGAAAGATGCCCTGGAGGCGGCCCAGCCCCTGCCCTATGACCTGGTGCTGATCGACGTGGGCGGCAATTTGAGCCTGGTCACCTATAACGCCCTGATGGCGGCCCGGGTGCTGCTGATCCCGGTGCTGCCGGATCTCTTTTCCTATCTCAGTCTCAAGACCCTGTTCGCCTTTCTCCAGGAAACGGGCCAGAAATACCATGTCTTTTTTAAAATGGTCTGGGTGTTGATCAATAAAATCAACCAACACCGGCCGCTGGATCGGGAGAACCGCCAGGCCCTGGAAATGTATTATGGAAAATTTTTAGTACCGGAAGTCGTCCGGGAAGATGCCAAGCTGGTCCAAGCCCTGCGGGAGCAGGTCCCGGTAACCCGGACCGCCCCGCAGTCCACCGCCGCCCGGGATTTAAAAAAAGTGGCCCGTTTTATACGCATGACAATGTTGGGAGCCCCGGTCCCTTGAAGCGTTCGAAGCTCAGGTTAGTTAATACGAAAATAGGGTTCAAGGGGTCCAGGATTCCAGGGTTCGAGTGGTAGTCGGAGGGCAGGCGTCTCGCCTGCTAACCAGGTGAGGGGGATGGCTTTTAGGGCTTCCATGGTAAGGTTTGGGACTCCATCCTGACTGGAGGGCCGAGCGGGCGGCGGGGACGCCACCCCTACGAAAAACTTGAATCCTTGGCCCCTCTAATCCTAAAGCTATCGGTTTCAGCCGATAGGGTTTGCTTTATACACACGCTAATTGCGCAGAGGAGGAACTTCGCTATGAGCACAGTCTACGATCAAAACGCCCCGACAGCATTTCCGGCCCCGCAGGCGCAGCCCAACCTGGAAGGGGGGGGAATCGAAAGGAAGGGAGAGTCGATGCAACTGCCGCAGATCAAGGAGACGGTAGAACGCTGGAAAAAAGAAATACTCGACCGGATTCAATATCTAAAAGAGAACCTGGATCAGACCCTGCAGGATCGGGAGGCCCTGGCCTTGGAAGCCGACCAACTGAAAAACGAGCTGACCGAGGCCCGGAACAGAATTCAGCAATTGGAATTCGATTTGGCGGGCGTCCTGGAGTTGTACAATAACCTCATCCGGGAGGTCAGCGGCGCCTTAGAGGAATAATGCTTCCCGGCTGGGAAGACTGGGGTATTGGAGTGCTGGAGTCATCACTCCAAAGCATTATTCCCTGCTTCTACTTGGGCCCGAAAGCCGGTCCGGTGACCGGCGGCGGGGGCGCGGGCGCTGCCGGGGTCGCTGCCGGGGCCGCCGGTTTTTTCACCCTTCCGGCAGGCTCCCGGGAGGAAGCAGTTGAAAAACCGGGCTGGTCCTTATTGACGATCGCCAGGGACCTGGGTATTTTGATCACCTCGTCGGCCCTCAGTTTGAAAGGTTCTTTGTCCAGGTTGTGACTGGCCAGGATTTTCCAGTTATTGGCGTTTCCCGAGTAATACTTGGCGATGGTGGCCATGGTTTCCCCGGCGAACACCCGGTGGAACAGATATTCTTCCCCGGGTTCAGCGGTTTTGACCGGGGGGGGGGAGGGCGGGGATGGCGCCGGCGGCGCCACCGGGGGTTTTTTATCCTCCATCCGAACCGGCGGAGCTTTTTCACTCAAGGCCCTTAAAAATTCCGAGTCGGTAAAAAGGGCATCCACGATCATAGTCAGCGAGTCGCTGATGCTTTCGTTATAATTGGTTTCCGAAAGGCTCCGTCCGAAATTTTTTCCTGAACCGGAATAGGTGCGGCTGAAGACCACCCCACCGCTTTTGTCTCTAACGTCGAGCCGCAATTGGGTCTGGCTGTTATAGCGGTTGGTTTCCACGGTCCAGAATTTGACCAGGGTCCCTTCAATGATTTTATCGGCCAGACCAGGCCCGCCCACCACCGAAAAACCCTTACTGCCGAATTCTTTGCTCAAAGCCGCCCGGACCAGGTGGCCCGCTCCGTGCGGGTCCGAGACGACCACGATGACCCTTTTTTCTTTATCTTCCAGGTTCTCGCCCACCTGGCGGGGGTTGGCGCGCTGATCGCGAAACTCCCCGAAAAAGATTTTATGGCCGGGAACCGTCGCCGGGGAACGCTTAACCTTGGTGTTGGGTTTATACTCCAGGCTGATGTTATGATCGGCCCCATAAGCTGCCGACAGCAATACGGTAATCCACAAGACCAGCGCTCCGCATCCTATTTTTTTCACCATCGATCTCCCTGACTTGAAGGTCCTGGCCATGGTGCCAGCGTCTCCACCGTTCATTGGCGTCTATTTCGGTCCGAAAGCCGGCTGGGGAGCTTCCGGAATCGGTGCCGGAGCCGGAGCAGGAGGGGCGGGTGGGGATTTCGGCGTCTTCCGGGCCGGTTTAGAGCTGGGTTCGGGGACCGTGGAATGGGCCGGCTGTTCGGTGTGCACCGTAGCCAGGGACCGCGGCACCTTGACGATTTCGCCCCCTTTCAACCGAAAGGGGTGCATCCCGGGATTGTGCTTGGCAATTTCGGTCCAGGCCGTGGATTCTCCCGTGTACCATTTGGCGATGGTGGCCAGGGTCTCGCCCGGGACCACCAGGTGTTCGATATAAGGCCCGGCAGGGGGTTTTTCTTTTTCCGTGAGCGGGGAGGGTGTCGCCGGCGGACTCTTAGGCGCCGGGTCAAGGACCAACGGCGCGGGCACCGCCGCTTTGGCCGGTTGGGCTTCCCGCACGTCCCGGGCCGGCTGTTTCACGGGCGGTGCCGGGCTTTCGATCTGGACCGGAGGCCGCGGCTGCTCCGCCGCTGGTTCCGGTTTGGCCGGTTCGGCCGTTTTCAAGGGGGGGGTAGGCTCTCGACGGACCGCCGTTTCCGGGGGACGCCCGACAGGGGCGGGTTTGGCGATCGGTTTTTCGGCCGGCGGAGGGGGCGGCAAAATTGGTTTTTCGGCTAGTCGGGTGATAAATTCCGGATCCGCCAGCAGAGAATCGACGATCATGACCAGAGAATCGCTGAAACTTTCATTATAATTGGTTTCCGAGAGACTGCGCCCGAAATTTTTGCCCACTCCAGCAAGCACTTTACTGAAATAGACCTTGCTCCGGGCATCCTTTACCTCTACCCGGACCTCGGTCTGGGTGTTATAGCGGGTGGTCTCGACGGTCCAGAATTTCAGGATGGAGCCGGTGATGAACTTATCGGCCCGCTCCGGTTGGTCTACCGTCTGAAATCCTTTTTTCCGGAATTCGGTTTGCAGGGCGGAGCGGACCAACTGCCCGGAAGCCCGGGGATCGCCGGTGACGACCAGGACCCGCTTGCCCTTGTTTTCCAGGTTTTCACCCACCTGCTGGGGGTTGGGCCGTTCGTCCTTGAATTCCTCGAAAAAAATCTTCAGGGCCGGGACCGAAGCAGGCGAACTTTTGACCTTGGCGTTCGGCTTGTATTCGGCGGCGATCGTCCGCTCGGCTCCCTCGGCCCCATTTAAAGCCATCAGGAGCAGGATCCCCCATCCGAAAGCGATCAGCGATTTATTCATTCAAAACGCTCCAAATCCATTCACTTCTTGACTCTAGATTCTATTTCGGCCCAAAAACCGGTTTGGCTTCGGGGGCCGGCGGACCTTCGGAAGCATCCTTGTCTTTGTCTTTCGCGGTCTTTTTAGTCGGCCCCGGGCCTCCGGCCGAGGGATGTTCCGGAGGCTCTTTGCGAACGGTGGCGATCGCTGCCGGGATTTTGATGATCTGCCCTTCTTTCAACCGGCTGGGATCCAAGCCGGGGTTGCTGGCGGCGATTTCCCGCCAAGCCGAGGTTTTTCCACAATACCATTTGGCGATGGTGGCCAGGGTTTCGCCGCTCGCCACCTTATGGGGAATGAATTCCTCGCCGTGCGGTTTCGCCGGGGCCGCGGTCGATTCTCGGACCGAGGCCGGCGGTGAAGCCGGCGACTCTTTGGGTTTCTCCGGTTCGGGCGTCTTTTTGGCCTCCGAGGCTTTAGCGGCGGCTTTGGGTTTGGTCTCTTCGGGAAAGACCGCTTTCTTGGTGTCCTGGTACCCTTTTTCCAATTGGGCACAGCCGAAAACCAGAAGACAGCAAAGCAGCCCCACCGCTTTCAAGGTGTTCGTCAAGTTTCATCCTCCCAAATTCTGCAGATAGCTGCGCGCCAGGCTGTTCTTCGGATTAATTTTCAGGGCCTCCCGGAAATAAATTTGGGCCTGCGCCGGGTTGTTCTTCTTCAAGTAACTGATCCCCAGATTGGTTAAAACTTCATCCTGAAAGGGCGGGGAGAGGGCGCGGCAGGATTCAAAATATTTAATGGCCTGGTCAAATTGACCCTGGGTCATCAGGATATACCCTAAATTGAAATGAATCTCGGGCACCCGGGGATTCAATTTGAGGGCGGCTTGATAATACTGCACGGCCTGGGGGTAATTTTTTTGAAAAGTCAGCAGACGCCCCAGTTGATAAGGGCCTTCATGGTTGGCGGGATCCATTTTGACGGCCTGCTCCAGAAGGCTCTGGGCCTTGGCGGCATTGGTTTGCATCTGGCCTTTGGCCTGGGCAATCAAGGCGGCGGCTTGCCCCCGATTGTCGACCGCCGGGGGAGCGGGAGGGGCGGCGGCCGGAGTCCCGGAGGCCGGCTGGGCCTGCA
>JACRCK010000181.1 GCA_016219065.1 Deltaproteobacteria bacterium
AAACCGGAATATTGTGGGAACAGGCGGACGTTCTGATACAGCCGATCCCCAACGATTCCACGACCAGCTTTCAACCCGGAACGCGCTTCGGTCCGGAGGCCCTCCTGCAGGCCAGCCGTCAAGTGGAGTTGTGGGATGAGGCCTTGCAGTGGGAACCCTTCCATCGTTACCGCTGCCTGACCTTGAACGAAATTCCGCCCAATCATCGAGGACCGGACAGTATGGCCGCCGACATCCGGGCCGCCCTCAAACCCTACCGCCGGCCTGCGCCGCTGCTGACGGCCATCGGCGGAGAGCATTCCATAACCTTACCCCTGGTGGAATCCCTGCGGGAAAACCATCCCGGTTTGGTCCTCTGCTGGTTGGATGCCCATGCCGACCTGCGGGATGAATGGGAGGGCTCCCGTTTTTCCCATGCCTGCGTCTTACGGCGGATTGCGGAGCTGGGCCTCCCCGTTTTCCATTTAGGTTTGCGCAGCCTTTCCCGGGAAGAGCAGGAGTACCTTCAGGACCAACGGGGAATCCGGGCCTACAGCAGCGAAGAACTGCTGCTGGGTCAGGGGTTTAAACGTTTTAAAAACGACCTGGAATCCAGACCCGACCCGGATATCTATTTATCCGTGGACGTAGACGTCTTCGATCCCGGCCTGCTGCCCGGGACGGGAACTCCCGAACCGGGAGGATTGTCCTGGTATTCGGTCCTGGAAGCGGTTCGTTTGATCTCGAACCACGGCACTATTCGCGGCCTGGACCTCTGTGAGCTGATGCCCATCCCCGGTTCCCGGCAATCGGAATTCATAGCCGCCAAACTGATTTTTAAAATATTATCCATGGTGTTGTACAAAAAAGAAAAAGGCGCCGGCCGATGACGCAGCCCAAGAAATCCTTCTTTCGTGAACTGCATGACGGATCCCGTGACGGATTAACCCCTTTACGCAGTCTTGATCTTAAGCAGATCCCGGATTTTTCCACCCTCCTGGAAGCGATGTCCCATACGGCTTTCAGCGGCCGGTCCCTGGGCGAAGCCCAGGATATCCTGGCTGAAATGGTTACCGACCCCGATTGTCTGGTGGTGGGGACCTTTTCCGGCGCCATGTCCGTGGCTAAAATGGGGCTCTTGATCTGTGACCTGATCGACTGGGGCTGGCTGGATATCATCGTCTCGACCGGCGCCCTGATGGCCCACGGATTGGTAGAATCCATCGGACTGGTGCATTACAAAGTCCCTCCGGATCAGACCGATGCGCAGCTTTACCGCCTGGGCTATAACCGCATCTACGACACCCTGGAGATGGAGCAGAACCTAAACGACGTGGAGGCCATCATCGGCCGGGTCCTGGATCGGCTGGATCGGCAAGCGGCCTTCGGTTCCGAAATCTTTTGCCGGGAGGTGGGGCGGTATCTTTCCGAAATTACCGATCAACCCGGCATCCTGAAAAATGCCTTTCAAAGAGGGGTCCCGGTCTATATCCCGGCCTTTACGGACTCCGAACTGGGGCTCGACGTAGCGACCTGGATGGTTAAAAATACCCTGGGTGACTCTCCGGAACAGGATCCCCTATCGGCTCTGTCGAAAATGGTCCTGTCCTTCAATCCCTTTCTGGACCTGGCCAGCTACACCCAACGGATTTTAAAAGCCAAAAAATTGGGGATTTTAACCATCGGCGGCGGGGTTCCGCGAAATTGGGCCCAACAGGTGGGCCCCTTCATCGAAATACTCCAGGTGCGCCTGGGCCGGGAATTGCCCCTTAAGCGTTTTTCCTACGGGATTCGTATCTGCCCCGAGCCCGCCCATTGGGGAGGGTTAAGCGGCTGTACCTATTCGGAAGGGGTTTCCTGGGGAAAATTCGTTCCACCGGAACAGGGTGGGCGTTATGCCGAAATTTTCAGCGATGCAACCGTGGCCTGGCCCCTACTCTTGGCCGGAGTGCGCCAAAAAATAGAAAAGGAGGGCAAAGGGCGACCCCATGACGTATAAGCGGAAAAATTTGGTTCTTCTGCTGACCTGTCTCCTGCTCTTAACCTACCTGGTTCAGGGGCTAGAGGGAGCCGTCCTGCAGCAATTTGAAGGACGGATCACCCAGATCAACGAACAAAAAGGTAACATCACGGTTAACGAGCTGATCCTGGATGCTTCCGATTTTGAACTGGGGGACCTGCAAATCGGGTATTGGGTAATGGGTGATTTTATTAAAGAAAATGATAAATTACGGCTGGTCGATCTGGAGGTCATCAAATAAAAAATTGCTTGACATGCCCGGCGGTATGCCTTAATATTCGTTTTTAATAAACCGGACCTATATCTATCTTCTTGAAAAAACAAGGGTTTTATAATCTTAGGCGATCACGGCCCTTTTTTTTAGAAGACGCAATGTAGTTTACTTTAGGAAAAGGAGGTGAAAATTATGCGAAAATTAATTTCCCTGTTGCTCGTCGTCATGCTGCTGGTGGTTTTCACGTTTGCTATGGGTTGTAAGAAGAAGGAGGAGGCTCCTCCCGCTCCGGCTGTGACGGAACAAAAGGCGCCTGAGGCCGCTCCGGCCCCGGCCCCCGCTGCTCCTCCCGCCGGTGAGCAGAAGGCTCCTGAAGCTCCTGCTCCGGCAGCCCCGGCCGCTCCGGCAGAAAAAAAATAGTTTCTCTGCTGAGGTTGGAACGCTGGCTTCAATGGGGACAATTTTTAAAGATCCTTTAAAAATTGTCCCCATTTTTTTTACGGTGCCGAGGGAATGATGATCGATTTTTATGCGCAGATTAACCGGGAAATCTCCGGCGGCGGGGATATCGTGCTGGCCACGATAGTCGGCCAGCAGGGGTCGGCGCCCCGAACGACCGGC
This sequence comes from Deltaproteobacteria bacterium, assembly GCA_016219065.1. GTDB lineage: Bacteria > Desulfobacterota > RBG-13-43-22 > RBG-13-43-22 > RBG-13-43-22 > JACRCK01. Next base: position 2,835 of record JACRCK010000181.1, read on the forward strand.
ACCCATTTCATCGTCCGTCCCGATGGTTCCTTCAGCGGCACCATCGGCGGAGGCAAACTGGAGGCCGAGGTGCTGCAGACCGTGCCCCAGGTGTTTGCCGAGCGTAAAAACAAACTCCTCTGCTTTCGTTTAAAGGGTACGGAAGTGGCTCAGACGGAGATGATCTGCGGCGGGGAAGTAGACGTCTACCTGGAACTGCTTTCCGGGGCCAATCCCTTTTACCGGCAGCTGTTTAAAGGGATCGCCGATCTGGCCCGGTCAGGGAGGGAGGCGTTGTTGGCCACCCAGGTCAGGGACGGCCTAGCCGCCGATCGGGAGGATCTCAAGGTCCTGCTGCCGACCGGACTGGGGGAGCCCTCTATTCCGGCTTCGGTCCCGGAGTGGTTGCGCCCTTATCAGCAGCGCCTGAAGGAGGCCCTGGAGGGTGACCCGTTAGATCCGGCCCCTTTTCGACTGGAAAATGCTGGATTTATAATTTTCGTCGAACCCTTAAAGCCGGCGGCTACGGTTTATCTCTTCGGGGCCGGGCATATTTCCAGGCCCTTGTGCCAATTAGCCAAGTTGGTGGACTTCCGGGTCGTGGTGGTGGATGATCGGGAGGAATTCGCCAATCGGACCCGCTTCCCTGAAGCCGATGAAATTTGGGTCCGCTCTTTCGACTTGGATCCCCTGGAATTCCCTCTGGGCCCCAACGCCTATGTGGTCATCATCACCCGGGGCCATCTGCACGATCACCAGTTGCTACGGCAGGTCCTGCCCAAACCGGTGCGCTATATCGGCATGATCGGCAGCCGCCACAAGCGGGAAGTCGTTTTTAAGGCCCTGCGCCGGGAAGGCTTTGCCGAGGACCTGATCAAAACCGTTCACGCCCCCATCGGCCTGGCCATCAACGCCCAGACCCCGGAGGAAATCGCCGTCTCCATAGCCGCCGAATTGATCCAGGTCCGGGGAGCCGGGCAGCCACCCCAAAAAAATTGGTCGGTTTAACGCGGGAGCCCCTGATTCAGTCCGGGCCTTCCCCCCCGATTAAAGAATTTTTGTCTTCTGCCGATATATCTCCTAGATTTATCTTGACTTCTTTTCCCGCTCCTTTTTATTATTTACGGTGAAAAAAAGGTAGCTCTTATAAACGGTATGGTTCAAAATTCATCTCACTTCAGGTCGACGGCTCTACTCCTGGTCTTTCTTATCGGCCTTCAGTTAATCGGATGGGGTTGCAGCGAATCGGGCAACGACAAGAGCAGCATCTCCAGCGGCACCACTACGGGAGGCGGAGGCGGGAGTTCGGGTCTACCCCCGGCGGTCATCACTGTTTCCGCCGGGAGCCGGCAATTGGCCGGTGGCGGGTTCACCACCACCCTGACCGTCATCGTAACGGACAGCCGCGGGGCCCGCACCGACGCCACCTTTTTCCTGACCTCCTCGCTGGGGGGAAATTTCATCGTCAGCGGCGATCAAAAAGGCGGCACTATCAACGGGACGACGACCAACGGCATCTTTATAACGACCTTTGAATCCGGTGTGGTTTTGGGGGAAACGGAGATCGCCGCCTCCATCCCGGGGACACCCCTGCGGGGAACCACCCTCATTGAAATCGTTTAGCATTTAAACCCTAACGGGAGGAAAAACACATGAAGCGGTTGGCCACCTTATTGAGCCTGTTGTCCATATTAGCCTTGGCCCTGCTGGGCTGTTCCTCTAATACTTCTTCTTCCAGCGGTTTCGGTTCCGGGTCGGGCTTCAGTTTGAATGTCACCACCTCCAACAGCTCGGTCCCGGAGGGCGGCAGCACCACCCTGATCGTAACCGCCAAGGACGGGCAGGGAAACCCGGTGAACGATTCGGTTACCCCCGTTACTTTTTCTTCCACCCTGGGGGGCAGCTTCAGTCCCACCTCGCCCTTTTTAGCCAGCGGGGTCACCTCCTCCGTGTTTACGGCTTCCGGCGGCTCCAGTTCCAGCAGCTCTACGGCCACCGTGGGGGTCACCCAGATCACCGCCTCCTATAAGGGCGCCTTCGCCTATATGAGTATCTACGTCTTCAAGCCCTAACCGGCGCTTCCTTGGAACCCAACCGCAAAATCCCCCCGTCCAGGGGGGATTTTGCTTTCCTTTCTCCTGCGACGCTGCCCATGCCCCCGGCTGCTTTCACCTGGAAGACTTTGATCTACGGCTTCATCCCCCGTCTGGCCCTGCTGCTCCTCTGGTGGCCGCTGCTGCTCCTTATTCCGGGTTCCGCCGCGTCTCAAACCTTCCTCGCTCCCGAAAAGATATTCCAGCCCCAGGTCCAGGCGCTGGACGACCGTCGTCTGGGAATCACCATTCGTATCGAGGACGGGTATTACCTATACAAAGACAAAATCAGCTTCAAAATTTTTCCCCCTTCGGTCAAACCGGGCGCTTTCCAACTTCCGGCCGGGCAGCCCAAGGAAGACCCGGTTTTCGGCCGCTCCGAAATCTATCGCCGGGCCTTTCGCCTGACCCTGCCGATCCTCCGTGCGGACCCGGCGGTTCAAACCATCGAGTTGGCCTTGTCCTTCCAGGGGTGCTCCGACCGCGGATTATGCTATCCCCCCCCCGTTCGGAAAATCACGGTAGCGCTGCCCCCGCCGTCCCGGGAGGCCGGTCCCCCTCCCGGTCGGACCCTTTCTCCTGCTGAAAACGGACCGCCGACCCCGGTCGACGAGTCCTCCCGGATTACCGGCCTGTTGGCTCAAAAAAATCTCCTCTGGATCCTGCTCAGTTTTTTTGGCTTCGGTCTACTGCTCTCGCTGACGCCCTGCGTCTTTCCCATGATCCCCATTCTCTCGGGACTGATCGTCTCTCAGGGAGCAGGGGTTACCAAAAAACAGGGTTTCCTGCTTTCTTTGGTTTACGTGTTGGGAATGGCGATCACCTATGCCGTCGCCGGGGTGCTGGCCGGTTTGAGCGGTTCCCTATTGGCGGCTTTTTTCCAAAACCCCTGGGCCCTGAGTGCCTTCGCCCTGGTCTTTGTACTCCTGGCTTTGTCCATGTTCGGGTTTTACGAATTGCAGTTGCCCAGTCGTCTGCAAAACCGGCTGTGCCATACCAGCAACCGTCTCCCGGGAGGAAATCTCTTCGGGGTTCTGATCATGGGCGCCCTCTCGGCCCTGATCATCGGCCCCTGCGTCACCGCTCCGCTGGCCGGGGCCCTGCTCTACATCAGCCGGACGCAGAACGTCTGGCTGGGAGGATCGGCCCTGTTTGTCCTGGCCCTGGGGATGGGTGTCCCGCTCCTGATCCTCGGCACCTCCGCCGGAGCACTGCTGCCAAAGGCCGGACCCTGGATGGAGGCGGTCAAGAAATTTTTCGGGATTCTTTTACTGGCCGTGGCCCTCTGGCTCGTTTCCCCCTTTATGGCCCTGGCCCTGCAAATGTTTTTCCTGAGCGCCCTGCTGATCATTTCCTCCATGTTTTTACGCCCGCTGGACCCGCTGCCGGAAGGGGCCGGCGCCTGGGCCCGGATCGGAAAAGGGGTCGGCTTGCTTATCTTCCTGGGCGGGGTGGCTTATCTGGCGGGGGCCTTGGGCGGCAGTCAAAACCTCTATCAGCCGCTGGCGGGCCTTGGGGCAAAAGGATCTGCCGGAGACCAACCGGCAACCGCCGGCCCGTCTTTTCAGCCCCTTACCCGGACAGCCGAACTGGACCAAGTACTGCAATCGTCCCCGGATCGACCGGTGCTCCTGTATTTCGGCGCCGAATGGTGCACCTCCTGCAAGGAAATGGAGCATTCCACCTTTCGGGATCCCCGGGTCCTGGAAAAACTTAATAAGTTCCGCCTCTTCAAAGTCGATCTGACCGAACCCCACCGGGAAACCCAGGCCCTCCTGAAAAAATTTTCCCTCTTCGGCCCGCCGACCGTCCTTCTTTTCGACCGGCAGGGGCGGGAAATCGAAAAGGCCCGCATGGTCGGCGAGCATGATGCCCGGCAGTTCCTGAGCCGCCTGGAATTGGCCGGGAATTAATGCGAAAATAAAACCTGTTGCTGGTTGCTCGTTGCTGGTTACTGGTTAAAAAACGTCCGGTCCGTTAAGAATTAACAATTAAGAATTGATTATTGATTATTGGCCTTAAGCCTTGCCATGTCCTTTATTTTCATGCTTCGCGGGGGACGCCGCAGGCGTTACACGGCGGTTTATTACGGAAATACCGTACGGTATAAAAGCCGGGTTATTCCAGATCCTTTTTCTTCTCCAGGTATTCTTCTTTATTGATCTCGCCCCGGGCGTACCTTTTTTTCAGGATATCCAGAGCCGATTCCGTGGGCGCTCCGCCCTCCCGGCCGATCCCTTTCGAGGTCCGAAGCCCCCGGATCAGGAGAATGATCAGCAGGACGATCAAAGCCCAGAAAAGGATCATTCCCAACGGGCCGAACCAGCCCATGGGCCCCCACCAGCCCATCATGCCCGGCCCCCAGCCGTAATACGGACGGGAGTCGGCGCAGGCCGGCGATGAAAATAATCCCGCTCCCATAAAAGCCGAGAAACAAAACAACAGCCCTCCTCCGACGGTTATCCTTGCCATGATTTGCTCCTCCTCCTATTTAATAAATAATTTCAACCTTAAACGTTATCATTGCGTTGAGGTATTAGCAACCAAAGACTCGCTCAAAAATACCGGCTTCAAACGGCAACCTTATTGATTTTGTATAATTTTTCAGAAAAATGGGGTACACTGGGCGCAGTGATAATTTTTCTGGAGACAGGCCCCCGGATGTTCTAAGCGCACCCTGATCGATTTATATTGAATTTTATCGAACCCACTGAGGCCTACGGCCCCGCGGAATGATTTTCAAAGATAAAAATACATGGAATATCAACTTTACGCCACCTGCCCGGATGAACTGACGGGCCTCCTGGCCGAGGAAATCGCCTCCCTGGGCGGAACCTTTGTTCGTACCGCCTACCGGGTAGTCTATTTTTCCGCCTCCCAGGAGGTCTTTTACCGGGTCCACCTGTACTCCCGTTTAGCCAGCCGTATCTGCCGCATCCTGAAGGTAATCCCGGCCCACTCCCCGACCATCGTCTTCGACAAGGCCCGGCGGATACGGTTTCATGAAGTCTTTCCCCCCGAACTGGCCATCGGGATCGAGGTGGTGGCCGCCCAGGACGAAGGGCCCATACCCAATCACCTGATCGGCAGCAAGCTGCGCGAGGCCGTCAACGACTGCTTTCAGCATCACTTGAACGTCCTGCCCAATCAGAGTTCGCGAAACGCCGTCATCGGGATCACCGGCTACTTCCACCGCAAGCGCCTCATGGTCAGTATCGATACTTCGGGGGAAAGCCTCCACCGGCGGGGCTTCCGCCTGGAAGGCCACCCGGCCCCTTTGAAGGAGACCCTGGCCGCGGCGTTGCTTTTGGTCTGCGGCTACGACGGGACCACCGCCTTCTTCGATCCCATGTGCGGCAGCGGTACGATCGCCATCGAAGCCGCGCTAATGGCCGTCAACCGGGCCCCGGGGCTGGGGAGAAAAAAAGGAGGGTTCGGGTTCGAGCATCTCCTCGATTTCGATCCGGGGCTCTGGCAGGCCGTTCAAGGGCAGGCCCGCCGGACGGAGCGCCCCGCCCCGGCGGGGATATTCGCTGCGGACATCGACCCCCAATTCATTCAGATCGCCCGGAAAACCGCCGCCAAAGCCCGCCTGGAAAAGGTGATTCGGTTCGAGACCCGGGATTTTTTCCTTACGGAAAAACCGGCGGAGCGCGGGCTGTTGATCGCCAACATCCCTTACGGCGTCCGGATGGAAGGCCAGGAAGTCGATTCGGCCTTCCTGCGCAAGGTGGGCGACCACCTCAAAAAGCGCTTTACCGGCTGGCGCTGCGGGATTCTGGCACCCGCAGCGGCGCCGCTCAAGGAAATCGGGCTGAAACCTCAAAAGCAGGCGCCCTTTTTGAACGGCACCGTTCCCGTCAAATTCGTCGTTTTTGACATCTATTGAGGACGGATATTGACCAGGACCCGCTGTGCCTGGGTCGGCAGCGACCCCCTTTACCGGACTTACCACGACGAGGAGTGGGGTGTGCCCCTGCACGAAGACCGGCGTCTGTTCGAAATGCTGGTTCTGGAGGGCGCCCAGGCCGGCCTGAGCTGGCTGACGATCCTCCGAAAAAGGGAGGGCTATCGACGGGCTTTTCACGGCTTCGACCCGGAACGGGTCGCCGCATATGACCAGGCCGACAGACAACGCCTGCTGGGCGATGCCGGCATCGTGCGCAACCGGCTGAAAATCGAGGCGGCTATCCGGAACGCCCAAGGGATTTTGGATATCCGCAAGGAGTTCGGTTCCTTCGATTCGTTTATCTGGCGCTATGTCGATCATTGTCCCAGGCAAAACGCCTGGAAATCCCTGGCCGAACTGCCGGCCCGGACCGAGCTTTCGGACCAGATGAGCAAGGACCTCCAGCAGCGGGGATTTAGCTTCGTCGACTCGACGATCTGCTACGCCTTCATGCAGGCCGTCGGGATGGTCAACGACCACACCTTGGACTGTTTTCGTTATGAACCGGTGCAGCGATTGGCTCGTCGGAATAATTCGGCGGTGCTGCCATGAAACCCGTTGATCATCACCATTAACCTAATGAAAGAAGGAATATCCCGGAAGGGGCGGGGAAAAGGCGGCCCTTCCTATTTCGGCTTGCAAGCCATCGTCTTCGCCCTGGTCTCGGCGTCCTTCACCAATATCTACCTCACCCAGCCCGTTTTGCCGGTCCTGCAAAAAGAGTTCGGCGCCGACCTGGTCCTGGTTTCTTTCAGTGTTTCGGCGGTCATCCTGGGAATTGCCCTATCCAACCTGCCCTTTGGCTTCCTGGCTGATAAACTGCCGATCCAGCCGATTATTTTCAGCGGCGGCCTCCTGGTTGCCCTGGGCGGCTTGATCTGCGCAGTGACCCGCGATTTTTGGATCCTGATCGGAGCGCGTTTTGTCCAGGGCCTCTTCATTCCGGCTCTAACCACCTGTCTGGCCGCCTATCTGGCCAAAACCCTCCCCCTGGAGAGGCTGTATGTGGTGATGGGGTCTTATGTATCGGCCACCGTGCTGGGTGGATTGGGCGGCCGGTTGCTGGGCGGCTGGCTACACCCGCCGCTGCATTGGCGCTATGCCTTTATCACGGCGGCCATCTTCATGCTCCTGGCCACGGCCGCCGCCTGGCGGGGGCTGCCGCGCCTGCCGGCGGCGACCGGGAAAAAGGAAGCATCCATCGGTTTTATTGAATTATTGAAGCGGGGCGACCTACTGCGCCTCTATTGCTGCGCCGCGGGCAGTTTTGCCATATTTTCATCTATTTTTAACTACTTACCATTTCGGTTGCAGGGGCCCCGGTTTCAATTTTCCACGGAACTGACGACGCTGGTTTACCTGGTCTATGTCATCGGCATTTTCATGGGGCCGGCAAGCGGCCGCATCAGCAGCCGTTTTGGAAGCGGCAACACGCTGCTGGGGGGCACCCTTATTTTAGGGGTTTCTCTGGTGTTGATCCTGGTGCCGGCCATTGCGGCCGTCATTTTGGGTCTTCTGGGGATTTGTACCGGTTTTTTCGCGATCCACGCGGCCGCCGTCGGTTCACTGAACCGCAAATTGACCAGGGGCCAGGGGCGGGCCAACGCCCTCTATGTGCTTTTCTACTATACGGGCGGCTGGCTGGGCATCACCGCCGCCGGACTGGCTTACCGGCTGGGCGGCTGGAACGCTCTGGTCTATGGGACGCTGTTTTTTTTGGTGATTCCCTTGAGCGCGGGAATCGCCGAACGCCGGACGGCCGGCCCGCTGATCCGACGCCCCTTGCGGAAGTTTAATAAACCTGTTGAAGGACGAGGGAAATTCGGCTATTTCTTATATTAAACCATAACGTGCTCGGGACGAACACCCGGGAAGCCTGAAAAAAATTGAGGATAAAGCCAAGTTGAGACCGGCTCGGTCTGCCAGACCGAGTCGGTCTGAGCCCGGGTGCGCTCGGTATGCTTCTACACCGGCCGAACGGCGAACGATATTTTTGCTGTGCCCCATTCCGATATTCGATGTTGGACGTTCGATGTTCGATGTTCATTTTATTTTAATATTAAAACCGGCGAATTTCCTTGATCCCCGGAGAAACCATGCCTGCCTATATCAACAAACTTTTTATCCCCTTTATAACTTTTTTGATCATCCTGGCTGTCACTTTAATCCTCCGGGCCCTGATTCTGCGGGCGTTGCGCCACTGGGCGGCCCGGACCAGCCACCACCTCGATGACCTGATCGTCGGCGCCGTCCGCGCCCCTTCCCTTTTTCTATGCCTGGCCCTCGGCATCTACCTGGCCGTCGAATTTTCGGAAATCCCCCTCCGTTACTCCCGGTACGCGAACAATATCATTTACCTGGTGGTCATCATTTCCGTGGTCATCGGCGCCACCCACCTCTCGGGTCAACTGTTCCGTTATTATATCCGGCGTTATGATCTGCCCGTTTCCGCTCCCGGCCTGGCCATCGGGGTCATCAACGGCCTGCTGTGGATCATCGGGTTTCTGATTGCCTTGACCATTCTCGGGATTTCCATCGCTCCCCTGCTGACCGCCCTGGGCGTGGGGGGCCTGGCCGTCGGTCTGGCCCTCAAGGATACCCTGGAAAACATCTTCGCCGGCATCAATGTGCTGATGGAGAAATCCGTCCGCATCGGGGATTTCATCCGGCTGGAGAGCGGCCAGGAGGGGACCGTCAAGGACATCACCTGGCGGACCACCCGGGTCCAACTCCTGTCGAACAATACCGTCATCATCCCCAACAGCAAACTGGCCCAGAGCGTGGTCACCAACTATCACCTGCCGGAAAAGAGCTTCGCCCTGCGCCTGCCGGTTTCGGTGAGCTATGCAAGCGATCCCCAGCGGGTGGAAACGACCCTGCTGGAAGAGGCGCGAAAAGCCCTGGGGGCGGTTCCAGGACTCCTCGAACACCCTGAACCCTTCGTCCGCTTTTCTCCCGGTTTCGGGGAAAGTTCCCTGGATTTCACCTTGAATTGCCAGGTCGCCGAATACACCGATCAATTCCTGGTCCAGCACGAGCTGCGGAAACGGATCTTCCAGCGTTTCCGGGAAGAAGGGATCGAGATCCCTTTCCCGCAACGCACGGTCCATCTGCGGCAAGCGGACTAGGGGCTTCCCGTTATGTTGGTTATTCATGCCGCCTTTCAGGGGGACCACCTTTTTCTATGGGCGGAAAGCAGCCTTGATGCCAAGGTAACGGGCAAGGGGTCCCCCCAACGCAAAAAAACCCTTGCCCAAGAGTCGAAACCCCTGCCCTACGATCCGGGCATAAAAGCCTTATCCGCCGGATTAAGCGGATTGGACCTGCCTCCGGACCGGACCCGTCTAACCCCTGAAGTCCGCTCCCTTTGGCTGCCGGCAATAAACGGGCAACCGCTCCCTTCCAGCCCCCTGATTGCCGACGGTCCGGATACCGGCGGTACGCTCGAGCTACGACCCTGGACGATCACGATAATTCCCTTGAACACTGACCAATGGACGTCTTGGTTAAGCCAATGCGCCGGGAAGGAACTACTGGGACCCGGAGTGATCAGCGGCCGGGATTTGTCTTTCTGGACCGCGGCCCTGCGTTTTGCCGGCGCCCTGGTGACACGGCAGGCCTTCCTGCCCTCGCTGGAAGAAGAGAACGGTCTGTTCCGCGCCTATTGGCAGCCCGTCCTTTCCGGCCCCGACCTGGAGCAGCTCCATAAGCTGGTCGCGGCCATGCCGGCGAGCTGCCGGGCGGTGAGCGATTCGAACTCGGCACCGCCGATTTTGCCGGCCGCAACCGTGTTGAACCGCTTTATCCTGCTAACCGTAGACGGATTGGTGCGATCTTCCGGCGCGCTCCCGGCAGGGTTTCCCAGGCCTTCCCCCGGACGGGCAGGACAAAAAATTCACAGCCTCCACGGCCGGTGGCTTTCGGCCCTGACCAGCCGGGACGGATCTCTGGAAGGGAAAGGGGACGAACTCCGGGAATTGGCCCGGCAAATCGAAGAGTGGCAATACCCGGTCCAGCGCTCGACGGACACGCCTTTCCGGCTTACCTTTCGACTGGAAGAACCGGAGGAGGAACTAAAACCGCGGCCGGCCCGAAAAGCCAAACCACCGGACTGGCAACTCCGTTACCTCCTGCAAGGGGTAAAAGACCCCAGTCTGCTTTTGCCGGCCGGGGCAGGCTGGACAGACTCCAAGGCCGGGGCCCTGCTTGGAAAAAATATTCGGTTCAATGCCCGGGAGTATCTGCTGTTGTCCCTGGGTCAGGCTGCCAAGATCTATCCGCCGCTCGAAGCCGGTTTGAAGACCTCGGCCCCGGAAAGCGTTCCGATGACTACCGGGGAGGCCTTCGAATTTCTTCGAGAGAAAGCCTGGGTTCTTAAGCAGGCCGGATTCGGCATTATTGTCCCTTCCTGGTGGACCGGCCGAGGAACCCGTCTGCACCTGAGCGCCAAGGCCAAGGTACGCTCCCCCAAAATGAAGGGAAGTTCCGGGTTTCTCGATCAGGCCCTGGACTTCAACTGGGAGCTGGCCCTGGGGGGGGAACCCATAACCCTTCAGGAACTCGAGGAACTGGCCCGCTTGAAGACCCCCCTGGTGAAATATAGGGGCCAGTGGGTGCAACTGGGGCCGGATGAACTCCAGGCCGCCCTGGAGCTATGGAAGAAAAAGGGGCAGGATCAGGCCACGATTCGGGAAGTTATCCAGATGTCCCTGGGAGCCCGACCGGGCCTCGGTCCCGTACCCCTGGAGGGGGTCCAGGCCGACGGCTGGGTGGCCGATCTGATCGGGCAACTGGAAGGCCGAACCCCTTTTTCCGAGATCCCGGCGCCCGCAGGGTTTCAGGGCCGGCTGCGCCCCTATCAAACCAAGGGAACTTCCTGGCTGAGCTTTCTCGGTAAATGGGGGTTGGGGGCTTGCCTGGCGGACGATATGGGCCTGGGCAAAACCATCCAGACCCTGGCCTTGCTCCAGAGGCGCTGGGAGTTGAACGGGAAAAAGCCGTCGCTCCTGATCTGTCCCATGTCGGTGGTCAGCAACTGGGAAAAGGAGGCCGCCCGCTTCACGCCGGACCTGCCGGTGATGATCCATCATGGATTGGGGCGGGCCAAGGACCGGACCTTTAAAAAGGCCGTCCGGGGTCAGGCCCTGGTCGTTTCCAGCTACGCCCTGCTGCACCGGGATTTCGAAATTTTGAAGGAGGTGGCCTGGTCGGGTTTGATCCTGGACGAGGCCCAGAACATTAAAAACCCGGAAACCAAGCAGGCCCGGGCAGCCCGGTCCATTCCGGCGGAATATCGGATCGCCCTGACCGGCACGCCGGTGGAAAACCACGTGGGCGACTTGTGGTCCATCATGGAGTTTCTCAATCCGGGCTTCCTGGGCCGGGCCCATGAATTCAAACGGAATTTTTTCATCCCCATCCAGGCTGGGCAGGATCCGGAAGCCCTGGAACGATTGAAACGGCTGACCGGGCCGTTTATTCTCCGCCGCCTCAAAACGGATAAGGCGATTATCAAAGACCTGCCCCGGAAATTGGAAATGAAAGTCTTCTGCCCACTCACCAGGGAACAGGCCGGGCTCTACACCGCCGTAGTCCGGGAATCCCTGAAACTCATCGAGACATCCGAGGGAATCGGCCGCCGGGGGGCCGTCCTGGCCTCGCTGATCAAGCTCAAGCAGGTCTGTAACCATCCGGCCCAATTTCTGAAAGACAATTCTCCCATCCCCGGCCGGTCCGGAAAGGTGGCCCGCTTGACGGAAATGACGGAGGAAATCCTGGCCAACCGGGAAGCGGCCCTGATCTTTACTCAGTTTACGGAAATGGGGACGCTATTAAAAAAGCACCTCCAGGAGACTTTCGGGCGGGAGGTCCTGTTTCTGCATGGAGCCCTGCCAAAAAAAGAAAGGGACCGGTTGATCGAGCTTTTTCAAGACGGGCAGGAACGGGGAGCCCTTTTCATCCTCTCCCTCAAGGCAGGAGGGACCGGGTTAAACCTGACCCGGGCCAACCATGTATTTCATTTCGACCGCTGGTGGAACCCGGCGGTCGAAAACCAGGCCACCGACAGGGCCTTCCGCATCGGCCAGACCAAGAATGTCCAGGTTCATAAATTCATCTGCGCCGGCACCCTGGAGGAAAAGATCGATCAGTTGATCGAGGCCAAACAGGAGCTGGCCGGCAAGCTGGTCGCCAGCGGAGAGGCCTGGCTGACCGAATTTTCCACGAAAGAACTGAAAGAACTTTTCGCCCTGCGACAGGAGGCCATAGGAGATTAAAATGAGGCGCTGGTATTCCAATCGTTTTTATTTTCCACCGTCCAGGCCGATTGAAGTCGAGGGCGGGATCAAGGCCCAAACCAAAGGGGACTTTGGCAAGAGCTGGTGGGCTAGGCGTTGGAACGCCGTCCTGGAAAGCTTTCAAATCGGGGCCCGGCTCGGACGGGGCCGCGCTTATGCCCGGCAAGGACAGGTCCTGTCCATCAAGATCGAGCCGGGACGGGTGCAGGCCGAGGTGCAGGGATCAAGGTCCCAACCGTACAAGGTCCGGATCAGTCTTCCGCCGCTTGCCCTTAAGGATTGGGGGAAATTCATCGGCTATGTATCCCGACAAGCCCTGATTCCGGCCAAGCTCCTGGGCGGCGAGATGCCGGAAGACATCGAAAAGGTCTTCGAACAGGTGGGCCTGTCCCTGTTCCCCAGACAACATAAGGATTTAAAAACGGACTGCTCCTGCCCGGACTGGTCCAATCCCTGCAAGCATATCGCCGCGGTGTATTATCTCCTCGGCGAGGAATTCGACCGGGACCCCTTCCTGATCTTCAAACTCCGGGGGATGAGCCGGAAAGAATTTCTTAAGCAAATGGGCGGGGCACCGGAGGAAGACACCGTTCCAAAGACCCGAGGGCGGTCCAAAAAGATAAAGGCAGCGGCAGAAGAGACACCCGGAGAACCCCTGCCCGTCGATCCGAAAAGGTTCTGGGAGGGGGAGTTCCTTTCCGACCTTCTATTCGGCGAAGTTAAAGTCCCTCCGGTCAACGCGGCCCTGCCCAAGCGCCTGGGCAACTTCCCCTTCTGGCGGAGCCGGGAGCCCTTCCTGTCGGCCATGGAAGGGATATACCGGACGGCTTCGGAGAAAGGATTGGAGGTTTTCCTGGGAGAACCTGATAAACGGGAAGAAAGTTAACGACATAACTGAGCCGTTAGATTGACCCACGGGGTGTTGCCTCTGCACCATTCCCGGCCTTTCTATCTCTCAAAAAAATGGCTGATGCCCCGAGCAAACCGGCTGCCAGCAGTCCGATATCTTCAAAAATCCCCAGGGTCAGGGCGGCAGTG
>JACRCK010000174.1 GCA_016219065.1 Deltaproteobacteria bacterium
ATATAAGCGGAGGCGATACCGGTGACCGTATTGGTGGCGCCCGGACCGGAAGTCACCAGGCAGACGCCCACCTGACCCGAAGCCCGGGCGTAGCCGTCGGCCATATGGACGGCCCCCTGTTCGTGGCGGACCAGGATATGGTGCACAGGCTTCTTTTCCAGGTAATCGTAAATATCGGTGATCACCGCTCCGGGGTAGCCGAAGACGAACTTCACCCCTTCCTGGAGCAGGCTTTCCACCACGATTTCAGCGCCGCTCAACTTCAAAAGCTGTTTTCCTTCTCCCGGTGTTCGGCGAGGATCTGTTCGATGCGGTCCCTCCCGGCCAGTTTCAATTTTTGCAGGCGTTTGCGTTCCACCTGTTCCGGATCGGAGAGATAGACCCGTTTATTGAACTCTTCCAACTGGGTTTCATAGGCCCGATGTTCGCCCATGAGGTTCCGTAATTCGTCGTTCCCCGGTTCAGCCAGGAGTCGGGTGACTAGATCTTCATCTCTTTTTTCCATAACCAAACTCCCAAAATTTTTAAGAAATTAATATATTTGATACTCCGGAATTTGTCAAATGTAAAGAAAGGACAGGAGAAACAGCCCTTCCCGGGCCGAGGATTTTCTCCCGCCGCAGGCGGGATTTCGAGGCGCTAACCCGGCCCCCATTTCATCAAATCATCCCGGAGGCAGGGCCGACCGGTGAGCCTGGGGGCAACGGGGACTCTGGGCTTGCTTTATGATAATTCCCGACCTAGGCCCGGTTTACAGGCACGGAGTACCTTTGGAATCCTTGGCCCGGGACCCGGGGGCCAGACCAAATATACGGGGTACCCACCCAATAGGACGAAGCGGCTAAAAAAGGCTAATGTGTTAATAAAATTCTCAATTGACAGCCGGCCGTAATCCCATTACCATAATTCGACTTCATACCGAGTGGCTGAGATATCCCCGGCCCCTCAATCTTCCGGCCGCTAACCCCCTATTCGATTAAGTAAGGAGTCCCATCATGGACGAAAAATTTATCGTGCGGAATCTGGCCGATATCGAAGTCATCGAACAGGTACCGCTTTCCACGCGGATCAAAGCCACCAGCACCTACGAACTGCTGCAGCAGGGGGCGGCTATCGACCCGGAGGCGGTCGCCATCCATTACCTCCGGGACGGAGAGCGGTTCGATCAGCCTCTGTCGGTCACCTACCGGGAATTCATCAAAAAAATCAACCAGACCGCCAACCTGTTCCATGATCTGGGCGTCGGCCCCACCGATGTGGTCACCTACCTTTTGCCCAATCTCCCTCAGACCCACTTTGTCCTCTGGGGGGCCGAAGCGGCGGGAATCGCCAACCCCGTCAATCCCCTGCTGGAAGCCGCCACCATCCGGGATATCTGCCGGGCTGCCGGCACCAAGGTCCTGGTGGCCCTGGGGGAAGCCCCGGGAAGCGATATCTGGAAAAAGGTAGAGGCCATCCGCCAAGACCTCCCGACGCTGGAACATATCATCCGGGTCCAGGGACCGTCCGAAAAGGGGATCATCGGCTACGAAGAAAAATTGGCCACCTCCCCGGGAGACCGCCTGCTCTCCTCCCGGATCATCGATCCGGAAGACATCGCCTCCTTATATCATACCGGTTGAACCACGGGCCGGCCCAAGCTGGCCCGGCGTTCCCATTATAATGAAGTGGCGCTGGTCTGGGACCTCCGGGTCGGCATGGACCTCCAGCCGGGAGAGGCCGTCCTGTGCGGCCTGCCGCTGTTTCACTGCAACGGGACCTGCATCACCGGGCTGATGCCCTTTGCGGTAGGCGGAACAGCGGTCCTGTTGTCCGCCGCCGGTTACCGGACTCCCGCCATCATGAAAAATTTTTTCCGCATCGTGGAGCGTTACCGCCCGGTTTTTTTCTCCGCCGTGCCCACGGTCCTTTCCGTCCTCCTCGACATCCCGGTGGCCGGGGCGGACATTTCCTCCCTGCGCTACCTGGTTTGCGGGGCGGCCCCGCTGAGCGTGGAACTGTTCCGGCGCTTCGAGGCCCACTCGGGCATGAAAATTCTGGAAGGCTACGGACTGACCGAGTCCACCTGTGCCTCGGCCGTCAACCCCCGGGACGGGGAAAGAAAAATCGGCAGCATCGGCCTCCGTCTCCCCTACCAGCAGATGAAGATCATGGTGCTGGACGAGACCGGGAAATTTCTAAGGGCGGCCCGGACCAATGAAATCGGGGCGGTCTGTATCCAGGGGCCCTGCGTCTTCAAAGGATACGTCGAAGAAATTCACAATCAGGGTATCTGGCTGGACGGAGGCTGGTTCAACACCGGTGACTTGGGCTACCAGGATGAAGACGGCTATTTCTGGCTCACCGGCCGCAAAAAAGAACTGATCATCCGGGGCGGCCACAATATCGACCCGGCCGCCATCGAGGAGCCGCTCTACAAGATGCCCCAAGTCAAGATGGCGGCGGCCGTCGGACGCCCCGATCCCCACGCCGGGGAGGTTCCGGTGGTCTACGTGGAACCGGTGGAAGGTTCCTCGCTGACCGGCGAGGAGGTTCTGGATTGGGCCCGGCAGCATATCGGCGAACGGGCCGCTATACCGAAAGAGGCGATCGTCATCAAGCATCTGCCCTTGACCGCCGTGGGGAAAATATTCAAGCCGGCCCTGCGCTGGGATGCCATTCGCCGGGTGTACGGGACGGAGTTGGAGGGCTTAACCGATCTGCTGGCAAAAAGAACGGTGACGGTGGGCGAGGACCCGGTTTCCGGCACCAAGGCCGTTTTTCAGGTGGAGCTTACACCGGGGACCGATCCGGAAACCTTCCGCCGGCGCCTGGCCGACCGATTGCAACGTTACACCGTTCCGTATGAGGTGATTATTCTTTAAATACGAAAAACCGAACATTGAACATCGAAAGTCCAACGTCGAATTTAAAAACGTAGGGGTGGCGTCTCGTTCGGCGGGAAGCTTAACAAGCTCAACGAGGGCTCAGACCGACTCGGTCTCAACTCTTTTGCCCAAGGAGGCCTTGGGCTCCCCCCTTAGAAAAAGGGGGGTGGGGTGGGGATTTTCATTCGATGTTGGACGTTGAAGGTTGGATGTTCGATGTTCAAAGCATTCCCGCCGTGTACCCGGCCTGTTCCAGAGCCCTCTTGATCTCTTCGGCGTGGTCCCACCCTCTCGTCTCCAGCTCCAGTTCCACGCGGGTCTGGAGCACGGGGGTAATTCTTTCACTGCGCAGATGATGCAGGTGCAGAATATTGGCCCGCAACCGGGCCACATGGGCCAGCAGTTCGGCCAGGGTCCCCGGGGTATCTTCCAGGGTTACGGCCAGGCGGATTACCCGGCCCTGCCGCATCAATCCTCTCCTCAGCACCCGATCCAGCCAGGGCAAATCGATATTCCCGCCGCTGATAACCAGGACGACCTTTTTGCGGGGGCCCAAGCAGGCGGCGGCCTGCCGCAGAGCGGCCACCGGGGTGGCGCCGGCCCCTTCCGCCAGGATGCGTTTATGTTCGAGCAGGGTCAGGATGGCTTCAGCAATTTCTTCTTCATCGGCCAGCAGAATTTCATCCACCAGAGTCTGCAGCAGTGAAAAAGTCAACCGCCCGGGCTGCGGGACGGCTATCCCGTCGGCGATGGTCCGGCCGGGTTCCACCGTCACCGGTTTTCCGGCCAGCCGGGACTGTTGAGCAGAAGGGCAGGCCGCCGACTGGACCCCGAATATCAGGGTTTCCGGGCTTAAGGCCTTCACCGCCGTGGCCAGGCCGCCGATCAAGCCCCCGCCCCCGACGGGAACCAGAATCAGATCCGGATGGGGGAGTTCCTGTAAAATTTCCAGACCGATGGTCCCCTGACCGGCCATGATCTCCGGGTCGTCGAAGGGATGGATGAAGGTGTAGCCGTCGGCGACCATTTTTTCCACCCCCTGGAGCGCCTCGCCCAATTCCTTCCCCCGGAGGACGACTTCTCCCCCGTAGCCTCGCGTGGCCTCCTGTTTAGCCAGGGAGGACTTCTCCGGCATGATCAAAGTGGCGGGGATCCCGGCCTGCCTGGCCGCCAGGGCCACCCCCTGGGCATGATTGCCGGCCGAAACCGCCACCACCCCCCGGGGACCGAATTCCTGACGATGGTTAAAGATCTTGTACAGCGCCCCCCGGACCTTGAATGAGCCGGTCTTCTGCAGGTTTTCCAGTTTCAGGTAGACCTCGCCCCCGATCTCCCGGCTGAAGCGGGGACTGAAGATGAGTGGGGTGGGGAGAATTTTACCTTCCAGGACTCCGGCCGCCTTTTGGATTTCCTCAAGCGTGACCATATTCCGTTTCTCCTGAACCCTAACCAAAAAAATTTGAAATTTTTTTGGTTGGAAAAAACCGCTGAACAATAACCCAGAGAATGTAGTTTTTTTTATTTAGATTCTTACAGCCATTGTTAGAGACAAATTCTCAGAACAATGGTTGTAAGAATCTAATATAAGCCAGTTTTCCGTTGACAGGCAAAAGGATTATGAATACCCTCGAAGATAAGGGGAATTTCCCTGTTTATCTGCCCCAGGTTAATGAAAGGGAGCAACGGCATGAGTCGATTGAAGGATCTGATCCCGGGTCCCCCGGTTCATCAGCGGCGGATCGAGATCCGCACGGTTCCGCTGGACAATGGGCAAATCGTCGTAGAGGGTTGGCTGACCGACAACCGCCTCATGCCCGGGTATCATTGGGACGGGCGTCCCCGGCCTCCCGGGGTGGTCCACCGGATCGGGGTCCGGCTCCTGATCGGGGACTGGCCCCCGGCTATCCTGGAAGCGGAAGCCGAGATGGTGGATATCCCCCATGAACTCTGCCCCACCGTGGCCGATTCCATTCAAAAAATCGTCGGCGTGTCGGTGGCCGCGGGGTTCAGCGAACAGATTCGGCGCCGCCTGGGCGGGGTGGAGGGCTGCTCGCATCTGACCCACTTGCTCCTGGCCATGGGGCCGGCCATCCTGCATGGGTTCTGGGCCCAACATTCCCGGCAGCCTCGACCCGCGCCGCGCTCCAAAGAGGACGTCCAGGGATTGCCTTATCTGATCAACAGTTGTCAGCTCTGGCGGGAAGACGGTCCTCTGCTGCAATTGGTCGACGAGACGATCGACCGTTTAAACCGCGTAGGGGAGGCTGCGGAGGAAAAGGAAGATGAAAGCCTATGATCTGATCATCCTGGGCACCGGCCCGGCCGGCCTGCAGGCGGCCATCCACGCGGCCCGGGCCAAAGTCTCGGTCCTGGTTCTGGGCCGGCAGCCCCGTAGCAGCCTGTACCGGGCGCACATTGAAAATTACTGCTGTCTGGCCGGCATAACCGGGGAAGACCTCCTGCTGGAGGGACAGCGGCAGGCCGAGAAATTCGGGGCCGCTTTCCTGAACGAAGACGTGATCGAGGTTTCCACCAGGGAACCGTCGGGTTTCTGGATCAAAACCGAAAGCGGAGAAGAACTGGCCGCTGGGGCGCTGATTTTAAGCATGGGCATTTCCCGGAACAAATTGAACGTCCCCGGAGAGAAGGAACTCCTGGGCCGCGGCGTCAGCTATTGCGTCGATTGCGACGCCAATTTTTTTCGGGGCCTGCCGGTGGCCGTCATCGGCTCCGGGAGCGCGGCCGCCAGCGGGGCCCTGACCCTGCTGTTCTACGCCAGCGAAGTTCACCTGGTACCCGAAAAACTGGACGTCAGCGAACGGCTAGCCGAGCAGATCCGGGCCAGTTCCATCGTACTGCACGAAGGGGGTAACGTGCAGGCCATCGCCGGGCAGAACGAAGTGGAGGGGTTGCTCCTGAAAGACGGCCACCGGCTGGAGGTCAAAGGGGTTTTCATCGAACTGGGGGCCAAGGGCGCCATTGAACTGGCCACCCGGCTGGGCGTCAACCTGGATGCGGAGTCCTTTCAATACATCGTCACCGACAAGAAACAGGCCACCAATATCCCCGGCGTTTATGCGGCCGGCGACATCACCGGCCCCCCCTGGCAGATGGCCAAGGCCGTGGGGGAAGGCTGCGTGGCCGGGCTGGAGGCCGCGGCGTACGTCAAGAAGCTCCGCTCCGCCGTCCGATAACTCAATTGAACACTCCTATAAAATCGTTGAATTGTTTAAAGGATCTGGTAAATGGAACTGACCCAAACCGAATATGAACTAAAAGACGGCGTCGCCCTGATCCGGCTGAACCGCCCTGATCAGTTGAACGCCTTTACCCCGGTCATGCGGGAGGAATTGATCCATTTGTTTCAAGAAGCGGATCGGGATGATGCCGTCCGGGTGGTGGTCATTACGGGTAACGGCCGGGCTTTCTGCGCCGGGGCCGACCTCTCGGGAGGCGGGTCCACCTTTGATCGGGCCCAGCGGGAAGGCCGGGAAATACGGCTGAGCGAACACCGCGACGGAGGGGGACAGGTTTCCCTGGCCGTTTTCAATTGCCGCAAACCGGTGATCGCCGCCATTAACGGCCCGGCCGTGGGGATCGGCATCACCATGACCCTGCCCATGGATATCCGCATCGCCGCCATAGACGCCAAAATCGGCTTTGTCTTCGCCCGCCGGGGAGTGGTGCCGGAGGCTTGTTCCTCCTGGTTCCTCCCCCGCATCGTAGGTATCTCCAAGGCCGCTGAACTCGTGCTCACCGGCCGGATCTTCCGGGCCGCGGAAGAGGCCCACTCCGGGCTGTTCAACCACGTACTGCCCCCGGAGTTGGTATTGTCCAAGGCCCTGTCCGTGGCCCGGGAAATCGCCGACCACACCTCGGCCGTTTCCGTGACCTTAAGCAAGGCCCTCCTCTGGCACGGCCTGGCCGAAGGCGATCCTCAGTCGGTCCATCTGATCGATTCCCGCGTCTTTTTCTGGGCCGGGAAAAATCCGGATGCCTACGAGGGCGTCCAGAGCTTCCTGGAGAAACGGCCGCCGAAATTTCCCCTGAGCCCGACCAAAGACCTTCCGGATTTTTATCCCTGGTGGAAGGAACCCAAAGTTTAGGACGAAAAGACGAACATCCAACATCGAACGTTTAACATCGAACATCGAATTAAATACGAAAATACCGTTCGGCG
>JACRCK010000177.1 GCA_016219065.1 Deltaproteobacteria bacterium
AGCCAGCCGCGGGACCCGCGGGACAACCCGAACGAACGGGTGGAAATAAAAGTGACGGTGGTCGAAAAGTAACGATGGGTTTTCAGCCGCAGACGTACGCGGACCCATTTGGTATGACAACAGAAAAGGGCCGGGGAACTACCCCGGCCCTTTTCTGTTTAATTGCTCGTCGCCGATTGGCTGCGAATTGCCCTTTGGTTTACGGTTGCCCGTATTTCCGAGCGGCCGTCACCACGGCCTCCAGATTCTCTTTTTTTACATCCGGCCAGAGATCGCATCCCGGCCAGAGAGCGTTGATGCCGGCGTCAAAACAATTTTTGACCACCTGATCCACTTCGTCCGCCGGGAGCGAGACCAGCGTCCCGTAAGGGTCGAAGTTGCCGAAGAGCAGGAGATCCGATCCGATTTTCTTCCGGGTTTCGGCCAGGTCGTTTTTTTGATCGACGCTCAAAGCATCGGCGCCGCACTCCGCCATGGATTCCACAATCATATCGGTGCCGCCGCAGATATGCAGGATCTTCGGGGAATCCAGGGCGGAGAATACTTTGGTCAAGGGGGGCTGAATCAATTTTTTGAAGATGCGGGGACTGATGATATCCGGTCCGCCGCCCATCTCCCGAACGGTAATATAGTCGGCGCCGGCCTGGCGGTAGATCCCGGCAATTTGAATAATCGCCTCCGCCAATTGCATCAAGATCTCCTGCACCTGGGCGGTCTTCTTCAGGGCGGCTTTGGCCAATTCTCCGATATCGGTCAATTGACCGGCCAACGTATAAGGGCCGAGAACCCAGGCCCCGATAGCCAGTTGATCCCCCACCTGCTCTTTTAAGAGAGCAATGGCCTTGGCCACCAGGGGAATTCTTCCGGCCCGGGACAAATCCGGTATTCGGACCTTTAAATCGTCGAATTTATCCGCCACTTTCTTGGTAATCGTCGGATAAACGATATCGGTACGATGGGCGTAATAATTAACCCCGGCCCCCAGGGCTTCCGCCTCCACCCCCATATCGAAAGGGACCACGGCACATTCCAAGCCGAACAACTGCGCGGTGGTAGCGGCTATTTGGGCCATCTTTTCCGCATCCAGATGAAGTTCCGCGAAATTCCACTGGAGCGGCTGCAGACCATGAACCGTGATATTCCCCATGCCGCTGAAGAAAGGCAGACGATCGACCTGTTCTTTTTTAAATACTTTCAGTACCCTGTCTCTGGAACTCATTTCGGTTCCCATCAGCTTGTTCCTCCTTTTTTAGATCGCAACGATCGATTCCGCTTATTTTTTGGGCGGCAGAAATTCCTGCAAATTCGGAAAAGGGTCCTTCATATGGGGCAACCACATGGAATGGGCAAACATTTTCTCGAATTTCGGAGAAAGAGTTAATTCGATATATTCCACCTTGCGGGCATAGCGGTCGGCCTCCAGACGTTTGTCCCCATTGAGCAGGGCCATCCGGGCCCCGTCACCGGCGGCATTGCCGACGGAATAAACATTCTGGGGGGCGCAATCCGGGAACATACCCAGCACGGCCGCCGATATTTTGTCGATGTAGCTTCCGAAGGCCCCGGCTAAGATGACCTTATCCACCTTTTCGATGCCCAGGGTTTCCATGAGGATCCGGCTGCCGGCATACATGGCCGCCTTGCCGAGCTGGATGGCCCGGATGTCGTCCTGACAGACGACCACATCCTGGCCGATGGAGGTCTCGTGGGCCCAGGCGATGACATATTCGTATTGATCCCCGGAAAACCGTAAACGGGGATGTTCCAGGGTTTTATTGAACTTTCCGGATTTGTCGATAACCCCGGCCAGGAAGAGCTGGGGGAGGGCGTCGATGATCCCGGATCCGCAAATCCCCTTGGCCTTGATCTCCTCCGGTTTCATCTCGGTGTTCCAGCGGGATTCGTCAATGACCTTAAAACGCACTTCTTTGGTTTCTTGGTCGATGGCTATCTTTTCAATGGCCCCCGGAGCGGCCCGCATGCCGAAGCGCAGTTGGGCCCCTTCAAAAGCCGGTCCGGTAGCGCAGGAGGCGGAGATCAGACGGTCTTTATTGCCCAGGATGATTTCTCCATTGGTGCCGATATCGATAATCAGCTCCAGGGAGTCCTGGTTATAAGGGGCTTCGGCAATCAGCACGCCTACATTATCGGCGCCCACAAAGCCGGCCTCGATGGGCAGGCAGTGGACATAGGCGCCGGGGGCGATCTTGATGCCCCAGCCATGAGCCTCTTTTTCGTCGTCGGCCTCCTTCTGGGCGTACACGGCGCAATGCAGGCAACGGAGCGCTTCCGGGATCACCTGGGCTTCCTCGAAGCCCAGCTCCACCTCGTCAAGGCCCCGGCGTTGATCCAGGGCCAGGACAGGAGCCTGCTGGCGACCTTCTTTTTTCACCCCTTCCTTGGGAACTTCTTCCACGGCCTTGAGCGGTTTAGGGCGGTCTTCCTGCATGTCCTTTCCGGTCAGATAGAGCTCGATGGAAATGGCCGCTTCCTTCCCGGCCCGCACGGCCTGGATGACGTTGGCCGGCCCGCTGGCCCCGTCGCCCCCGGCGAAGACGCCCGGGACATTGGTCTCGAAGGTATGTTCATCCACCTGGATGACGCCCGCAGGGGTGCGGGCCAAATCGGGGAAGAGGTCTGCTTCGGCCTTTTGCCCGATGGCCACGATGACGGTTTCCACGGCCAGGGTGGGAGCCGGTTCCTTGGAAAACTGCGGTGCGAACCGTCCCTGGTCATCATAGACCGAGACGCAGCCGATGGTTTCCACGGCGCTGACCCGGCCCTTTTCGCTGACAATGGCCCCGACGCCCAGGGAGGGATGAATGATCACGCCTTCTTCCCGGGCCTGTTCGATTTCCAGGTCCTGGGCCGGCATCCGGTCTTTGCAGGTCAGGTCATCGGACTCCAGGCAGAGCAGATGGACTTCCCCGGCGCCCAGCCGTTTGGCCATCCGGGCCGCATCCACGGCCACGCTGCCCCCTCCGATTACGGCCACTTTTCCGCTTAAGGAGACCTGGGCTCCGGAATTGACCTCCCGGAGGAGGTCGAGGGCCTTCAGGACCCCCGGGCTTTCCTCGCCGGGAACGTTTAATTGCTGGCTTTTCCAGGTCCCGGTAGCCAGGAAGACCGCCTTATAATCCTGATCGAAAACCTCCTGCAGGCTGTTGATCGGGGTGTTGGTCTTGATCACTACCCCCAACTCTTCCACAAAGCGGATTTCATCATCCAGAATGCGTTTGGGCAAGCGGTATTCCGGAATGCCGTAACGTAGCAGGCCCCCGGCCTGGGGCTGGGCTTCAAAGACCGTGACCGGATAGCCGCTGGTGATCAGGTCATAGGCGCAGGCCAAACCGGCCGGTCCGGAACCGACCACGGCGATGGGGGTGTTTTTTTTCAAGGGCACCGGGGTGGCCTTTTCCCTTCCCGCAGACAGTTCAAAATCGGCCAGGAAGCGATGGGCCGCCCGAATGGAGATGGGCTCGTCCACCTGACCCCTTTCACAAATCTGTTCACAGGGGTGGGTGCAGATCCGTCCACAGACACCGGGAAAGGGATAGGAGAGGCGGACCAATTCCAGGGCTTCCTTGAATTTGCGTTGGGCGATGAGATATAAAAAGTCGTCCACGTTGACCCCGGCCGGACATTCCACCCGGCAAGGGGCATACTTCCCTTTTTCTTCCCGCTCTTTTTCCTGGGGTATCTTGAAGCCGAAATCACGGGCTTTGACATCGATGGAATGATGCAGGCTGGGGGGAAAAGGAGAACGACCGATATAGCGGGGATTGATGTTCAGATAAATATGATGCATGCAGGTATTGCCCACCAGGGACATATCCAGGATATCCTGGCGTTTGATGCCGGCGCTTTCGGAAACCTCGGCGACGATATTGTTCAGGCCGTCGATAATGGCCTGGTTCAGGATCTCCAGACCTTCGGGATTGGTCATGGTGTAGCTGATCCGGGACATGACGTCTTCCCCGTAGACGATCTGGGGATTCATCATGGAGGCGGTGGCCACCACGGTCCCGTCGGTCAGGTCGCATAAGTAGCCGGCCACCGTCGAGGTGCCCACGTCGACCGCCAGGCCATAGCCTTTTTCATTAAACCCCGGCTCGACCCGGATGACCTCTTTCCCGTGCCAGATGGAGACGGTAATCCGCCACTCACCCTGACGGACCAGGTCCTGCAAAAACAGGAGGACTTCATAATCGATGGTCAGATCCTTCAGGCCGTAGTGGGTCTCCAGGGCCGCCGTCAACCGTTCCCAGTCGCCGACATTATCCTCCAGGGTGGCCTTGATCAGTTCGACGCAATATTTTTTAACCACCGGTTTGACTTCGATCGGGCGGGTCGTCGGAGCCTTGCGGACGACCTGCTTGCCCATCCGGCTTTCTTCCGGAACGAAGATAACCACATCGTCCTGAATCTGGGCCTGGCAGGCCAGCCGATAGCCCTCGTCGACTTGGCGTATATTAAAAAACTTTCTTTCCGAGGGGCCCATGGCCGAAAGGCTCTCCCGGCTGGAGCGGACACCGTACTTTTCGAATTCACCTTCTTCAATCCGAACCTTGCAGGTTCCGCAAATGGCCTGTTCTCCGCAGACCCCCTCGATGTCCACACCCAGGGCCACGGAGGCCTGTTTAAGGGTTTTTCCTCGGTCAATATAGCCCCGGCATCCTGAGGGCTGGAAAATGACCAGGCATTTTTCATTTTCACCACTCGGCATAAAACGGCTCCTTTTTCATTTTTTGACGCGGGCGGCCTATTTGACTTTTTCTTCGGCCTTCAGCATCTTGATCAATTTGATGGCTTCATCCACGGCGGTCCCAGCGTCCTTGGCGTACCCGTCGGCCCCGAATTTTTTAACGGTTTCCGGCGTGATCGGCGCGCCACCCAACATCACCCGGACCTTGGGATTTCGCTCTTTCAGTTTTTGAACGATTTCCGGCATGCTGATCATGCTGGTGGTCATCAAGGCCGAAAGCCCGACGATATCCGAATCCGTCCGCAGTTGCTCTTCCAGGAATTTTTCCAGCGGGACGTCCTTGCCCAGATCGTAGACGGTCCAGCCGGCTACCTCGAACATCATCTTGATCAAGTTTTTGCCGATGTCGTGGACGTCGCCTTCCACCACGCCCAGGACAATGGAGCCCTTGGCCTCGCTCGTTCGGCCCGAGGCCGCGATCGCCGGTTTGAGTACTTCCAGTCCGGTATACAGGGCATCGGCGCATAACAGCAGTTCCGAAACAAAGTATTCCTTCTTATTGTAAAGATCGCCGACCCGAATCATTCCTTCGGCCAGACCGTCCATGGTGGCCAAAAAAGGGTCGACCCCTTCCGCGATAGCGGCCTCGGCCAGTTCCCTGGTTTTATCCTCGTCAAATTCAATAATCGCCTCCTGGAGACCTTTCAAGAGCTCCTGGGTTCTTTCTTCTGAAGCCATGCTTTTCCTCCTTATTTATGAGTTGTATTGGTTAGATTCTTTCGCTAGGCAATCTGAGGATGGTCCTCTATTCTTATATCCTGGAGTATTGGAGTGTTGGAGTAATGGAGTAATGGACTTAAAAACAATACTCCAATACTCCATCACTCCGGCATTCTTTTATTGGAAGAAATCATCCCGTGCTTTTTTTATCTGGATTATGTTTTCCAGCGGGGATCCGGGGGCGATGCCGCAACCGGGGCACAGGAAATCCGTTCCGTTTTCCAGGGCGGTGATCGCTTCCCGATAAACCTCTTCCGGAGTTCCGCTGAACATGGTGGTGGCCGTAGCCACATTGCCGAAGACCTTGACCCCGTAACGGTGGGCGATTTCCACGGCCCGCTTTAAATCGGCCTTTTCCTCGATGCTGATCCCGGCCGCTCCGGTCTGGCACATGAACTCGATAATCGGGTCCGTATCGGCGCAGATGTGCAGCACCACCGGACCTCGGCTCCGACTGACGATCTCTTTTTCAATGGGCAGCACCAACTTCTCATAAAGCCGCGGATTCAACAGGGCCGGTCCGGAGGTCGGTTCGGCAAAGACGAAAAAATCCGCCCCCTGATCAAAGGCGAAGTTGGCGGCGGCGATGGCCGCCTCTTTGGTGACGTCCAGCGTCTTGGTCAGTTGGTCCGGTTTTTTAATGGCCCATTTGATAAATTGTTCGGGACCTACCAGGTTGGCGGCGCAGGTAAAGGCCCCTTCGGTTTCCCCGAAAATGGCCATTTGCTCGCCCACCCGCTCCCGGAGGAGTCTCAAATTCTCCTGAAAGGCCGGGAAGCGGCCCCGGGAGAGGAAGTCGGAGGGAAATTCCAGCCCTTCCACCCCCTCGGCATAGGGAAAAGAATTGATGTAGTACTGGCGGTCTATCCGCGGCGTCCCCAGTTCGCAGCCCAGGGCCTCACTCAAGGCCACGATGTCCCAGCCCATGGCCTTGACCCACTCGAAGCCGCCATAGGTGTGCCCGGCCAGGGCCAGTTCGGTCATGGCCAGCGGATCGGTGTCGGCCAGGGGGCGCTCGCAGCCGCATTTTTTCATGAAGTCCACTACCCCGTAGGTGGTGGTGCAGCCCACCGGGGTCCGGTCCACTTCTTTGCCCTGCAGACGGTTCAACACCCGTTCTTTTAAGGTCATGTCTGATTTACCTCCTTTGCTAGGAATGACTATTTCCCGATTTGAGATTTATAGAGTTCCTCGACATCGAGGGGTGGACCTTGCTCCGGCACGCAGCAGCCCAAGGGTTTAAAAAGGGTCTGACGATCCACGATCTTCCCGGTCTGGGTATCTACAAAAAATCCCAGGCCGGCCTCGGCGGCCCCCGGATGCCGGGCTTCTTCCGGAGGAAAGAAATTAAAAGCGTATACCTGGTAATAGCGGAGCGGCCGGGCCGCCCGGTCCGGAAATATCAGCATATTCTCGGCCACCAATCGGTACTTCAGGCGCTGAAAACCCTTGATGCGGCTTATAGCCTTTTTCAAGGCTTGGTTTCGAGAAACTAACAATTTTTCCGGAACAGTGATATCCGGATAAAGCACGGCGCCGACGGATTGAATGCGGCCCCCGGCTTCGATGCTGTAGCCCAGGGAAGAGCCGTAGACAATAAGATTTTTTTCCGTTTGCCAGAAGCTGATATACCAGGACCCTGCAATTTTTTCGGCCGATTTGAACTGGAGTTGGCCGGGCTTTACCGGGATCAACGGTTCTAAAAAGGCGACCAGCTCGGGGCCGCTGGCGGCGGCTTGCTTCCGGTTGGCGGGGAACCCGGATTTCACCGTCCAGAGGGGCCCCCGGAGACTGCGGATGATCAGCGGTGCTTGGGTCGCGGGGTCCCGTTTAATCCATAGGGACCGGCCTTTCCAGACCACCGTCTCCAATTCCTCCGCAGCCAGCCAGCCGGGGAACAGTACCATCAGGGACAGGGCTACCAACGATAGTCGGCCGGTGATCTTCAAAACGCAGCTAACTCCGCCATCCGCCCGGTTTTAGACTTTGACGCTCAGATAGCGTTCCTGGATCTCCGGGGCCGCTTCCAGTTCAGCCGGTGTGCCTTCATAGACCACAGCCCCTTTTTCCATGATATAGATCCGGTCACAGATATCCTTGAGGGTCTTCAGATTCTGCTCGACCAGCAGGATCGCCGTTCCTCGCTTATTGATGGCTTGGACGGTATCACTGATCAATGAGACCAGGAGCGGCATCAGCCCTTCGGTGGGCTCATCCAGCAGGATCAGTTTCGGCTTGGTAATCAGGGCTCGTCCGACGGCCAGCATCTGTTGTTCTCCACCGGACAGGGTTCCGGCTTTTTGCTTGAGACGCTCCTTCAGCCGGGGAAAGTAGCCGAAAATTTCTTCCAGTTTATCGGGGTCCAACTCCCCTTGCACGATGGGGATCTGCAGGTTCTCCATGACCGTCAGCTTCGGAAAGAGGTGCCGGCCCTGGGGCACATAGGCGATCCCCTGCCGGGGGATTTTATAGCTCGGCAAGCCGGAAAGGGAGGCCCCCAGGAACTGAACCTCTCCCTGGGCGGGCGGCACCATGCCCATGATGGCTTTCAGGGTAGTGGTCTTGCCGACCCCATTCCGGCCGACCAAACCCACCAGGGCGTTCTTCCCGACCATCAGGGTGGCCTGGTGCAGCACGTGACTTTTCCCGTAATAACAATCGATTCCGTTGACTTTCAGCATGGCTATTGTCCCAGATAGACTTTCTTGACTTCTTCATTTTCCTTAATGGTCTCGGGCGTCCCTTCCACCAGGATTTCCCCGTAATGAAGCACCGATATATAATCGGCCAACTGCATGACCACGCCCATATCGTGCTCGACCAGGATAATGGTCTGGCCGGTAAGCATGGTCCGCATCTTCATCACCAGGGCCATGGATTCCTGGGTGCTCAATCCGGCGGTCGGTTCGTCCAAGAGCAGCAGGTCCGGCTCCGTGCCCAGGGCAATTCCCATTTCCAGAATCCGCTGCTCGCCGTAGGAGAGGCTGGAGCAGATCCAGTCGGCTTTGTCCTGGAGCCCGGTCAACTCCAGCAGGGCCTCCGTTTTCTCCCGCACATCCTGCCAGCGACTGGCCTTGATAAAGGGGTTTAAAAATTTTTTACGGGACTGGACGGCCGCCCAGATATTTTCGTAAACGGTCAGCCCGGCAAAGAGACTGGTGATTTGCATGGTTCGGGCCAGGCCGCGATGGGAAATTTTATCCGGACTCAGCCGGGTGACGTCCTGATTTTTGAAGCGGATCTGTCCCTTGGAAACGGGGTAGATGCCGGTGATCAGGTTCAGCATGGTGGTCTTTCCCGCCCCGTTCGGACCGATCAGGGCCCGCAATTCCCCTTTCTTGACGGTCAGGTTCGCCCGGTTAATGGCCAGGAGTCCCCCGAAGGATTTGCTGACCTCCAGCACCTGCAATATGGTTTCAACTGTGGCTGCCGTCACTCAACGCCCCTTTCTTTTCAGAATTCCGATGAGACCTTGCGGGGCCAGGAGAATCATGACCACCAGCACGATCCCGATGATCAATTCCGTCCCCTCCAAAATATTGATCAGGTAGTGTTCCAGGGACATGATCAAACCGGTTCCGATGACCGGCCCGATCAGCGTCCCCATGCCGCCGACGATGGTATAGACGACGGCATGGCCGGAAACCGACCAGTGCAGGAAATTGGCCGAGGCGAATTTGAGGGTCCCGCTGTATAATCCGCCGGCCAGTCCGGCAAAGGCCCCGGCAATGACAAAAGCGATCAACTTGTAGCGTTCCACGGAATACCCGATCAAGCGGGCTCGGTCCTCGTTCTCGCGGATGGCGATGAAGACTTTCCCCAGAGGTGACTGAACGATTCGGCGCAACAGGAGGTAGGAGAGGGCGACCAGGACCAGGACCAAGTAATAATTCGACTTGATATCCATGAGATCTACCTGGAACAGACCGAAGTTGATCGGTTGGACCGGAAAAACCAGGCCGTCGGCCCCGCCGGTTACCGCACTCCAGGTCTCGCCGATGGTGCTGCCGATCAAGGCGAAGATCAGGGTAATGATCACGAAGTGAATTCCGGTCAGCTTGACCGAAAAATAACCCACGAACCCGGCGAAAACCATGGGCACGAAAATCGAAAAAAGCAATCCGACCCCGGTGGATACCCCCAGCTTAACGACCAGGATGGCAACGGTATATCCGCCCACCCCGAAAAAAAGGGCCTGGCCGAAGCTCAGGAGGCCGGTATAACCGAAGATCAGATCAAAGGACAGGGCAAACAAAACCCAGATTAAAATTTCCGTGACAAAGGTCTGGAAAAAAAGTCCCATGGTGAAGGGCAGGGCCGCCAGGACTAACAGAACCAATCCAAAGACCAGCGAGAAGGCCAAAGAGTTTTCTTTTTTGAAGAGCACGGGGAACCTCTATTCGCCGAAGAGTCCTTGAGGACGGATCAGCAGCACGATGATCATGAAGGCCAGGGAAAAGACCGTGGCCATCGCCGGGGGGACGAACAGGGAGCCGACGCCCTGGATCAGGGAAATGATGATGGCGGCCACCACCGAACCTTCGAGGCTGCCCATGCCGCCCACGATGACGATGATAAAGGCCATGATCAGGACTTCGCGCCCCATCATGAATTCCACCGCCACGATCGGGGCGGCCAGGACCCCGGAGAAAGCGGCCAGTCCCGAACCGAGCACAAAGGTCCACATATAAACCTTGTGAACCGGAATGCCCAGCGCCACGGCCATGTCGCGGTCCTGGACCACGGCCCGCATCCACATGCCGTATTTGGTCCGGTTGATAAAAAACCACAAGGCGGCCATGAGGGCCAGGGATATCAAGGCGATGACGATCCGCATCATGGGGTACTGCAGGTCGAAGAGGGCGAAGCGATAGGCGATCGGACCGGCCATGCGGCGCGGGGTCCCTCCAAAGATCATCAGGGCCAGGTGCTGGACGGCCAGCATGATGCCGAAGGTGCAGATGATGGTCATCAGGGGTTGGTCCTCGATGGTTCGTAAAAGCCCCCGCTCGATGACCAGGCCCACGGCACCGACCAGCAACGGGGCGACGATCAGGCCGACCCAGAAATTTCCTGTGATCTCGATGACATACCAACCGGCAACGGCCCCCAGCATGTACAGGGCGCCGTGGGCCATGTTGATGATGTGCAGGAGGCCGAAAATCATATTCAGGCCCAGGGCGATCAGGGCCATGATCAAGCCCCAGATCACGCCGTTGATCAGGGCGATGGTGATGTTGGCAAGCACGCTGTCGAGACCTCCTCGATCGTTAGTTTATAATTGCCGGCGGAATCGACCCGGGGTAGGGGACTCCGCCGGCAAAGCGGGTTCGCAGGGCCGGAGGTTTAGGCCTTGCCGCGCAAATCCGTTTCCGGTTTGTACATCAGTTTTTCTTTGGGGATCCGGTAAAGGACTTTGAGTTTAAGATCCGGCGTCACCTGGGAAATATAGTGATCATGGAAACCCTGGTGATCCTGTTCCCGCATGGCCAGATCACCTTGCGGCGCCCAGGGGCCGGCTTTGACCTTCAGGTTGCAATAGGCCTTGATCAGGTCGGCGTTTTTGGTATTGTCTTTCCACCCGGACTGTTCCACGGCCAGCTTCATCATATAAGGCACGGTCCACATGGTCCAGCAGTGCGATATGGTGGCCGTATTTTTGAGGTTGCCTACTTCGTGACCGTCATCCCCCAGGTTGATGGCCTTGCGGTAGGCCTTGTCATAGGCCTGCAGTTCTTTGGGGACCTGGTCCGCGTAGCGGGGGTAATACTCGATGAAATAGGCCCCGGCCGATTCCTTGCCCACTTCCTCCTGGCCGACTCCGTCGGTCCCGCAGATGACTGTGTAGCGTTTCAACCGTTTGTGCAGGCCCAGTTCCACGGTCTGGCGCAGGGAGCCCAGGGCCGCCGCCCCCAGGAAGGCCGTGAAGAGCACTTCCGAATCGGGTTCGACTTTTTGCAGGAAGGGCACAAAGTCCTTGGTGTCCTGCGGAGCCGGAATGACCTGAACCTTGCCGCCCGCGGCCTTGAGCAGATCGCCGAATTCATTGGCCAGCGAGTGTCCCCAGGCATAATCGGCCACCAGGAAGGTCCATTTCTTCCCTAAATTGTCAAAGGCCCATTTCCAGCCGGCCACGGCCTGCATCTGGGCGTGGGTATGAATCCGGATGTAGTAAGGAATGGCATCCTTGCCGGTAAAGTCGGCGGTCATGGCCCCGCCGCCGAAAAAAGGTACCTTATACTGCTGGGCCAAGGGGAAGCAGGCCTTCTGAACCCCGGAATGGACGGAGCCCATAATAAAATCCACCTTGTCCTCCAAGACCAGCTTCTTGAACATGCTGGCGCCCCAGGCGGGATTGACCTTGGTGTCGAGGGTGATCAACTCGACTTGTCGCCCCCCAATGCCGCCTTCGGCATTCAGTTTGGCGACGGCCGCCTTGGCGGTTTTGTCGAACCAGTACCCGTACGTGGTGGCCCCCACCGTCAATTCCTGAATCTGCCCTATCTTGATCGGTTTTTCCGCCCCATAGGTGAACGGGGTAAACACCCAGGAACTCAGGCCCAAACCGGCGGCTCCGGCCAAAGTAGTCTTCAGAAAATCCCGTCGGTTTACCCCTTTTTTCTCCGGACGTTGTACTACGGCTGCATCTTTTTTGGTTTCCATATCCCCTCCGTGTTGCTAAAAATTTCTAATTGGTTGGATGTGTAGCGAGGACCCTTGTTCCAAGACCCAATCCTGACCCCCCCACCTCCTTCCCCTGTCAGGTCATGCTTTGAACTGTTTTAAAAATCAATAATTAATAATTAATTGTTAATTATTGTTTTTGTCCCGGTTAATTGTGGTCATTTTCCCGGCAGGGCCCGGTCGATCAGTTCGATCAAATCATAGAGCTTCATCGAACTGCCCAAGGCTTGGGAGCCCTGGTTGAGATTGAAATGGCAGAAGGGGCAGATGGAGACCATATGTTCGGCGCCGGTTTCCAGCCCCTCCTCGATGCGCAGGGCGGCATTCCGCTGGGCCCAGTCGGGAAACCCGGTCATGACCCCGCCGCCGCCGCCGCAGCAGTAGGAATTGGCCCGGATCCGTTCCATTTCCACCAGCTCCACACCGGGGATGGCCTTGAGCAGTTCCCGGGGGGGATCGTACAAACAGTCTTCCTCGTTCAGGCCGATATAAGCCCCGGCCCACATTTCCGTGCCTTCCTCATCGACCGTGAATTTGGTCAGGTGGCGTCCGGCATGGCAGGGATCATGGTACGTGACCTTCAGGGGCAGCGGCTCGGAGAATTTCAGGACCCCGGACTGATAGAGGTCATAAAGAAACTGGGTCACGTGGATCACCTGGAGGCCCGCCATCACGGTTCCGTATTCCTCGGCCAGGGAGTAGTCCTTCAGGATGGCCCGGTAGCAGCCGGCGCAGGCGGTGACGATCGTTTCCACACCCTGTTCCTGGTGGAGTTTACGGAAGGTTTCCAGGTTGGCTTCGGCCACCCGTTTGAAAGCCTCGGCATCCCCCAGGCGCATGGCCGTGGAACCGCAGCAGAGTTCGTTTTCGCCCAGGATGCCGAAATCCACTCCCAGCTTCTGGAAGAGGGAGGCCGTGGCCTGGGGAATGACTCGCTCCGGCACGTTGTAGGCCCCGGTGCAACCGACGAAATACAACACCGGCGCGGGTTCCTTGAGGATGTTCTTGATGGGTTTGTTCTCTTTCTTGAAGGGCCGGGTCCAGTCGGTGCGCACCCGTCGCGGTCCCTGGTAGGGGTTGTCGTAGCTGCGCAGGGATTGGGCGATGACTTTTTGGGACGGCAGGGGACCGAAGCCGTCTTCTACGGCCTTGCGCCGCAACGCTTCAAACACTTCCGGGATGTGGGGTTTGTAGTCGACCTGACACTGGCTCTGGCAGCCGGCGCAGATGGTGCATTGGTAGACGGCCTCGAGTAACTCCTCGTCCCACTCGAGCTCACCGCTGTTGATCCCCCGGGCGAAGGCCGCTTTCCCTTTCGACCCGTAATAGCCTTCGAAGCCGAATTCGAGGCCCGCCGGACAGATGGGCCGGTTCTTCGGCGGGGGACCGTAATCATAGGCCGTCTTGCAGGTGCCGCAAGCCGTACAGCGCCAGAAGTAGTGTTCCAGATCCTTCAAGGAAGGTATATTCCATTGCATAGCTTGCTCCTTATCAGATACCCAGCTTGCCGGGGTTCATAATATCGTTGGGGTCCAGCATTTTTTTGATGCGTTTCAGCAGCTCCAAATACCCGGGATGGGCCCGTTTATTGATCTCGATAGCGTAATCCACCGGGGGTTTGTAGGGCATGCCCCCGTGGTCCAGATCCACCTTCAGGCACTCCACGATGGCCTGGCGGGCGTTTTCCGTTTCCTGGGGATTCTTCTTGTTGAAGGGGATCATGGCCCGGAGCATGCCATAATGGACTCCGCGGTACATGCTCATGCGGACCGACGGCGACAGGTTGTGCCCGATGAGGATCTTTTTCCAGTCGTTGTAGACCGGGGCCCACTTGTTGGCCGGGGTAAAGGTGCCCGGCCAGGAGATGCCGGCCCCGCCCATCTTGCAGTAATTCTTGGTGGAGCCCACGATCTGGCTGGGCAGATGGGTCCGGGCCCGCAGGGCCTCCTCGGGATACTGGGTGACTTCCAGAGAGGTCCCTTTCCGTTTTTCTTCGCCCACCACCGTTTCCCAGATCTCTTCCCGGGCCTCTTTTTCCTTTTCCGTGAAGGAGTTGGTGTTGGCGAAGCTGAACCATTCCGGCTGTTCCTCCGGTTTGGGCTTGAAGGGATAAGGGATGGGGACCTGGGCCAGCCACCAGGAAACGGCGGTCAGATCGTCGCAGATCTCATAGGTGGCCAGATTCATCATGTAGGAGACCATGTCCTCCACGTTCCGGCAGGAGACGGTGAAGACCTTGAGCACCGGCGGGATGGGATGGACCGTAATACCCAGTTTGGTGACCACCCCTGTGGAGCCCAGCCAGCCCTTGAACAGGCCGTCCATCTGCGGCATAGGCAGGACACTGTGCCAGGCGTCGGGGTTGATGGCGCAGGAACCCACCCGCACCAGTTCCCCGGTGGGCAGAACCACCTCCATGCTGGTGATCTCCTGGCTGTTCAACCCGTAGCGGGCGTTCAGGCCGCCGATCCCGTGGGAGATGGCGCAGGACGATACCGAGGCCGAGGGCGGCCCCACCGGCCAGCCGAAGCGCAGCTTGTGCTCATAAAGGGCCGTGGCCAACTGGGCGTGGGAGACGCCCGGCTCGATGACCGCGTAGTGGGATTCGGTGTCGATCTTGATGATCTTATTCATGCGCTTGAGATCCATGATGATCCC
>JACRCK010000178.1 GCA_016219065.1 Deltaproteobacteria bacterium
ACGGGACGGCCGATGTGGGTCTGATCGGACACGAATGCCCGGAAAGGAACGGTTACCACCTCTTCGACCAGGAAATGTTTTTTGAAATTACGGACCCCCAGACCGGCAGACAGCTCCCGCCCGGTGAAATCGGGGAACTGGTGGTCACCAGCTTCAATCCCACCTATCCGCTGCTGCGCTTCGGAACCGGGGACTTGGCCTCTCTGGATGAAACCCCCTGCGCCTGCGGACGCACCTCGGCCCGTCTGCCCCGTCTCCTGGGCCGGGCGGACCAGGTAACCAAGGTGCGGGCCATGTTTATCCATCCCAGCCAGGTCGACCGGGTGGCCGGCCGCCATCCGGAAATCGCGCGGGTCCGGGTCCTGGTGACCCAGCAGAGCCATCAGGATGAAATGACCTTCGAAGTGGAGTTGAACGGGGAAATCACCGCTCGGTCCGCCCTGGAACAACAACTGATCGACGATATCAGGGAAATCATGCACCTCCGGGGTTCGGTGACCTTCGTCCGGCCGGGAACTATTCCAGCGGAAGCCAAAAAGATCGAAGACCGGCGGGTCTGGGATTAATTTCAAGGAGCGATCGCCATGCCCTACGGTTTAACCGAAGAGCCATTGATGTTGAAGGATTTTACAGTATGGAAATGATCCCGCAAATTATCATCAGCGGCCTGGCCACCGGTGGGGTGTACGGTTTGATCGCCCTAGGCTTTGTGTTGATCTACAAGGCCACCAGTGTCCTGAACCTGGCCATGGGCGATTTCATGACCCTGGGGGCCTTCATCTGCCTGACCGTCCTGGATAAATTGCAGGCCCCCTTTTATGCGGCCTTCCTGATTACTCTGGTCTGCGCCTTCGTCCTGGGGGTGGCGGTGGAACGGGTGATCCTTCGGCCCCTGATCGGGGAGCCGGTCATTTCCGTCATTATGGTTACCATCGGCCTGGGGGTGGTGCTGCGGGGGGTCATGTATATGATCTGGACCCCCGTCTTTCGCAACTTCCCGGAGATCTTCCCCCCGCAGCCGCTCAACCTGGGGTTTGCCGTCGTCCCCTCGGGCCTGCTCTGGGGATTTATCTTCGCCGTCATCGGGACCTTCGTCTTCCTGTTCATCTTTAAATTTTCCCGGACCGGTGTAGCCATGCGGGCCACGGCCAACGACCAGCAGGCCGCCCAATCCATGGGCATCAGCGTCCGCTGGGTCTTCGCCCTGGCCTGGAGCTTCGGCGCCGTAGCCTCGGTGATCGGCGGCATCGTCATCGGCAACCTCTCCGGCATCAGCGTCTATATGGGCGATATCGGGCTCAAGGTCCTGGCCGTCATCATCCTGGGCGGGCTGGACAGCATCGGCGGGGCTATCCTGGGCGGTTTTATCATCGGGATCCTGGAAAATCTGGCCGGCTTTTACCTCGACCCCCTGGTGGGCGGTGGCATCAAGAGCGTGGCCCCCTTCTTTTTTCTGGTGATCATCCTGATCGTCCGCCCCTACGGGTTGTTCGGGAAAAAGTTGATTGAAAGGGTATAAGGCTGAGCAACTGCGAACGGAGTAATGGAGTAATGGAGTATTGGAGTATTGCTTTTTTACCCATCACTCCCTCACTCCATTACTCCATTACTCCAAACTATTCGTAACCGGCTTTAGGTTTTCGACTATGCGCTGCGGTGATTTCAAAGAATCCTATATTCAGGACGAGGCCATTTTTCAATCCGGATTTGTCAAATTTTTTCTGGCCCTCTTTTTTGTCTTCCTCCTGATCTTCCCCCTGCTGGCCAATGCCTACATGCTCTACCTGGCCAATATGATCGGGTTTGCCGTCATCGGCGCCGTGGGTTTGAATCTGCTGACCGGCTTTACCGGGCAGATATCTCTGGGCCACTCGGCCTTTATCGGGGTGGGGGCCTATACCTCGGCCATTTTGATCACCAAACTGGGCTTCTCCTTCTGGCTGTCGCTCCCCTTCGCCGGTCTGGTTTCCGCGCTGGCCGGGGTCATTATCGGACTCCCTTCCCTGCGAGTCAAAGGCCTCTACCTGTGCATCGCCACCCTGGCTTCCCAGTTCATTTTGGAGTTTATTTTCGTGCACTGGGAATCGATGACCAAAGGGATCACCGGGATCCACATTCCGCCGCCGCAGATCGGCGCGATGCTATTTTCCACGGAAAAAAAGTTTTACTGGATCACCCTCTTTTTCGCCGTGATCGCCGTGGCCTATGCCCGGAATTTGGTTCGGTCCCGGATGGGCCGGGCCTTTGTGGCCATTCGGGACCGGGACCTGTCGGCCGAAATCATCGGGATCAACCTCCTGCAATATAAGTTGAGCGCCTTTGCCATCAGTTCTTTTTACGCCGGTGTGGCGGGGGCGCTCTGGGTGAGTTTCCTGAAGGTGGTCACTCCGGAACATTTTCCTTTTATCCTGAGCATCCAATTCCTGGCCATGATCATCATCGGGGGGATGGGCAGCATCCTGGGCTCGATCTTCGGGGCCGTGTTCATGACCATTGTCCCGGAATTTTTAAGTTATACGGCCTCGGTGGTCAAGATGCAGGCCCCCGGGTATGAACAGCTTTTCATACCGCTGAAAGAGGTGGTCTTCGGCAGCTTGATCATCTTTTTCCTGATTTTCGAGCCCCGCGGTCTAGCGGAGATCTGGAATCGCATCAAGAGCGTTTTTCGGCTGTGGCCTTTTTCGTACTAAACGGCTACGTTTTGAAGGGAGCACCCCCGAAGCAAAATCAATAATTAATAATTAACAATTAATTATTAATTATTACCCATTGTAAAAAGGAGGGGAAAGGAGGGGGAAATTTTTAGTTGCTCGATACCGGTACCGTTAGCAGCAATTGATTTCATTTCAAGGAGGGGGAACTCATTATGAAAAAAGCCTTAATGCTCGTCATAGTGCTGATGACCATTCTGAGCGTCTCACAGATCGTCCAGGCCCAGCAGACCTATACCCTGGGTGCGGTGCACCCGTTTACCGGCCGCTTTGCCTTCGCCGGCGTCCACGGCCAGGAAGCCATGAAGGACGCCGTGGACATGGCCAACGAGGCCGGGGGCATCAACGGCAAGAAACTGCAGTATTTCTGGAAAGACGGCGAATACAAGGACGACGTGGGCATCGCCGCTTTCAAAAGCCTTCAATCCCAGTATAAACCACAACTCATGTGGGGCCAGAGCACCGGCATGACCAAGGCCCTGGGACCGGAAATCAAGGACCGCTACAAGGTCCTCTACTCGGCCTACACCTTTGCCGATGTGGCCGCCAACCCCAAGGAAAATCCCTATCTCTTCATCCCCGGCCCAACCTATTCTGAAATGTTTGCCGTGCTGCTCAATTACATCGCCAAACAAAAACCCGGGGCCAATGTGGCCTTCTTTTACAGCGATACCGAATTCGGCCGGGAACCCATTGCCTTCGGTCGGGAGTACGCCAAGAAGTTGGGTTTAAAAGTAGTGGCCGAAGAAGTGACCAAGGTCGGCGGGGTGGATGTCACCACCAACATCTTGAGCATGAAGCAGAAAAATGTGGAATTTTGTATTTTCCAAGGCTATGTCAACGATCCCATCGCCCAGGTGATGAAACAGTCCAAGGATTACGGGCTGAAGTGTCAATTCATGGGCACTTTCTGGTCCACGGAGAAGCACCTGCTGGAGGGATTAGGGCCCCAGGCCGATGAATATATCGGGGTGACCGCTTATTCCTATTATTATCAAGACCAATACCCCATGATCAAAAAGATCCGCGAATGGGTAAAAAAACGCGACCCCAAAGGGGCCGACTACCGGTCCCAGGCTTACATGCAGGTCTTCATGGGCACCACCCTGATGATCGAAGCCCTCAAGCGGGCGGACAAGGCCGGCCCGGTGACCGGAGAGAGTCTGGTCAAGGCCTTCCAATCCATTAAGAATTTCGACGTGGGCGGTCTGATGCCCCCGGTGACCATCAAGGGCAACAGTATCCCGGTGGGCCGGGTAGTTAAAGGGAATTCCAAGACCAAACAATTCGATCCGATCACGGACTGGATCATTCTGGACTTATAAAGACAAGGCGATCAGCCGCAGACCGGCGCAGCATTCAGGGTAGCGGCGGTGGCCGCTACCCTGAATCAATCGTCTGTTTTAGTCGGCGTGCGTCTGCGGCCAAAACCACTATGAACACGGAAACGATTAAAACCCTGCCGGGCCTGCTGAAGCGCAACGCCCGGGAATTCGGGACCCAAAAAGCGGCCCTGCGGGAAAAGGAATTCGGCATCTGGCAATCCGCTTCCTGGCAGGACTATTTTGACCGGGTCCGCTTCCTGGCCCTGGGCCTGTTGCAACTAGGGTACACCCCGGGCGACAAACTCTCGGTGATCGGGGATAACCGCCCGGAATGGCTGTACTCGGAACTGGCCATCCAGGCCCTGGGGGGGGCCGTAGTCGGAATCTATCCCGACAGCCACCTGGAACAGGTCCAGTATATTATCGATCATTCCGACTCCGCCTTCGTCATGGTGGAGGACCAGGAACAGACCGACAAGATCCTGAACATGATCGATGAGATCCCCAAGATCAAAAAAGTCATTGTGGACGACATGAAGGGGATGCGGAGCTACAGCCACTCGGTGCTGATCCCCTTTAAAGAGGTCCTGGACCTGGGCCGGGAAGCGGACCGGAAAGATCCCCGGCTTTTTGACCGTATGCTGGACCAGGTGGGGGAAGAGGACGTGGCCATGATCCTCTACACCTCGGGAACGACGGGCCAGCCCAAGGGGGTGATGCTCACCCATCGCAATATGATCCGCATGATCGCCAATTTCGATCAGGTAGACCCGGCCTACCCGGCCGATAACCACGTGTCCTTTCTGCCGCTGCCCTGGGTGGGCGAGCAGGCCACCGCCGTAGCCTGGAACCTGTTCAAGGGGGTAACCATCAACTTCCCGGAAAAGGTCGAAACCGTTTCCGCGGATATTCGGGATATCGGGCCGAACCTCCTGCTGGCCCCACCGCGCCATTGGGAAAAGATGTGCTCCGATATCCAGGTCAAGATCCAGGATGCCGCCTGGTTCAAACGGTTTCTTTATAAGCGTTGCATGCCCGTCGGGTACCGGATGGCGGCCTATCGTCTGCAAGGGGTCCGGCCCGGGACCTTGATGACCCTGCTGGATAAAATCTGCTACCTGCTGCTGTTCCGGGCGTTGAAAAATTACCTGGGACTGACCAATTTGCGGAATGTCTACACCGGGGGGGCCCCCATCGGGCCGGAGGTCTTCAATTTTTTCATGGCCCTGGGCATCAATATCAAGCAGCTTTACGGGCAGACCGAAGTCACCGGACTGGCCGTGGGGCACCGCAATGACGGGGTGAAACTCAACACCGTCGGCTCTCCGATGCCGGAAGTGGAACTGCAGATCTCCGATGCCGGTGAGATCCTGATCAGAGGTCCCATCGTTTTCAAAGGCTATTACCAAAACGAAGAAGCCACCCGTAAAACCCTGGATGCCGAAGGCTGGGTCCATACCGGCGATGAAGGGATCCTGGATGAAGACGGCCAACTCATTATGATTGACCGGCAGAAGGACGTCATGCGGCTGGGGGACGGCAGCAAGTTTTCGCCCCAGTTGATCGAGAACAAGCTTAAATTCAGCCCCTACATCAACGAGGCCATGGTGGTGGGCAAGGACCTCCCCTATATCGCCGCCCTGATCATCATGGATATGGGCAACATGGGCAAATGGGCGGAAAACCACAAA
Organism: Deltaproteobacteria bacterium; assembly: GCA_016219065.1. Taxonomy (GTDB): domain Bacteria; phylum Desulfobacterota; class RBG-13-43-22; order RBG-13-43-22; family RBG-13-43-22; genus JACRCK01. The sequence goes on from JACRCK010000178.1 coordinate 5,728, forward strand.
TTGACCTTTACCACCTATACCGACCTTTCCCAGAAACCCGAAGTCTATGACCTGATCGCCGAGGAGATCCGGCGGATCAACCAGTCCCTGCCCAAAGTGGCCCGGGTGAAACGCTTCGTCATGCTCTATAAGGAACTGGACGCCGACGACGACGAAATGACCCGGACCCGTAAGCTCCGGCGAGGTTTTGTGGCCGAACGCTACGCCAACCTGATCAGGGCCCTCTACGAAGACCGGGAGGAACTGGCCGTAGAATCCGAAATACGCTATCAGGACGGGACCGGTTTTACCATGAAGACCCAAGTCCGCATCAAAGAGGTCCAGGAAACGCCATGAGTCCGTCGAAAACCGGAACTTCCTTCGAAGAACACCAATTGATCCTCGAGGATATAACGCTGACCTTCGGGGGCATCAACGCCCTGTCCGGAGTCAGCACCGGGGTCAAAAAGGGGGAGATCTTCGCCATCATCGGGCCCAACGGGGCCGGAAAAACCTGTATCCTCAACTGCATCAACCGCTTCTATCATCCCGAACAGGGACGGATCCTCTTTGAGGGCCGGGAGATCACCCGAATCAAGCCGCACCATATCGCGGGACTGGGAATCGCCCGGACCTTTCAGAATGTGGAACTGTTCGGACACATGACGGTCCTGGACAACATCAAGCTCGGCCGTCATGTCCATCTGCAGTCCGGTTTTTTCTCCGGAGGGCTTTATTACGGTAAAACCCGCCGGGAAGAAATAGCCCTGCGCCAGGAGATCGAGGAGACGATCATCGACCTGCTGGAGATCGAAGCCATCCGTAAAAGGACCGTCCATACCCTGCCCTACGGTTTGCAGAAGCGGGTGGAACTGGCCCGGGCCCTGGCCATGAAGCCCAAACTGCTGCTGCTGGATGAGCCGGCCACCGGCATGAATCTCGAGGAAACGGAAGACATGGCCCGCTTCATACTGGACCTCAACGAGGAATGGGGCGTGACCATTATCCTGATCGAACACGATATGGGCATGGTCATGGATATCAGCGACCGGATCTGCGTCCTGGACTTCGGCCGTAAGATCGCCGAAGGAAAACCGGAAGAAATCCGGCACAATCCCCAGGTTATTCAGGCCTACCTGGGCGAAGAAACCCTGGCCTATTCCCGGTTGGGGGCCTAACTCATTGGAACCATTATTAGTCGTCAACAACATCGAAGTCATCTATCATAACGTCATTCTAGTTCTGAAAGGGCTGTCCCTGCAGGTCCAGGAAAGCCAGATCGTGACCGTCCTGGGCAGCAACGGGGCCGGGAAGACCACCACGCTCAAGGCCATCTCCGGTCTGCTGAAATCCGAGGACGGCGCGGTCACCGACGGCAGCATCACCTTCCAAGGCCAGCGGATCGACCGCCTTTATCCCGAACAAATCGTCCGGAGAGGTATCTTTCAGGTCATGGAAGGCCGCCGGGTCTTCGATGAATTGAATATCGAGGAAAACCTGATTGCCGGGGCCCATACCAACAAGAACAAAAAGAAAATGAAAGACGACATCGAGGTCGTGTATCATTATTTTCCGCGGTTGAAGCAACGGCGCCAGATCCAGGCCGGCTATATCAGCGGCGGGGAACAACAGATGCTGGTCATCGGCCGCTGCCTCATGGCCAACCCCAAACTGATGCTGCTGGATGAACCCTCCATGGGGCTGGCCCCTTTGCTGGTGGCCGAGATCTTCGAGATCATCAAGCGGATCAACCGGGAGCGGGGAGTGACCATCCTGCTGGTGGAGCAGAACGCCCGGCTCGCCCTGTCCATCGCCCACCACGGCTACGTCATGGAAAACGGGCGGATCGTCCTGGACGATACGGTGGAAAAACTCAAGGAAAACGCCGACATCAAGGAATTTTATCTCGGTCTCACCGAAGTGGGCAAAACCAAGAGCTACCGGGACGTGAAACATTACAAACGGCGCAAACGCTGGCTGGCTTGAAAAACTTACCCCACGAACCCCGGCGGAATAAAAAACGGTCGCTATCCCAGAGTCCCGCCCGCCCTGGCCACCGGGGGCCTTCCTCGGGGGCAGACCCTGGAATTATCCTTCCGGGTCGTCACCGATGATTTAGCCGATTCCTGGAGCAATTTCTTCCTGGATACGATTTCCTTTTGGGCGGAGTAAAAGGAAAAGGCCCCCCAGGATGACCCCGCCCAGGGTAACCAGGCTGATCCCTAAACCCCAATAAAAAGACCCCGGCTGGTAATCGAAGCGGACCTCATGGATCCCCGGGTCCAGGGGCACGGCCCGGAAAGCATGGTTGGCGCGGTAAATCTTTTCCGGCCGGCCGTCGACCCGTGCCCGCCAGCCCGGGTAATCCGCTTCGCTGAGCAGCAGCAGCCGCGGGCCGGAACAGGCCGCCTGGAGCGCCAGATGGTTATTCCGGTAAGCGACCCAACGGACCTCGTCCTGCCGGGGCAAGTTACCTGCCGGCCGACCCGGGAATATCGGAGGCTCTTCCAGAAGCACGGTCCGGGTGGGGTCAAACCCCCTGCTTTTTATCAGATCTCCCCGTTCTCGCTCACTTTTTACCACCCGGGCCTGGGAGATTAAACCGGCCCGGGGCAGGGTATCCGGCATCCCGTAAAGCCTGGGGCGGCCGGCGCGAAGCGATTCGGGGCGGGCAGGATCAGGCCGCCCCCCTCGCTCGACATACTGGTGAAGCCCCATTTCTCGAATCAGACGGGCACCGGCCCCTGCGATCGGATCCGGCCAGAGCAGGTATTTGACGTTCAACAGGCGCAGGACATCGGTAGCCCCGGGGGTGGGGGAGGTCTCAAAAAGAACGAGCAGGTCCTTAATCGGTTTGAACACTAGGACCGGGAAGCCGAAGGCATTAAAAACATGCTGGACGGCGGGATAATCCAGATAAAACCGTTCCTGGTGAAAATCGGAGTGCATCCATTCCCGGTCGGCGGCCGGAACCAGGGCCTTCAGGACCAGGGGGTGGGCATAAACTCGAAAAAAAGTCGGATCCTGCCGGATGATTTCCAGATTGGGGCTGGATTTCAGATAAGCTTCCCGGTCGAATACTCTATAGTGGCCCCAGTTACCCAGAAACAAATCGGCGGCCAGCAAAAAAATCAGGCCCCGTCCGCCCCAGGCCAGGGATAACTTGCGATCGGTTAGAAAAGCGAACACCAGCAACATCAGGAGGGCGGCCACGGTAAACCGAAAAAAATTATGGAGGTTGCCGGACCAGGGCCGTTCCGAACTCAAGGGATAATGGGTATTCAAATAAGCCAGGAGGTCCGGATAAAACAGGGCCGCGGCCAGAAGCATAAAGGCCAGGACCAGGGCCAGGACCAGGGCCGCCGTTTTCGGACCTTTCCAGGGTTCACCTCCCAGAGCCTGCAGCTTCTTAACCAGGCTGTCCCACCCGAATCCGGCCAGCAGGCAGATAAACAGGTGGGTCAGGAAAAAAAACTTCACCGGATACCGGATCAACGAAACCCCGGGGACGGTCCGGAAAAGGACCTCGTAAACAGGCGTGTTGCGCCCCAGGGCCAGAACCAGCGATCCCAACACCAGACCGGCCCAGCCGATCCGTTTTCCCTCCCCGTAGCGGAAGTATAAAAACAGCAGGCCCAGGGGGAGGAAGCCCAAATAGATGCTTTTTAACCAGTTCTGGTCTTGAAAGTAATAGTCCATGCCCCGCCAGAAAAAATCCGGAAAAAACAGGTACCAGAGGTCCTGCGGAGTCAGCGACCAGATGGTAGCCTGGCCATAAGAAAACCCGCCGCCGCGGCTGGACTCCCGGACCATTTCCCAGAAGGGTAAAATTTGAACGGCCCCCAAACCCAGGAACAGCACGATGATTAAAGCCAGGGACTTCAGCCTCCAGGGCCGGCCCGGCCAGCCTCCTCCGGATAACCAGAGCCGGGGGAACAGGGCGATCAGGGCCACCAGGGCCAGGGTCAGTAAAAAAATTTCGATCCCGCCGCCCAGAAATTGGACCAGGACGATCAAAGCCGTCAACAGGACGTATTTCCAGGAAGCCTTTTTCAAGGCTCTCAGTAAAAAACATAGGACCAATGGGGCCCAACTCGCCGACTGCAAGGAAGACAGCACCGAATGCAGGGATAATAAAAATCCCCCCAGGGCAAAACCCAGGGCGGCCAGGAAACCGGCCTGCCGACTGGTTTCCAGCTCCCGGCTGAGGAGATAAACAAACCAACCGGAAAGGAAGAAGTGCAGCACAATGGTCAGGTTGAAACCGGCGAACAGGGGTAGGAAAAATAGGAGGACGTTGGGGGGATAGAGGACCCCCGGCTGCAGGGAAGCAAACAGGGGCTGGCCGGCAAAGGAATAGGGATTCCAAAGCGGGAACTCTCCCCGCTGAACGGCTTCCACCCAGCATTTTACGGCCGGAAAGAAGAAAGACGACAGGTCCCGCTCACCCAGCAGTACCGGCAGGCTCACGGCCTCCCAGAAATAAGCGGCGACTAGAAGCCCCCAGGCGAGCAGGACGCCGCTGTTTTTGAGTATCATGCGGTTCATAGTAAAAGGGACCTGCGGAAAACCCGAGGTCCCTCTTTGAACGACCTTCCTCCCCCTTTTTGGCTTGTGTTTACCCCTGCCGCCGCTGTGATGCGTCTCCGGAGGCAATTTTTAACATCTAAGGTTGATCAGGGGTCACCGTAACCGGGGCGGCGTAGGTCCAGGTATATTGGGTCCCATTGATGGTTGCGGAAAATTGCGTTCCAGTCCCGGTTATCCCGCCCGTCTCCTGCAACTGGTTCATGACCGAGGCGATATTCATGGACCCGGTCGCATTGTTGATGGCGGCGTTGGCATAGGCCAGCGAGGCTGCGGCCCGCAGGTTGCCGGTCATGCCGTCCCGCGCCGCTCGTTCCGCATTCAACCGCAGATCCAAGTACCGGGGTACGGCGATAGCCGCCAGGATCCCGATGATCACGATAACCACGATCAGTTCAATCATGGTAAAACCCTGCTTGTTTTTCAATACTTTTTTCATCTCTTCCTCCTCCTTTTTTATTTTATCATTTGGATCATCACGGTGTCGGGTCGCTGATCCGGGCCGGGAAGGTATAGGTCCAGGAATAAGCGATCCCGTTGACCGTTGATGAAAAGGTCGTGCCAGACAAGGACATGCCTCCCGTTGCGATTAACTGCTGGTATACGGAAGCCGCGTTCAAAACGGCTGTATTGTTGTTGACGGCGGCATTGGCATAAGCCAGAGCGGCCGCCGCCCTTAAGTTGCTGGTCAGGCCGTCCCTGACCGATTGTTGCGCCCGGCCCTGCAAATCGATGAACCGAGGGACGGCAACGGCGGCCAGGATCCCGATAATTACAATAACCACGATCAGTTCAATCAGGGTAAAGCCG
>JACRCK010000179.1 GCA_016219065.1 Deltaproteobacteria bacterium
AAGGTCATCCGCCCGACCTTGAATGTGCCGGCCTCTATTTCCCGGGATTATATTTAAAAATGAGATCCTAGACCGCCTGCGGTTCCGCAGGGACCCAAGAATCCCCTGTGAGAATATGCGCTCTATTTGAGTAAGCCGAGTTATTTGATCCATGGCACCAATAAACCGGCCAGCATTGGCCTCAGGGCTACCAATGGTTGCATAAGGCTCTATCCGGAAAATGTGAAACGGCTCTTTGAGAACACTCCGGTTAAAACACCGGTATGGATCGTTTACCAGCCCTATCTCCTGGGACAATGTAATGGGATCATTTACCTGCAGGTGTATGTGCGGCCTGAAGCCATTGATTCGGTTGAGTTTGATAGAATCTATGCAAAATTGAGAAATGTCGAAAAGAAATCGGGGCGCGCCCTTGACTGGAACAAGGTTAAAAAGGTTTTGGCCGAGGCCCGCGGGATTCCTGTACCTGTCTTTGAGATCAACCCGGGAAGTGGAAGAGGGGTTGCAGAAACCGCAGAGATCAGGCATCCGGGCCAATTATATGGCAGACCGGAAATACCGGCACTGAAAACCGATGCCTGGTCTGTTTTGGCGGCGGACGGTCAAGGAGAGACCGATGCTGTAAGGATGGCGGCCATTATCAATCACCAAGGCCCGCCAATCCCGGCCAGGGTATTATCCCAGGAAGATACCCACCGTGTTATTGCCGGACCTTTCAAAGATATCCGGGAGGCCAAGGAGGCGCTCAAACGCCTGAAAATTGATTTGGAAATAGAGGGGCAGTTGATTGAACCTGTTCAGAAGAGATTTTCGAAAGAAAGGAGGTGACTGGACGATGAAAAATAGTCTTTGGGTGATCGCAATGATAATTGTTCTGGCCCTAACTGCGGGGGGCTGTGCCACCAAAGGTGACCTCGCCAAAATTGAGTCTCAGGAAATGATGACCCGTTCGAGAGCTGATCAAGCAGCACAGGATGCCCAGGCGGCCAAAGCGACTGCGGATGAAGCCAAGGTAAAGGCCGATGAGGCCGCTAACCGCGTTGAAAATGCCATAAAGGCGGCAGAAGAGAGAGAGAAGATCGCCGATGAAAAGGCGAGGATCGCCGATGAAAAGGCGAAGATCGCGGATGAAAAGGTCAAAAGGGCTGATAACGTCTTCCAGAGATCAATGAGGAAGTAATCCCATTTCATTGATTTGATGTTAACGCTCCGCAAGGAAGTGGCAGGCCTGTGAGATCCTGCCACTTCCTTATGTCCCTCCAGCCAAGTTTGCCCGGACCATTTATAAATCAAGGCGGCTAAATGGCGACATGATTTTCAATTTTCATGGATCGGCTGTACGGGACAGAATCCCAGGTCTTCCCCTGCAGAAGCCGACCGTTATCTTTCTTTGCCCTCTTCGTACCGTCAGCTCCCCAGCCCCGCCATTGTTTAAAGAAAAAAGCGGCCTGTTGCGCTTCACATTGATGTTTAACATTCAGCACCCATTCCTGGAGCATGGGACGCGCCTTCGGCCCGGATTCCCCGCCAACAATGACCCAATGGATCCCTTGAAGATTCAAGACATCCAGATCTTCCAAAAGCGGCTCAATTGAAGCAAAGCGGATAGTGGCCTGCACTTGGCGGAGCCAGTCAAGCCGGGGAAGGCCAAAACGGCGATCCTCTACCGTTACCCCCAGCCAGGCGTTACTCGGTGGCTTCTTGCCTTGGAAGAAACTTGCCATCCTTTCAGCCCTTTTGGTCAGAACCTGGAAAGTATGGTGAGGCGTCCGGCTAATAACGTTAAAAACCCGTTGGATATAATCGTCAGGGATTCCCTCGTGAAATAAATCACTCATGGAGTTAACAAAATAAACAGTCGGTTTGCTCCTTTTCAAAGGCTCTTCCAGTCGATTGGGAAGCAAGGTCAGGGCAAAACCGTTTTCATAACCTTTGACACCCATGGCCTTCAGGCGTTTGGCCATAACTTCCGCATAGGAATGGGCACAGCCGGGGGATACCTTACTGCAACCGACAGCGGGATTCCAGGTCATCTCGGTCCATTCTATGGATGTCTTGGTGCTCATGGCTGTTAAGATTGTTCGCGCTCTTTGTATGTCAGGGATTTCCATTTTACTATTATTCTTTCCCTAAACCCCCTACTTCCCAAAGGAATATATTTTATTTGCCTGGCCAATAGCCAGATTATTTTTGAAATATTTTTCTGTGTGCCTGTCTTGCAAGCCTTGGGTGGGCAACCCAGACTCACGTAGAAGTTTCTCTGCAGATATTCCTCTTTCGGACAAATCCAGAATAGGGAGCACCCTTATCGTTGCCGCATCACAACTGCATAAAATCAACTCCGATCTTTTCAACATGAGGGCCAGGGACTCCAGTTCTCCCTGATGGATAGTGGGCATTATTTCCCTGGGAAGCATGTTCGTTAATTGGGTGATATCCCCAATTGAGGCCGAAAGTTCAACCAGGCTTTTCTTTTGAACATAATCGATTCGGAAATTTATAGAATGTCTGACCCCATCCCTTTTAAAATAAATAATTTCATCGGCTACTGAAGACGAGACATAGATCTCGTGATCCCTGACCAGGTTATCGAAAACATTTAGGGCCAATAAATCGATTACAATATCCGCATCAAGAAGCCAGGTTTTCAATGGTGATGGCGTTGCCTTCCGATTCCATCAGGCCGCTGTCTTTAATGAAATCATCTATTTCGGGCCGGTCGATTTCAACCATTTCCGCAAATGTACCCCGGGAGATCAGGCCTTTGCGAAGGCAGCGCATGGCCAGGGTGATGAACCGGGTCGAGACTTTGACCGCCTCTTTTTCAGCCCAACGCTTTTCCCGGCTCAATTCGGCCAACTCTTCGTCGTGGGCGATTTTATCCGCGGTTTCCCAGTCGATAAATTTCAAATGGGCATAACGGTACAGCAGGGCCTTGGTGGATACGCCGAAGTCCATGGCGATATCCACCAGGTCGGAATAGGCAACTTTTTTTTGGGACTCCCATAGGCTGATTGTTTCCTGCCTGATTTCCTCTTCCGGCAGGAGCAGCATGGAGGCAAATTTCTCGGCCCTCTTTTCGATGTCCATGAAATAAACGTGATCCTTTAGTTGTTCAGGAGGGAGTGTCTTCCAAAGGATCAAATGAAAAAATTCATGAGCCAAATCGTAGTTGCGCCGCCAGGGAACCTCTTTAGCATTGATGATAATGGTTCGGCCGCATTCCTCGTGAACCATGGAAACCGCCGAACCCTGGTCCAATGGCAGGTAAAGTATTTTTACGCCGTAGTTTTCCTCTAAAACTTTGGGGAGGGTAAAGGCCGGGCGACTTCCCAAGCCCAATAAATCCCTGGTCTTGGTAGCCAGCAGATTCAAGGCATGATTATTCCGGATATCTTCTATCGACGTTTCGATGAAACCTTTTTCCGGTTTGATATTCAGCAATTTTTCCAATAAATGATACTGCTCACATTTAAAAAATATTTTGCTCTCGGTTTCTTTGCGCTGACCCTCGGTTTTCGGGGGATTTCTCCATAAAAAGGGGAAGTTCTGTCTAATCCTACCCTGATCCAGGAGGTCTTGAATATTGCAGAAATAAATCTGGGCGAGCTTTACCAACTCCGAGGCTTTCACCTCTCTCTCGGCATTTTCAATGCTGCTCAAAGTCTGATAGTTGGCATACCCAAGGCGTTTGGCGGCTTCGATTAAGGGGAGACCGGCGGATTCACGGGCGGATTTAAGGCGGGAAGCAAGCTCTTTGTCCGGCATAGAGCACCTCCTTTCTGAAGCCTATATTATAATATCTTATGTAAAATGTCAAAAAAATAATTTTATTTTATATAACCATCATATTCGAAAGCAGGTCAGGCCTTTACGCCTCCGGTATTCCTCATAGGCTTTCTGCAGAAAATCGAAGCCGGTTTTCGGATCTTCAAAATAGTCCCCGCAGGCCAGGCAAAGGTAGGGATGGGCCAACACTTCAATGGTTTCTCCGCGGATGTTGATCCTTTCGATTTTCTCGACAACCTCTACCTCCGTCTCGGCTTCGCAATAGGGGCATATTTTCTTCATAGTTCCTTCCCGGTGGAAGGTGGATCCGCTTCGCTTGATCCACCCTACATTTTTAATTCCAAAATCGTAATAGTTCAGTGCTTTGAAAAAATTTACATTATATGGGCGTTACCGGTTCCCTCCCCCTTGATCACGCCTTAGGCGTGAGAGGGTTAGGAAGGGGGTGGAGCCGGCCAAGTCCAAGATTCCGGAGTTCACCCACCCCCCAACCCCCGGAGCCTGTCCCGCGGCAGCGCGGGATCAAGGGAGGGGGAGCCACCGGAGCCTCGAATGATAAGTACCAAAAGGGGTGTTTCCAAAAGGCAAAACTGTTACCCAAAATCTTTTATGATGACAGAACCTCAATCGTACATCCCCTCCAGCAGCTCCAAAATCCTCCGCCGGCCGGGGGTGGTGGGGTCGGTGGCCATGTTCACCGCGTCGCGGGAGGTGAAGAAGGCGATCTTCTCCAGGTCCTCTCGGGGAATGCCCTCGGCCTTCAGACTCACCTTGAGGTCCAGTTTCCCGTAGAAGTCCAGTAGACCTTCCTCGAGGTCGTTGACGCGGGTCAGCATCTGGGCCAGGTCGGTGAAAGGATCCTTGCAGGTCTCCCGGTTGGCCCGGACAAAGGCCAGCAGTCCGTAGATGGCCGCCCGGCCGTGGGGCAGGTGGTAGTGGGCGCCCAGCACGTGGGTCAGGGCGTGGCCCAGTCCGAGGCCTTTCAGGAAGGCCAGGCCGCCGCAGAGGGCCGCCATGCACATGTCGGTCCGGGCCGGGATGTCCTCCCCGTTCCGGTAAGCCCGGGGGAGGCCCCGGCCGATCAGTTTCACCCCGTACACCGCCATGGATTCGAAATAGGGATGATAGGGGGTGGCCAGAGAAACGTAACCCTCGACGCAGTGGGCCAGGGCGTCGATGCCCGAGGCGATGGTCAGGCCCGGCGGCATGGTCCGGCAAAACAGGGGATCGATGACCGCCAGCTTGGGGATGAGGTGATTGCTCATCAACACCAGCTTCAGGTCCCGCTCCCGGTCGGTGATCACTGCGCAGGGGTTGACCTCGCTGCCCGTGCCGGAGGTGGTCGGCAGGCAGGCGATGGGCGGGAGCACGGGCCGGATCTTGCCGCCGCCGCCCACGAGCCCCTCGAATTCCCGCAGGTCCCCGGAATGGGTGACCCGCAGCCCGAGGGCCTTGGCCGTATCCATGGAGCTGCCGCCGCCCAGGCCGAGAATGCCGTCGCAGCCCGCCTCGGCGTACAGCCGGCCGGCCCGCTCGATCAGTTCGATGGGGGGATCGGGCTCCACCTCCGAAAAGACGACCGTTTCCAGCCCCCGGGGTTCCAGGATCCGGCGGATCTCCTCCGCCCGTCCCAGGGCGGCCATGACCGGATCGGTGGCTATAAAAAGTCTGGTGATTTTCAGGCGCTGCAGGGCCTCCCCCATTTTACCGGCCACACCGGCGCCGAAGAGCGTTTCCGGCAGGGGCGGGATGCGGATCTCCCAGATCTTCTCTTTTTCCCGAAAGGAATCCAGGCCGGCCCAGAACTGTTTGATCTCTGCTTCTTCCACATCGAAAACCTGGTTGGTCGGGGCGATCGCCTCCTCGCGAATAAAGTCGCCCTCCCCGGCTGCCGGCCGGCTGAATTCGGCCTTTTCATTGAAAGCGAGCTGATCGCGCAGGGTCTGCTTGCCGATCCCTATCACTTCATCGGCTGTCCAGCGGCCGCCGTAACGCGCATTAAGCAGATCGGCCAGGAAAGGATAGAGAGCAGCCCGTCCGCCGGGAACGGCATTGAGGCAGTAGCCGAAGGCGTCACAGACGGCGGCCTGGATCTGGGCCTTCAGGGAATTTTCCGCCTGTTTCGTTTTGCTGCGGGGAATCCGGTAGGTCAGTCCCGCGGTATGGTCCGCGCCCATGGGGCTGGTGTAATAAGTAACCCCGGTCCCCTTGGTAGAGCGGGGGTCATGACCGGGCAGGGCCTGCCCTTTATACGCCGGCACCCGGTCGATGCCCAGATAACGGGCCGTGGCCACCACCCCGTTGCCCAGGGCCAGACCCAGCGGGGTTTCCTGTTCGATTTCTTCCAGCAGTCGGGCCGCGGCGGCCCAATCGCCGAAGGCCATTTTTCCGGCCTCCGCGGCCAGGCCCAGGGCGCTGCCGGTTTCGATGGCATCGACCCCCAGGTCGTCGCAGAGAAATTTGAGCCGGGCGATGGCATCCGGATCGATGATGCCCAGGTTGGTGCCCAGCAGGGCAATGGTTTCGTATTCATAAGCTGCGCAGAGCCTCCGCCCTTCTTGATCCGGATAGACGATGGAGCAGCGGACCACGCAGCCGGGCATGCAGCCGTGCCTGCGGCCGCCCCGCTCAAAGAGGATTTTCTGGATACTGTTCCCGCTCACGGGGATGAAGTCATCCGGCCGGCCGGAACGGTAGTTGAGCGTCGGCAGGGTCCCCTGGCTGGCGGAATTGGAAACGGCGAAAGGCGTGCCGAAGCGGGAATACAGGCTGCAGCTCACATCGTGCTTGAGGGTGTCGATCCAGGATTTCACCAGCCGGCGAAAGGACTCCGGATTCGCAGTGGCTACCGGACCGGTCTTTCCGGGGTCGATGACGATGGCCTTGAGCCCCTTGGAGCCCATGACAGCCCCAAGCCCTCCCCGCGCCGCATTGCGCGAGGGGTCCCCGAACAGGTCGGTAAAGGAGACCGAGGCCCCCCGGTATTTCCGCTCTCCGGCCGGGCCGATGGAGACGATCGCCGCCTTTTCACCGAATCTTTTTCGCAACCGCTCGGCCAGTTCATAGTTTTTCAGGCCCCGGTATTCCTCGGCCGGGATCAGGGCCGCCCCCTCCTCCGAGACGGCTAAGATGAAAAGGCGCCCCTCCGCTGGAGCGCCATTTACGATAACGGCCCGAATCCCCAGCCGGTCGAGAAGCTGCCCCGCCGGACCACCGGCATTGGCCTCTTTGATTCCCAGGGTCAGGGGACTCTTGGCCCCGACAGAGATACGGCCCAGTTGCGGGGCCCCGGTGCCGGCCAGGGGACCGGCGGCCACGATGAAGGCATTTTCGGGACCCAGGGGATCGGTCGTGGGCGGGACCTCCCGGTTCATGATCCGGGCCAGCAAGGCACTGCCCCCGATGGGCAGCCAGTCCGGGGGGAGATCCTCCAATTCGATTATTTCCGTTTCCATATTGATGCGCAACAGCTTCATAATTACCATTCCTTTGTAATCATAAAAATTGGAAACATCCTATCACAGTGCCCGACTCAAGTCCAAAAGGATGCACCGGAGGCAGCGCAGGATCCATAAAAAATTTAGTTTTACTGATTTAAACCGAAAAATATCTATGGCCTTTTGGCCAAATCATTATACATCGATGTCAGGAGGACAATATGAAACGTTTTTTACTGGTTCTATTGGTGGTGGGGTTGTTCGCTGGAATAGCCTACGCCTCGGAAAAAGACCTGGCCGTATCCCTGGTGGATAAGGCGGCGGCCTTGGCCCAGGCCCAGGGTAAGGAGAAGGCCCTGGCTGAAATCAGCACGGCCAAGGGCCAATTCGACAAAGGAGAAATCTACGTCTTCGCCTACGATACCCAGGGGGTGATCGTGGGCCACCCGAAAAACCCCAAGCTCATTGGTAAAAATCTTTTGGAAGTCCCGGATCCGGATGGAAAATTCTTCCGTAAGGAGATCCAGGAAACGGCCAAGGCCAAGGGAACGGGCTGGGTGGATTATAAATACACCAACCCCGAAAGCAAAAAGGTCGAACAGAAGACCACCTATCTGAAGAAGGTGGGCGATTTGATCATTTGCTGCGGCATTTATAAGTAATTTATCAGTTCCGGTCCATCTTCCAGACCACGATTAAATTTCCGAGGGGCCGGGTTTGAGCTTGGCAGCTCTTATCCGGCCCTTCCAATTTTTTCCGGCTCTCCCACCTGAACTCCCTATCCCGCGCCGAACTCTCTCGAAAAATGCCGCCTTTTATTGACTTTTTTTAGTAAATTTTATAAGTTATCTCATCGGACCCTTTTTTTCGAGAGGAGAAATCCATGTTTTTCGAATTTTCCGAGCAGGCCAAAGCATTGCAGACGCGGGTCAAAGCTTTCATGGACCGCTATATTTATCCCAACGAAGGGATCTTCGCCAAACAGCGGGACACCGGAGACCGCTGGGAGCCCCTGCCCCTGATGGAGGAGCTGAAGCAGCAGGCCAGGGCCGCAGGGCTCTGGAACCTCTTCCTGCCGGAAAGCGAATACGGGGCCGGTCTGACCAACTATGAATACGCGCCGCTCTGTGAGATCATGGGCCGCTCCCCCTGGGCCCCGGAGGTCTTCAATTGCTCGGCCCCCGATACGGGCAACATGGAAACCCTCGTTCGCTACGGCAATGCCGCGCAGAAGGAACGCTGGCTGAAACCCCTCCTGGCCGGCGAGATTCGCTCCGCCTTTTGCATGACCGAACCCGACGTGGCCTCTTCCGACGCCACCAACATTCAGGCCAGCATCGTCCGGGACGGGGACGAATACGTGCTCAACGGCAACAAATGGTGGGCTTCGGGCGGCGGCGATCCCCGCTGCCGGATCTATATCTTTATGGGCAAGACCGACCCTCAGGGGCCGAAGCACAAGCAGCAGTCCATGATCCTGGTGCCCCGGGATACGCCCGGCGTCACCGTCCTGCGCAACCTGCCCGTGTTCGGTTTTGATGACGCCCCCCACGGCCACGCCCACATCCGCTTTGAAAACGTCCGGGTCCCGGCCGCCAATATCCTCCTCGGGGAAGGTCGGGGTTTCGAGATCGCCCAAGGGCGCCTGGGGCCGGGACGGATCCACCACTGCATGCGGACCATCGGCGTGGCCGAACGGGCTCTGGAGGAACTCATCCGGCGGGCCCAAGCGCGGGTGGCTTTCGGGAAACCGCTGGTGGAGATGGGTTCGATCCGGCAGGACATCGCCCGATCCCGCCTGGAAATCGACCAGGCCCGGCTGCTGACCCTGATGGCCGCCCATATGATGGATACGGTCGGCAACAAGGTCGCCCGCAACGAAATCGCCATGATCAAGGTCGTGGCCCCCAACATGGCCCTGAAGGTCCTGGACCGGGCCATTCAGGTGCATGGCGGCAAGGGGGTTACTTCCGACACCTGGCTGTCGACCGCCTGGGCCCATATCCGGACCCTGCGCCTGGCCGACGGACCCGATGAAGTCCATCTGGAGACCATCACCCGTCTGGAGTTGAAGAAACAAAACTGATTGACCTTTGCATTGGCCGTTCTTTGCGCCCTTGGCGCCTTTGCGGTGAATGTCTTAATCAGGATATAATGGAACTCAAAGAAGAAATTACTCCCGTCCGGGAAGCCCATCGCTTAAATACCGTCGCCCTGGCCGACTTCCTCGGCCAGCATCTGCCCGGATTCTCCGGCAGCCTGACGGTCGGGCAGTTCGTTTACGGCCAGTCCAACCCCACCTTTCTGCTGTCCGCGGGCGGCAGGGAGTACGTACTCCGGAAGAAACCCCCGGGGAAACTGCTGCCCTCGGCCCACGCGGTCGATCGGGAGTTCCGGATCATCAAGGCCATGAAAGCGGCGAGCGTGCCGGTCCCGGAACCGTATCTGCTCTGTCTGGAGGATTCCGTGATCGGGACTTCTTTCTACGTGATGGAGCGCGTTTCCGGCCGGATTTTCCGGGACCCTACCGCCTCCCGGGCCCGGAACCCGCAGGAACGCGCTCGGATCTTTGAGGCCTTGAACGAAACCCTGGCCAAAATCCATAAGCTGGACTGGCAGACCGCGGGCCTGGCGGATTTCGGAAAACCGGGCAATTACATGGCCCGCCAGGTTTCCCGCTGGACCAAACAATATGAGGCCTCCCAGACCGAGGTCCTGGAAAACATGGACCTTTTGATCCGCTGGCTGCGGGAACACATCCCCGCCGAGGATGACACCGCTGTGGTGCACGGGGATTATCGCCTCGAAAATACCATATTCCACCCCAGCGATACCCGGATTCTGGCGGTCCTGGACTGGGAGCTTTCCACCCTGGGCCATCCCCTGGCGGATCTGGCCTATAGCTGCCTGAGTTATCACCTGCCGGCCGGGGAATTATCCGGATACGGCTATCTGGGTTTAGACCTGCAGGCCTTGGGTATTCCCGAGGAAGCCGAGTATGTGCGGGCTTACTGCCGGCGGACCGGCCGGGAGACCCTTTCCGACTGGACTTTTTTTATCGCCTTCAGCCTGTTCCGTCTGGCGGCCATCGTTCAGGGAGTTTACAAACGGGGACTGGACGGCAACGCCAGTTCCGACAATACCCGGCGATACCGGGACTATGCCCGTTTTCTGTCGGATTCCGGCTGGTTCCTGGTTGTTAAAGAATCGTGAAGGGAACCCGGCCCGGGGAATAGTTAATGGATCGGGTTATTGTGCCGATAGAGTCAGTGCGGAGGGTATCATGAAAATCGGTCAACTTAGCTGGATTCATTACGGGTGGCCGCTGCTGCTGGCAGGTCTGCTTTTATCCGGATGCAGCGAAATCCTGTACTATCGTCAATGGCGCAAACCTCCCCCCAGTAGTTATATCGAACCCGGCTCGAAAAAAACGAATGCCGAAAGCCAAAACCCCTTTTACAATATCGACTGCCTGGGCGGGGTGACCTGTTTCGGACCTGACGAAGAAAAGATGAGTCAGAAGGACGGCCTGACCATCAAAGAATGCCTGTGGAAGAACGTGCCTTATCAAAACGGGAAACCCGGTCTGATGTGGCTGACCTTCTCCAGGAAAGGGGACGGCTGCTGGCAACGTCATCAGGAACAAAACGGGGATTCCAGAGAGCCCTCTTTAACCAAACCGGCTAAATGACCGGGCGCACTATTATTCCGTTTCCTCAAGCCGCCCTTAATTGCCAAGGAACAAACGGATCACCGCCGGGAGCCAGGGCGGATCGAAGACACCCGCCAGGATAAACAAGCCGCCCAGGAAAATCGCAAAAGCCCCCCAGCGGACCGCCGTGTCTCCCCGGTACTCGCCCACATCCGTATAGACAGTTCGTTTCCGTATCGCCCGCAGACCGCTGATTACTCCAACGGCCCCGAACAACAAGATGAACCAGCGCATCATCGCCTGGGCCTCCGTCCTCTTCGAAATTATCGGAACAGGAGGTTTCTTTCTTTAAAACGATAAATGATTTTTTAGAGCTTCTTCCGCTAATCGTGCCAACTTCAGTTTGATTGGATTGCCCCCGGTTTGCCCCCCCCGCCAATTTTTTTTATTTTTTTAATTGATTAACTTTTGCTACAATATAATAGATATATATAACCAAACGAAACAGGATTTAGAATCGATAAGGACCTGGAATATAATGGGAAAAGAGTTACTGACCAAACAGCAGCTTCTCCTGGAAGTGAAAGAGCTCCGATCGAAATTGGAGTCCGCAGAACGGCGCTTACAGGAAATTACCGATCAAGGCCAGGGGGAGGAGGCGCTGAAGATCTCCGAAACCCGGTACCGGCGTCTTTTTGAGACCGCCCAGGATGGCATATTGATCCTCGATGCCGAAACGGGACAAATACAGGATGTAAACCCTTTTTTAATGAAAATGTTGGGTTATTCCTATCAGGATTTTTTAGGAAAAAGACTCTGGGAGATCGGGCCCTTTAAAAATATCAAAGCCTCGAAGGCCTCCTTTTTGGAATTGCAGGACAAGGGCTATGTCCGTTTTGAGGATTTACCCCTGGAGTCGAAGGACGGGCGGCAGGTGGCCGTGGAATTTGTCAGCAATGTTTATCTGGTCAATCATCATAAAGTGATACAGTGCAATATCCGCGACATCACCCAACGGAAACACCTGGCCGAGGCCTTACAAAAAGCGAACAACGAACTGGAACGGCGGGTGGCGGACCGGACGGCCGAACTGCAAACCGCCCTTTCCGAAATACAAACGTTGAAGGACCGACTCGAGGCCGAGAATATCGTCCTGCGCCAAGAGATCACCATGAAAAACCAATTCACCGATATCATCGGGAAG
>JACRCK010000180.1 GCA_016219065.1 Deltaproteobacteria bacterium
CAGTTCCTTCTCATCGGGCTGGGCGTCTTTCAGGCCCTTGATCTTGTTCAACCCGGGGACCATATGCAGGATCTGCTCCAGGGAGCCTATTTTTTTGATCTGCCGGAGCTGCTCCTTGAAGTCATCCAGGGTAAAGGCCTCCTTGCGGATTTTGCGGGCCAGTTCCTCCGCCTGCTTCTGGTCGAACTGGGACTGGGCCTTCTCGATCAGCGTGAGCATGTCGCCCATGCCCAGGATGCGGGAGGCCAGCCGGTCCGGATAGAATGGTTCCAGGGCCTCCAGTTTTTCCCCCACGCCGATGAACTTGATCGGTTTCTGGGTGACCGCTTTGATGGACAAAGCCGCTCCGCCCCGGGCATCCCCCTCCATCTTGGTCAGGATGACGCCGGTCAGGTCCAGCCATTCGTTGAACTTTTGGGCCATGTTGATGGCGTCCTGACCAGTCATGGCGTCGGCGATCAACAGGATTTCATTGGGCCGGACCCGCTCCTTGATCCGTTTCAACTCCTCCATCAGGGTCTGATCGATATGGAGCCGCCCGGCCGTGTCCATGATCAGCGGGCTCAAGCCCTTTTGTCCCGCCCACTCCCAGGCCTTGATGCAGATGTCCACCGGATCGGCCTGGGGATCCGAGGGATAGACCTCCACGCCGGCCATCTCGCCCACCTTGCGGAGTTGCTCGATGGCTGCCGGCCTGTAGACGTCGGCCGAGACCAGGGCCGGCCGGAAATTCTTGTTTTTCAGCCACAGGGCCAGCTTCCCGGCCGTGGTGGTTTTTCCGGACCCCTGCAGGCCGGCCAGCATGATCGGGATGGGCGGCCTGCCAGCTAGATTCAGATCCTGCCGCATCCCACCCATCAGGGCGGTCAGCTCCTCCTGGACGATCTTGATGACCTGCTGGGCCGGGGTCAGGCTGCCCAGGACGTCCTGGCCCAGAGCGCGGACCCGGACCTTTTCAATGAAGTCCTTGGCCACCTTGTAATGAACGTCGGCCTCCAGCAAGGCCAGGCGGACCTCCCGGAGGCCTTCCTTCATATTGGCCTCGGTCAGCTTGCCCTGGCCCTTCAGCTTTTTGAAGGTCAGGTTCAGTCGTTCGGACAGGGAATCGAACATGGTCGTTCCATAAAAATTTTAAAAAATTTATAATTTATTATTTTTAGTAAATTATGTCAAGTTCAATCTAAAAAATCCGGGGCGATGGTAAACAAATTGCTTGACTTAATCGGCTCAAACTATAAAATAGAGCTTTTTTAATTCGGGCCGTTAACTCAGGAGGTAGAGTATCTGCCTTTTAAGCAGAGAGTCGTTGGTTCGAGTCCAACACGGCCCACCACGCTGCCAGCGTCCCCATCGTCTAGCCTGGCCCAGGACACCGGCCTTTCACGCCGGCAACACGGGTTCAAATCCCGTTGGGGACGCCAAATTAAATTCAATGGCTTGGAAATCATTCCAAGCCATTTTTTATTTGGCCGGTTTTATTTACAACTCCGATGCCGCTTTCGCTCCTCAGCCGTTACCAGAAAGGGATAACGCCTCCCGCCAAGTCCTGGCCCATCGTCCCAGTGCCTTCTTGAGTATTCCAGCTTATCGCCGGTCAGACCGAGCTTGACTTCTCCATCGGGGGGCCGGCCGGTCTCCCGGGGGGACCCGGCCCCACCCCTTTCTCCATTTTTTCGACCAGGCCCGGGTCAATGATTTTTGACTTGACACGGTTCAGGTATTTCGGGTAAATATTAATATACCAAACGGTCGGTATTTTATATTATCATTTTTTTATCCCCCGGAACCGGCTTTTATGGTCTGGAGGGAAAAGGAGGAGAGCCTATGGAAAGTCAGAGCCGTTGTCTGAGTTTGTCCCTGACCCCGGCGGAGGCCGAACTGCTTCGCGGGGTCCTGCGTTTTTTTAAGGGACTATCGGAAAACCTGCTGGATGAGACCATTAACCGCAGGGGTGAAATGGAAGGATTATTGGTCAAGCTGGGCGGGGCGGCCGGGGGGAAATCGCTTCCCGCTCCCCTGATCCGGAAGGCGAACCGGGAAGAGGCGTCGGTGCCCGGAGCTAAGGGGTTTTATTTTGCAAGGGAAGAATTGTTGGCGATACTTTGACACCAAAACAAACGGTTCGGGCCATTTCAAACCGGAGTTCCTTGCATTGTACAGACCCGGAAGGCCGAGCGGGCGGCGGCCCGCCGCCCCGACGAAAAATCAAATCTTTGTAGATGTTTATGGTCCCCCATGCGACGCCATAGGCGCACCACGGGCGGTTTATTAAAAAAGGCACATCCATGTCTAAAAAAGGCATCCAGACCCGGGAAATGATCACCCTGAAATCCCTGCAGCTCTTCTCGGTGAAAGGGTATTTCAATACCTCCATCTACGATATCCTGGCGGCCACCGGTCTGACCAAAGGGGGCCTGTACGGGCACTTCAAAAGCAAGGAAGACATCTGGTACGCCGTGTACGACGAGGCGGTTCGGATCTGGAAAGAACGGGTCTTCCCCGGTATTCGGGGCATCCAGGACCCGCTGGAGCGGATCGAGCGGGTGATCGACCAGGATATGCGTAATTACCTGGGGGCCGACGTCTTTGAAGGGGGTTGTTTTTTTCTGAACTCCCTGGTAGAGCTTTCCGGCCAGTCTTCGACCATGGCCAAGCATATTCTGAAGGGATTCATGGCCTTTTCCCGTCTGATCCGCTCCTGGTTCGAAGAAGCCGATCGCCTGGGGATCCTCCGGCGCAGCTTGAACCCGAAAGAAACGGCTAACTTCATCATCATTTCCTTAAATGGGGCCGCTGCCCTGTATGCCGCCAGCCGGGACAAGGCCATCTGGGAGCAGACCGCCAATCAACTGCGGGTCTATGTGCGCCAACTCCGGGAAGGGCCTACCGCCGGGGCGGAAAATGATTAAAACAGACCGGCTCAAGAAATTTCAACAAACGCTGGCCAAATCCGAAATGGCCGGTGCCCTCCTTTCCTATTCCCGGGACATTTATTATTACACCGGCACGACCCAGCCCGGTTACCTGGCCGTCCTTCCCGACGATTACCTGCTTTTTTTACGAAACGGGCTCTCCTTCGCCAGGCGGGAGGTCTTTATCGATCCGGCCAAAGTCTTAGAGGAACCACGCCTGGAACGCATAGCCGAATGGGGCCTCCCGCAGTTGAAGACCAGGTGTCTGGGCACCGAGACCGATTTCCTGTCGGCCAACCAGGTGGACAAGATACGCCGGGCCTTCGGCGGGTTGACCATAGTCGATGTCTCCCCCCGGATCCTGGAACAGCGGCAGGGCAAAGATCCGGAAGAACTCGAATGTATTCGGGAGGCCTGCCGGGCCATTGACGAAGGCCACCGGGCCGTCATGGCCGGCCTCCGGGCGGGAATGACCGAACTGGAACTGGCTGCCGCGGTGGAAAGGGCCCACCGCCTGGCCGGTCACGAAGGGACCTTTTTCTTCCGACAACCGGGGTTCTTCATGGGCACCGGACCGCTGGCTTCCGGTCCGAACCTGCTCCAGTTGAGCGGGGTGCTGCTCAGCCTGACCGGGGCGGGCTTGAGCCCGGCCATGCCCATCGGGCCGTCCAGGCGGATTATCCAGCGGGGAGACACGGTCCTGGTGGACATCCCCACTCTGGTCCGTGGCTATCATGCCGACCAGACCCGCACCTATACGGTGGGGAAGGCCCCGGAGACCGCTCGCCGGATGTTTGCTGCCTTAAAAACCATATCCGATCATTTGATCGAACGCATTCGCCCGGGGATGGAGGCCGCGGAAATCTACCGGATGGCTGTTGAAAAAAGCGTTGCCTTGGGGGTTGCGGATCTTTTTCTAAATTTAGGTCAGGGCCGCAAGACCCACCTGGTGGGGCACGGGTGTGGCTTGGAGTGCAATGAGCCGCCCTTCCTGTCCGCTCGAGACCGCTCCCGACTGCCCGAAGATGTCGTCGTCACCATTGAACTGCACCTCCTGGATGATGTGCAGGGAGCGGTCAAACTGGAGGACATGATCCGGGTTGGACGGCAGGGCAATGAGATTCTTAACC
>JACRCK010000182.1 GCA_016219065.1 Deltaproteobacteria bacterium
CGTCACTCTTTTCGAAAAAATCCCCATTTTACAGGCCCTCTCGATAGATCGCATCCCGATTCCAGAGGTGCCTGTCGGTAACCAGTTGACTTTATTCCAATAACGTTGGGACAGTAGTGGACCTTTATAATCAATGACTTTATACGAATTAGTTTTTCGTGGAGGAACAGATGCAAGATTTCCCGCCATTTATGAAAACCCCGCTTAACCGCATTCCCCCATCCTCCCAGAGTACGCCCGGAATTGAAGGGTATGTCTATGATGGTGCCGATGGGAGCCAGATGGCTTTCTGGACCTGCCATGAATCGGCAAAGTCGCAAGAGCATGTCCATGACTATGACGAATATATGGTCGTAGTTAAGGGCTGCTATACGTTACTCATCCAAGGCCGGCGCATCGATCTGAAACCCGGGCAGGAATATTTCATTTCAAAAGGTATTCCCCATGGTGGAGAAGTGGTGGCCGGGACACGAACCATCCATGCCTTCGGAGGTGTGCGCGTAATACGCGCCCAATAAATTAATCCAACACGTCCCCAAAATATGAAAAGCGGTTTTTCTCCGGTTTTTTTTCTTATGGTAGCAAAGATAAAATGTCCGGTTTTTTCCCTTGACCCTCTCAAACCCTGCTCTTATATTTTAAGGTAGTCTCCATCCGGAAAGTAACTTTCCGGATGGATCTCTCAGCCATCAGTTATTAGGCATAGATTCTTAAGCTCTGTAGCTGTGAATGTATCTCACTTTTATGAGGGGGCTATGGGGGTCTTAAGGGAGTTGGACTAAATGCTGACTGCTGAACGCTCTATTCGGAAATCTTGGGTTTCCGGATGAGATCTAAAAAGGAGTGGCACCAATGGAGACGAACTGGAATACGGGAATTCGAAAGCCGCGAAGTGACGAACACCTTTTATGGGATATCCTGATGGGAATACGAAACGCCCAGGCCGTTTTCGTGGCCCATGATCTCAAACTTTTTGCCTTCCTGGCCGAGAAGCCGGCCACCCTGGAGGAAGTGAGTCGGTCTCTGCAAATTGCCGAACGCCCGGCCGAGGCCATCCTGACCACCTGTGTTTCCTTTGGGCTGTTACAGATCGAAGAAGATCGCTACCTCCTCACCCCTTTTGCCGAAGACTATCTCCTTGAAAACAGCCCGACTTACTTCGGTCCCTACCTGGACTATTCCATCATTAATCAGGAACTGATGACCTTTGACAGCCTGAAAAAGGCCGTGATCAGCAATGCTTCCCAGGTCTATGGCGGAACGGAATTATATCTTTCCCACAAGGAGGAGGTCAGCCGGGCCCGGGGCTTTACGGCCATGATGCACAGCCACAGCATCGGCCCGGCCTCGGCCTGGCCGGAAAGGATCGATCTGTCCGGCAGCCGGATCTTCCTGGACATCGGTGGGGGCTCCGGGGCCCATTCCTTCGGGGCCGTCCAGAGATGGCCGGGCCTGCGGGGGATTGTTTTTGATCTGCCCCTGGTCAGCGAGGTAACCAAAGAGTACATCGAATGCTACGGATTTCAGGACCGTATCATGGCCCAGGGCGGCGACATGTGGACCGATTCCTTTCCTCCGGCGGATGTTCACTTCTATGCCGACATCTTTCATGATTTCTCTCCCCGGAAATGTCTCTTTCTCAGCCGGAAGAGTTATGAGGGCCTTGACCCGGGAGGAAGGATCATCATCCACGAGATGCTGCTCAACGACGCAAAGGACGGGCCTCCGGCCGTTGCCGGCTACAGCATTTCCATGCTCCTCTGGACCGAAGGACGGCAGTTTTCCGGTTCCGAACTGGCGGAGATGCTCGCCGAGGCCGGGTTCGTCGATATCCAAGTAATCCCGACCTTCGGTTACTGGGGCCTTGTCACGGGTCTCAAACCCCGGAGGTGATGACCGGGAATCGGATACCGGCCGGGGTAAAGGAGAAGCCATGGAAAGGGCAGACGCTAACTGGTGGTTCTTTGCAATAGAAAAAGAAAAGCGGGGCGGCAAGATTAGGAACGATCCTTCGGCCGGCACGGTGGAGATCAACCCCCCTGTCGGCGGCCGGAGGATCCTGTCCTATCATAGCTATCTGAAGCTTGACCGGCTTCTATCCTCCCAGACACCCAGTTCCACTACGCCGGACGAGCGCATCTTTATCGTTACCCATCAACTCTTCGAGCTGGTTTTCAAACAGACCCTATTCGACCTCGGGGTCGTTGCCCGGACCCTGAACGCCCTGTTGGACCGGGACCGAAGTGCCTTGGCCGATCTCACCGGGTTCGGGAGGGATCAGGGGACGTTCCCCGGGAGGGCGGATTTCTGGGGGCCGGCCTTGACGGCCTCGGCCAGGATCAAACATAGTTGGATCAGGGTTATTCCCGCGGTTATGACCTACCTGGCCATGGAAGATACCTTCGATAACCAGGAATTTGAACAGGCCTTCAGAGACAACCTGGCGCCGGCCAGCGGGTTTCAGTCGGCCCAGTTCAGGCTTATTCAGAGGGCCTTTGGGAAATCACCATTGCTTGGGATAAGGCTCTTTCCGGCTGACAGCTACTTTAAAGAGTATCTTGGAATGACGGAACCGGAGATCGTCCGGAAAAGGCTTGAACCCGGTAATGGCGGTCTGGTCAACGTCGCGGACCCCTTGATCCTTCAGGAAGGTGTCGCAACCGCCTCGCCCGTTTCGGATTCACCATTATTCCCGGTGGGGGAACTGGATGACCTGGCCCACGAGGTCCTGGCCAGGATCGATACCCTGGAACAGGCCGGAACGGCCGGGGATAAGGCGGCCAGTCCGGTGCCCTTTCTGCCGGAGGACGAAGAGGCAATCAAGGCCATGGAGGGGACCTTCCGGGAAGGAATAAAGGGGGTCCTGGAAAAGATAAAAAGGAAAAAAGGGGAGCCCCTGGCCTTGGGCCCCGATGAATTGGAGATGGTAAAAATCAGGGCCGAGGTTTTCGGGAAAGACTGGTCGCAGGCCGTGCAAAGGGAAAACCGCCGTCGGAGGGCCTTCGAGGCGGCCTGTCGGGGGGCCCGCCTGCTCCTGAGGAACAACGGGGAAAAAGGTCTTGGGGTGATACTCGAAAACCTTGTGCAGGCCGATAACGCCCTGACCGGGGGGTTCCTCTTCTTTCACCGGAATATGGTCGAGCGGCGAATCGGAGGCGTACCCGGGACCGCCGGAGGAGGGGTGCCCTTTCTCGACTTATCGAAGATGCTGACCGATAAATTTCCGGCCTTGATTGCCTTCAGAACGGCCAGGGAAGAAACCCGGCCGCAACAGCCGGTCGATGGAGACCTTTAGGCGATCTCAGGTGACAACGTTAGGGTCGGTTTTTATAATAGCCTCATTTTTTTCTTGAAGGAGAGTGAGCACGGCTTGCCGGACAAAAGCCCAGGCCGGTGTCGCGGGGACAATCAACTCAAAATGACCGGCATCGGGGAGTAAATCCAGATTTACCCGGTCCTGTTTTTCGGCCAGGGCGACGTATTGCCCCACATAGTCGGCGGGTACAATCCGGTCCAAAAGACCGACCAGGTGCCATTGCGGCACCCCCAGGGGCAGTAAGGCTATGGGTGAGCCTTGCCGATACCGCTGGGGCACCTCATCAGGCAAACCGCCCACCAACTCCCGGCAGGCCCCGGCACAGATATCCCGTTTGACGCCTTCGACCAGGTCGGGAATGCCCGCTAAGGAAACCACACCCTTCACCACCAAAGGCTTTATCGGATACAGCGGGCTTTCCGCCGGCAGGTGGTGACGCCCGGCCAGCCATAAGGCCAGGTGCCCACCGGCCGAATGTCCGGCATAGATCACCCGTGACAGGTTCAGTGGGTATCGATCGGCCAGGTCTTGAAGAAAATCAACTCCCCTGGCCGCGTCCTCAAAGGTGGCGGTCCACCCACCCCCGCTGCCCAGTCGCCGGTACTCCAGGTTCCAGACGGCCAACCCTTCTTTTTTCAAGGCCTCACAAAATTGTCCGAGGTGTTCCAGACCATACTCTGCCCGCCAGCACCCTCCGTGAAGCAAGACGACCACGGGATGGGGTCCGGCCCCTTGAGGGAGATAAAGATCACCGAACTGTTGGGGGTCCGGTCCGTAGGGCAAGCGCCGGTCGGGGGGGACGGACGGCAGGCGAAACAAATCATCGGCGGTCAGAATCCGGCTGGTGTTTTTCGTTTTCTCGATCACGGCTGTTCGTCTAAGGGGCTCGCTTCTGTCTTTGTCAGTTGGACCGTCAGCGTTCTAATTCTTATGCCCACTTGGGCATCACAAGGGATGAAAATGGATTTTTTCTAACCTTGAACCCTGAACCCTGAACCGTATTTTCGTTTAAGCTATCAGGGTCCGGTCTATTTCCCCGACGGTCGGCCGGCCTGTCAGGCCCATGGCCAGGATGATTTCCTGACGCAGCAGGTCCAACACCCGGCCCACCCCCGCTTGGCCGTCAACGGCCAGGCCCCATAAGTAAGGCCTCCCGATTATTACCGCCCGGGCCCCCAGGGCCAGGGCCTTGAGCACGTCCGTACCGCGGCGGATTCCGGCGTCGACCAGCACCTCCACCCGCCCGCCGACGGCCTCGACGACCGTCGGCAGGGCCTGGCAAGTGCTGATTACACCGTCGAGCTGCCGGCCGCCGTGGTTCGAGACGATAACTCCGGCGACCCCGTGCTCAACGGCCCGGCAGGCGTCTTCGGGGGATAGTATTCCTTTGACCAGCACCGGCAGGCGGGTGATGGAGCCTAACCAATCAACCACCTCCCAGGTAAAACGGGCGTCAAACAGGTCATCGACGAATTTGGCCATGGCCGAAGCACCATCGGTAGACAGCTTGTCGGCAGCATAGGGTTCCAGATTTTTCATCGTCACCCCTTCCGGCAGGTGGAAACGGTTGCGGATATCCCGTTCGCGGCGTCCTTGGAGGGGCTGGTCGATGGTCAGGCACAAGGCCGAGCAGTTGGCCGCCTCGGCGCGGCGGACAAGATCCCGGGTGATTTCTCTGTCCTTAAAGCAGATCAGTTGAAACCAGCGCGGCCCTTGGGCCGCGGCGGCGATTTCTTCGATCGATTTGGTCGCTGTCATGCTGACGATCTGGAAGATACCGGCCGCGGCCGTGGCCCTGGCCACGGCGGATTCGCCCTCCGGATGGGCCAGCAGGTTGAAACTGAACGGTGCGGTAAGGACCGGCATGGTCATAGTCCGGC
>JACRCK010000184.1 GCA_016219065.1 Deltaproteobacteria bacterium
CCGGCCACAACCCTCACGGCTATATGACCTATGACGAAAAGAAATGCCTCTATCCGAAGTGCCGTCTCTGCATGGACCACTGTCTGATGGAGTACATCGATCTGTCGGTGGAACCGCGGCGTTACGGTTCTAAAGGAAATGCCTGCGACATGTGGCTGGGCTGCACCTTCTGCGAAATGATCTGCCCCACCGGGGCCATATCCTGTGATTGGGAACGCTTCCACCGGGAATTCGCCGAAAAGATCGGCGTCGTCCTCGATGGCAATCCCCTGGCCCAGGCCGCCGAGGAGTGCATCAACTCGGGCCGTTTGCGGCTTCTGGTCCCCTGGGAAGAAGTACGTTGGGACCGGCCGTTTCTGAAGGTGCATCCGAAACGGCCGCGTTTCAAGATCCCAAAGGATAAGGAGTAGGCGGAGGGATGCTGGAGGACATGAAGGCCCTCGGCCTGGGAGTAGACATCATCACCATTAGTCGGATGCGGGACATCCTGGAGACCAGCGGCCAGGTATTCATGAACAAGGTCTATACACCCTGGGAGCAGGAGCGGGCGGGAACCCATCAGGACCGAACCGCCTATCTGGCGGTGACCTTTGCGGCCAAGGAAGCCATTTTCAAGACCTTTGGCATCGGCTGGGAAACGGGCGTTCAGTTCCGGGAAATCGAGATCCAGGACGGCCCCCACGGGGAGCCGCTCCCCCGTCTCAGCGGCCGCTTTGCGGAACTGGCTGCGGAACGGGGGGTTACCCGGCTGCTGCTGAGCCTCTCCTATGACGGCGATTATGCTCTGGCGGTGGCGGCGTTGGCTTAAGTCTTTAGTTAACAATTAACAATTGATTATTGATTATTGATTTTTTGGAGTAAAAAATGACCTCCCCTCTCATGAAACAATTACAGCGCCAGGCCCAGGCCTCCCTCCGCAGGGTCGTGCTGCCGGAGGCCCGGGAAGAGAAGATCCTCCAGGCGGCCCGCCGGGTGCGGGACATGAACATCGCTTATCCCCTGCTGGTCGGGAACCCGGACGCGATAACCGGGTTGGCGGCCGACCTGAACCTGTCCCTGGAAGGTTTGACGGTGATCGACCATACCGACGGGGAAAAAATCGAATCTTTCGCCGCCGAATACACCCGCCGCCATCCCGATTTCCCGGCCTCGGCCATCAAACGCCGGCTCAAAAACCCCCTGTACTTCGGGGCCATGATGGTGGCTGCGGGAGAGGCCGACTGTCTGGTGGCCGGGGTCGCCCACACGACCGGCGAAGTGATCATGGCCAGCGAGATGATCATCGGGTTGGCCGAGGGTATTTCCACCGTTTCCAGCATGGGCATCCTGTCCATACCGGGATATGAGGGCCCGGAAGGCGACCTGCTGGCCATCGCCGACTGCGCTGTTTGCCCGGCGCCAAACCCGGCCGAACTGGCCGACATCGCCATTTCCACAGCCGACACGGTACGCCGCCTCCTCGGCTGGGAACCGCGGATCGCCCTGCTCTCCTTTTCCACCAAGGGCAGCGCCTCCCACGAGCGGGTCGACTGGGTACTGGAGGCCCTGGAGCAGGTCCGCGGCCGCCGGCCCGATCTGCTCATCGACGGCGAACTGCAACTGGATTCCGCCATCGACCCCGAAGTGGCGGCCCGGAAGATGCCGGGTGAGAGTCCGGTGGCGGGCCGGGCCAATGTTCTGATCTTCCCCGATCTCAATGCCGGCAACATCGGGGTCAAACTGGTGCAGCGTTTCGCCCGGGCGGTGGCCTACGGCCCCCTGCTGCAGGGCTTTGCCCGGTCGGTAAGCGATTTGTCCCGAGGGGCGCCGGTGGAAGAGATTGTCGGTGCCATCACCATGGCCGTGGTCTGCGCCCATGAATAGGAAATACCGCCTCCTGGCCATCAACCCGGGGTCCACCTCGACGAAGGTGGCCCTCTTTGAGGATCAGACGGAGCTGTTCGCCGCTAATATCGCCCATGACGCCGCCAGACTGCAGGAATTCAAAGAGATCAGCGACCAGCTTCCCTATCGGAAAGAGATCATTTTGGCCGAGTTGGGCAAAAAAAACATTTCTCTGAAAGGGATTGATGCCTTTGTCGGTCGCGGCGGAGGCCTGGTGGGCCTGGCAGGCGGGACGTATGAGGTCAACGAGACGCTGCTTCACCATGCCCGGATCGGCTTCACGGTGAAACACCCGGCGATCCTCGGCAGTCAACTGGCCCGGGAATTCGCCAACGTCTACGGGGGCCGGGCTTACGTCGTCGATCCGCCCGATGTGGACGAGTTTGAACCGCTGGCCCGAATCAGCGGTCTGGCCGAGGTGTTCCGCGAGAGCCGGGGTCACCCCCTCAACCAGAAAGCGGTCGCCCGCCGCTATGCCGCTGAAATGGGAAGTTGCTACGAGGACCTCGACCTGGTCATCGCCCACCTTGGCGGGGGCGTATCGGTTGCGGCCCACCGGAAGGGCCGCATGATCGATGGGACCGACGCCATCAACGGCGACGGCCCCCTGGCCCCCACCCGGGCCGGTGCCCTGCCGGCCACCGCCGTTGTCCGAATGTGTTATTCGGGAAAATATACCGAACGGGAGATGTATAACCGGATCACTAAGACCGGGGGTCTGATCGATCATCTCGGCACCGCCGAGGTCCGGGAGATCCTGGAGCGCATCGGGAGCGGCGATGCCTATGCCAGGCTGGTCTATGAGGCCCTGATCTATCAAATTGCCAAAAACATCGGCGCCTACGCCACGGTCTTGCAGGGCCGGGTGGACGCCATTCTGTTGACCGGCGGTCTGGCCCACGAACGATATTTGGTTGACGGGATCACCGCCCGGGTGCAGTACATTGCCCCGGTGAAGGTCTACGCCGGGGAGTTCGAGATGGAGGCCCTGGCCGCCGGGGCGCTCCGGGTGTTGACCGGGCAGGAGCAGGCCAAGACGTATACCGGCATACCGGTTTGGCAGGGATTTGAACGAAAATAAAGCGCCCGGCGAACTATCCGAGCACAAGGAAGGAGCCAACCCCTTATGGAACTGAAAGAAGAAATCCTGGAGAAAATCATCCAGCGGGCCGCCGAGCTCTTTAAAAAGGACCCGGGGGAATTTACCGCGGACACGAACTTTGCGGAGGACCTCAAGATCAAGTCGGCCAATTTCGTGCAGATCATCGCCGTCCTGGAGGACGCCTTCGATGTCGAGATTCCTTTCATGGAATTCCGGAGGAAAAAGACCTTGGGCGAAGCAGCGGAATATGTAGCCGATCTTCTGGGAGGGTGATCGCGCGATGGGGAGGAATGGAGTGGTGGAGTATTGGAGTATTGCCACCGGACCATCACTCCAGCACTCCATTTCTCCATTACTCCAACTTTGGCTGGAGATAGTTTTACAGTTCAAGCTACACAATATCTCAACCCCTGCATGGGATACGGAGGAATCATCATGATCGAAGTCCAAGCTGAAAGAATAACGAAAAAGGAAAAATTCGGCGACGTGGAGCTGGAGACCGTTTATAGAAAGGCCAGGATCCCTGTCCCCCCCGATACGCTGCGCAAGATCGCCGCCGGCTCGACACTGGCTGAAGGCGAAAAGGTCTCGGGCATGGAAGACAAGCAGACCGATTTTGCGATCCTGGGCGCCGCCTTCGGCTTTTGCCCGGAATTCAACCCTCGCACCGTTATGGCCAACGAGTACATTGTCTGCGACCAGGATGTGGCCGTGACCCTGCGTGACGGCACGGTGATCTACTGTGATATCTATCGTCCGGTCAATGCCGCCGAGAAGATTCCCGGCATTGTCTCCTGGAGCTATTTCGGCAAGCGTCCCGGCGAAGGGATGGATGAATGGCAGGTGATCGGCGTTCCTCCGGGAACGGTTTCCCGCATGGCCAAGTTTGAGTCGCCCGACCCGGCCTATTGGTGCCGCCAGGGCTATGCCGTGGCCAATGTGGATCCCCGGGGCTGCGGCCATTCCCAGGGGGACATCAACATGTTCGGTAGCCAGGATGCCCGGGACGGTTATGACTTCGTCGAGTGGCTGGCCGGCCAGGAATGGTGCAACGGCCGGATCGGGATGGGTGGCAACTCCGGTGTGGCCATGACCCAGTACCGGATTGCCGCGGAACAGCCCCCCCACCTGGCTTGCATCGCACCCTGGGAAGGCACGGGGGACCTCTACCGCGAATCGCTCTTTGAAGGTGGTATTTCGGCACTGGGCTTCAACAATTTCATTATTTCTTCCCTGGTCGGCCCCAACTACATAGACGATAACGTAGCCATGGCCGAAAAATATCCCTTCATGAACGCCTATTGGGCCGACAAGATCCCCAAATGGGAGAAGATCAGGGTTCCGGCCTATATAACGGCCTGCTGGCAGCATATGCACCTCCGCGGTTCCCTGGAATGCTTCCGCAAGATCCGCTCCACCAAAAAGTGGCTGCGGACTCACCGGGAATTCGAATGGCCCGATGCCTACGGCAACAAATACCTGGAAGATCTGAAGCGCTTTTTCGACCGTTATCTGCAGGACGTCAACAACGGCTGGGAGCTGACGCCCAGGGTTCGTCTGGAGGTCATGGACGCCTACGATTATGATTTCCAGACCGACCGCCCCGAAAAGGAGTTTCCCCTGGCCAGGACCCAGTACAAAAAGCTCTATCTGAACGCCGCTGATGGCTCGCTGAGCTTCGATCCGGCCGCGCAGGAGTCCAGGGTCAGCTACGACGGCGCCAAGGGGATCACGACCTTCGCTATGAAGTTTGCGGAAGACACGGAGATCACCGGCTACCTGAAGTTGCACCTCTGGGTCGAGGCGGAAGGCCACAACGACATGGACCTGTTCGTCAATGTGCAGAAGCTGGATGAAGCAGGAAACTGGCTGCCCACGTCCGTGCTCGCCGAACCCCATCCGGGGGCCTGGGGCAAGCTCCGGGTCTCTCGCCGCGCTCTCGATCCCAAGCTGTCCAAGGACTTCCAGCCGGTCCAGGCCCACACCAGGGATGAAAAGCTCTCCCCGGGCGAGATCGTGCCGGTCGACATCGAGATCTATCCGACCAGCCGCATCTGGCACAAGGGCCAGCAAATCCGGGTCCAGCT
Organism: Deltaproteobacteria bacterium; assembly: GCA_016219065.1. Taxonomy (GTDB): domain Bacteria; phylum Desulfobacterota; class RBG-13-43-22; order RBG-13-43-22; family RBG-13-43-22; genus JACRCK01. The sequence goes on from JACRCK010000184.1 coordinate 5,074, forward strand.
TGCCGGCCACTACGTGCGCGAGGGCTGGTTCGAACCTTTCTTCTGGGACACGGACAACCAGGGTCTTCACGTCATTCACACGGGCGGGCGCTATGACTCCTATCTGCAGATACCGGTCATCCCACCACGGTACAAAGCCGGTGAATACGCGTATCGATAAGGTCCAGATGACTAATACTACAGTGTTTTTTTTTACTGATACGTTCCTTAACGTCATTCCGGTATGCTTTAAGCCGGAATCCAGAGATTTTGCTTTGCCATTTTATTGAAAAACTGGATTCCCGATAAAGACATTCGGGAATGACGAGAAAAACACCGCCGTAGTACTAGCGGGGGTATTATTGATTGAAAGAAACAAATTTAAATGGAGGCACAACTTAAATGAAAAAAATTATCGCCCTCTCCTGCGGTAGAAAGGGCCATTTCACCGAAACCCTGATCAAGGAGGCGGCCCAGGGGGCCGAAGAATTGGGGGTCCCCACCGAGATCATCCGGGCCATGTCGCTGAAAGTCCTCCCCTGCCGGGGCTGCGACGAACGCTGCATCAAGAGCGGCCAGTGCTGGCAGAAGGACGACGTGGAGTGGATCCTGGAGAAAACCTGCGTCGAAGACGCAGCCCTGATCGTCGGCGTGCCCTGCTATCACATCCGGGCCAACGGCTTTTTTACTTGTATCCACGAGCGGATGAATCACATCTTTATCCACAACTGGGAGATCATGAAGAAAACCCGGGTGGGTGCCGTCATCGGGGTGGGCGGCGGCGGCTATGACGGCTGGACGAGCTACACCCTGCCCATGGTCGATATCTTCATTCAGCATACCCGGAAAGTCGTGGACCGGATGCAGGTCAACTTTTGCGCCATCAAGGAGTGGAATCTCTGGGCCAGAACAGATCTGACGCCGGTGACCCACAAGGTGCGGATAACCGACATCCCTTATGAAGAAATGTGGTCGGTCTTCGGCCCCCAGGATGACCGCATCGCCTTCTACCGGAAGGCGCTGGCCAGGGCCAGACAGCTCGGGCGCAACGTGGCCCAGGCGCTGAACGCCCCCATAGCCGACGCGGAATACGTGGGTGAACGAAGCGGTGTGGAATGTCCCGTCTGCCATGCCAATATCCTCCATGTTCACGAGGACCTGCCTTACGTCATGTGCCCCACCTGCGCCGTTCGGGGGGAGATTGTCATGGAGAACGGGAAGATGAAGGTTCGCTGGAACGAGGCCGACGCGCAAGTCCCCCGTTTCTCCCTCGAGGCGGATCAGCACCACGTGGAATGGCTCGGCAAACACTACTTCCGCAACCCCCAATACTTCGCCGCCGTGGCCGAAGTGAACAAGGATTACGACGGGTACGGTAAGTTCATCCGGCCCGAGGGGACGCAGGCGGAAGAGGAGGATTTGAGGTAAAAATATTCAAACCGTGAACGGAGTAAGCTGCGGGGTGGCGGTCTTCGAAGCCGGGACCGCCGTGCTGCCGTAGATATGCCCCACCGTTACGGTCTCGCCGGGATGGATGGTAATGAAGTCTTCATCCCAGGGGCCGGTAAGGAGCTTCTTCAGGTAAGCCAGGGTACCCGGTATCACCTGGGTCTGCAAGGCCAGGACGGCGCCGATATCCCGCACCCGTTCCAGAAAGCCGTCCAGATCGTAGGCGCCGGTGTCGATAACTCCCAATCGCCGGTAGTGACGGAGCATGGTCTTGAAAATCCGGTCGGTCCTTTCCTTGCCGTGGCGCTTGACCGTCTCCTGGTATTCCATCCAGATATTCCTCTCATAATCCAACCACCCCTTGGTGAGGAAATAGGTCCCGCACTCGCGGCCGATCTCTTGCCGCCGCGAGCCGGAACCCAACATCAGGGTGATGCAATCGTCTACCCGTGGGAAGATAAGCTGGAAACCTCCGGCCCGAAGCCCGAGCAGGGCATTGCCGCAATAGCCGAAAGCCAAAAGGACTTGGCCGACGTTCCCGATATGGTCCAACTCCTCCTGAAGACGGGTTTTCAAGGAATCGGGTTTGATATGTAACCCCGATTCAATCCATAACACCGGGAAGGGACAGGCCGTTTCCCCCAGCGCTACCCTTAGTTCTTCGGCGATGGTCCGACAGGCGATGATCACGGTATTCATTTTTATAGCAGCAGTCCTTCGACTTATTGTCCTTTTAAGCGGGACCGGCTCATTATAGCCTCTCTAATTTCTTGAATCCAAATACTTTTCAATATACCCCTTGACAGGGAATCACTAGAAGGCGATAATGATTAAAATTTTCAAGAAAGCAAACACTATGATTTTGACAGGGCACCCCAGCTTCCTAGGTTTTTTCTTTTTTAGCTTTAGGAACGGGTCTGCCCTTTTCTGCCGGACGTAACCGTTAGAAAAGCCGGGCGGACCCGAAAAGGGGCCGCCCATGGAACCAATAAAATCGGGCCGTGGGAAAACTCACGGCCCTTTTTTATTGGTAAAGATGTCTGTCTTGGTCCGCGTGGGTCTGTGGCGAAAAAAAATTCAAGGAGGCACTATGAAAAAAGGACCGTTGGACGGCATTCGTGTAGTGGAAATCACCCTCTTTCAGCAGGGGCCGGTGGCCGGCATGCGGCTGGGCGACCTGGGGGCCGAGGTGATCAAGGTGGAGTCGCCGGCCGGGGATCCGGGCCGGGGCTTCATGAAAGTCATCGGGGCCATGGCGGGCCTGGAGGGGAACAACTATTATTTCGAGCACGGCAACCGCAACAAAAAAAGCATCGTCATCGATTTGAAAAAGCCGGAGGGCCTGGACCTGTTTCTCCGGCTGATCGACACGGCCGACGTTTTCCTGAACAACATGAGCATCCAGGCCCCGGAAAAAATGGGCATCGGTCCCGAGGCCTTGTTGAAACGAAACCCCCGGCTGATCTACGCCCACGCCTCGGGGTGGGGGCGGAAAGGCGCGGAAGCGGAGGACTTTTCCTTCGACTATACGGGGATCGCCCGCTGCGGGTTGATGATGGCGGCCGGGGAACCGGGGGACCCGCCGGGTCAGCTCCTGCCGGGGATCGGCGACGAGATCGGCGGGCTCCTGTGTGCCTGGGGGGTGACGGCGGCCCTCTTTGCCCGGGAAAAAACCGGGCAGGGCCAGGTGGTGGACACCTCCCTGATGAGTGGTCTGATCGGGGCCCTGGCCTTTGTTTTGGCCGCGCCGGCCATCATGGGGAAAGAATTCCCCCGCCAGGTCCGGGCCCGGGCCGGCAACCCCTTGTATAACCATTACCGCTGCCGGGACGACCGCTGGCTGGCCATCGCCCATCTGGACCCGGACCGTTACTGGCCGAAAATCTGCAAGGCCCTGGAGCTGGAAGCGCTTCAGGAAGACCCGCGTTTCTGCACCATACCCGCCCGGGGCAAGAATGCGGCGGAACTGGTGGCTTTGCTGGACCAGCGCTTTGGATCCCGGGACCGGGCCGACTGGATGGAAATCTTAAAAAAGGAAGGCTGCATCTTTACCCCGGTCCAGACGCCGCTGGAGGTGACCCGCGACGCCCAGGCCTGGGCCAACAACTATTTCATCCAGGTGGACCATCCCGCCTGGGGCCCCCTGACCATGCCGGGCTTCCCCTGGGATTTCAGCGAAACCCCCGCCTCCTGGCGGCTTCCCGCCCCCGGTCTGGGCCAGCACACGGAGGAGATTCTGGCCGCGCTGGGCTGCGGTCCCGAGGAGATCACGAAGTACCGAACGGATAGAATCGTTTTTTAAAAAAGTACACGCGATTTCCAATCTTTTCGTTGACAACATGGCCGGACGTACGTAAACTCTTAAATTAAGAGTTTTAGAAAGGGGGACGTATGTCCCTGGTCAAGGTCAAGCGGTTTGCCCAAGTGACGATCCCCGCTGATATTCGGCGTCGCGCGCATATCGAGCCGGGAGATTTCGTTGAAATGACTTGCGAGAAGGGGAAAATTATCATGACTCCCAAACGGGTTTCCGATAAAACCGTCGATTGGGAACGGAAATTCGACGAAGCCCTGGCCCAGGTGCGGAAAGGGGTCCCCCAAAGGGGCCTTTCCTCAGCGGACGTCGATAAAGCCGTCAGAACCGCCCGCCGGCGCTCGAGGTGATGAAAGCGGTTATCGACACCGACATTTTCCTGTCCGGCTTGCTGCATGTCGAGGGGGGCGCCGTCAAGATCATGCGCGCCTTCCGGGATGGAAAATTCGACCTCCTTATTACCCCGGAGGTATTTGATGAATATGTTCGCGTTCTGCACCTTTTCGATGATGCCGTGCCATACTCTCAGAGCGAAGCGCTGCTGGAACTGGTCTTCGAAAAGGCGCTCAAGGTCAGAGCGGCGACGATCACGCCGGGTGGTTTGGATCCGGATAACGCAAAATTTTTTGCCGCCGCCCTGGCCGGCGGGACTGCTCATCTCGTAACCAAAAACAAAAAACATTTCCCCAGGAAACACCCGTCATTGAAAATTGTGACGGCAAAAAACTTCCTGAAGGAACTCGAGAAAAAATACAATAACCGAAAACAGGAGGAATTCATGGCCGAGAGCCTATTGGAAGGCAAGAAGATCCTGATCGTTGATGACGAACCCGACGTGCTCGATACCTTGGAAGAGCTGCTGCCCATGTGCGAGGTGGTGAAGGCGGTAACCAATGTGGAAGCCCGCCAGCATTTGGAGGAGGAGAAGTTCGATCTGGTCGTCCTGGACATCATGGGGGTGGACGGCTACAACCTGCTGCCCCTCGCCAATCGGAAAAATATTCCGGCGGTGATGCTGACGGCCAACGCCCTGAGCGTCCAGGATACGGTCAAGTCTTTCAAGCTGGGGGCCGCCTATTACGTGCCCAAGGAAAAAATGGGCGAGATCACCACCTATCTCGAAGATGTCCTGGAAGAGCAGCGCAAGGGCAAAAACCTCATGAGCCGCTGGCTGGACCGGTTGGAGTCCTACTATGACAAGCGTTTCGGCGTGGACTGGAAAAAGGGCGACCCCGAGTTCTGGGAGAAATTTCCCTACTGGTACTAGTCATTATTCAGAGTCAGGCGCCGGGATTTATCGTTCTGCCAGCCATTTTATATCGTTTACAAGGGCTTCCTGGTATTGTATGCTGGCTGCGATCGTGGACTCGTGATTTACCTTCTCCATCGTAATTTCTCGGGTCCTGGGAGGATCAGGATGGTCGAAGCGGTTAAATGCTTTTCTGCCTTACTCGTTGAAGACAACGATCTTTATCGAAACCAGCTCCGGGAGAGGATTGAGAGGCTTTTCCCCTCCATAATCATTGAAGAAGCGTGCGACGGGCTGCAGGCCTTTCAAAAAATCGAGGGTCTCCAGCCCGACCTCATTTTTATGGACATCCATTTACCCGGAGAAAACGGCCTCAAGCTTACGGCCAGAATAAAAGCGGCCTATCCGGCGGTTTCCATTGTCATTCTGACCAGTTACGACATGCCGGAATATCAGGAGGCGGCCCTGCAACACGGGGCCTGCGATTTTATTCCCAAAGACGCCCTGGGCTATGACCGGATTGAAAAGCTGGTCGGTTCCATAAAGAACAAAGAGCCCTACTCCCCCGCCCTGTCCTAAGGATTTCCCGCCAGCCCTTCGAATTTGTAACCGACGCCGTACACCGAATGGATGGGGTCGGCGCCCGGCTCAACGGCTTGAAATTTCTTCCGTAATTTTTTGATGTGGCTGTCCACCGTGCGATCGTTGACGAAGCGGTCGTCCGAATAAATCCGGGCCATGATCTGTTCCCGGCCGTAGATCCGGCCGGGGGCTTCTACGAGCAGCTTGAGCAGCTTGAATTCCACTGCGGTCAGTTCCAGATCCTGCCCCCGAAGCCTGGCCTGGTAGCGGCTTTCATCCAGGACCAGATCCGGGGCCGGCCCCGCCTGTTCGCCGCGCGTTCGTCGCAGCACGGCCTTGACCCGGGCCACCACTTCCCGGGGGCTGAAAGGCTTGCAGATATAGTCGTCGGCCCCCAGCTCCAGCCCGAGGATCCGGTCGATTTCCTCCACCCGGGCGGTAATCATGATGATCGGCACCTGGGAAAAAGTTCTGATTTCCCGGCAGATCTCCAGGCCGTCCCGCCCCGGCAACATGATATCCAACAGGACCAGGTCGACCGGATGCTCCCGGATCCAGGGCACGACAACGGTCCCCTCGGCCAGGGTAAAAGTCACGAAGGCGGAGTCCTGCAGATAGTCGGCCAGCAAGGCCGCCAGCTTGGGTTCATCCTCCACGATCAAAATTTTTCCCGTCACGACGGACCCCCGGCCCGGGGCAGGCTGATCCGAATCAGCAACCCGCCCCAGGGAGAGGCATGGGCGCTGATCGTCCCGGAATGGGCCTCGACAATATTTTTACAGATGGCCAAACCGAGGCCGGCCCCGCCGAACGCCCGGCTGCGCGAACCTTCCAACCGGTAAAACCGGTCGAATAACCGATCCAATTCTGCTGCGGGGACCCCGGGCGGGGAATCCTGAAATTCAATAACGACCCGGCCGCCCTCGCCTGATCCGGAAATCCGTAATTGCCCACCGGGATCGGTGAAGCGCAGGGAATTTTCAACCAGGTTGGTGAAGAGCTGTTCCAGCCGTTCCCGGTCGCCGAAGATCCGCTGTTTTGGGTCTGAGGGCAGTTGCAGGGAGATCCCGAGCCCTTTGTCCTGGAAGGCCGGCTGGAAGGTTTCAACGACCCGGCGCAGGAGGTCGGACGGATCGAGCGGCTCCTTCCGGTAAGTCAAGGCCCCCAGGTCGGAAAGGGAAAGTTGGTAGAGGTCCTCCACCAGGCGGTTAAGCCGCAAGGTCTCGCCGTGCAGGGAGCGAATCCTTTCCTTTGTTATCGGCCGAATTCCATCCAGCAAGGCCTCGATCTCTCCCTGCAGCACGGCCACGGGGGTGCGCAGTTCGTGGGAAATATCGGCGATCCACTGGCGCCGGGCCATTTCGTGTTTTTCCAGGGTCCCCGCCATCTCATTGAAGTCGCGGGCCAGACTTCCCAGCTCATCCGAGGAACGGACCGGAAGGCGGATGCCATACTGTCCGGAGGCGATATCCCGGGTGGCCGAGGCCAGGGTTTTGACCGGACGAATCAGGTGCCGGGCCAGGAGGAGGGCCAGGAGCGCGGCGGCCAGGACCAGGCCCGCGGCCGCCAGGGCCAAAGCCAGCCGCTGCTCTTTCAAGAACTCGACCTGCCGGGGGTGGAGGAATTGCTGGGGGGGGATCAGGCCGGCGAAACCAACGATCCGTCCGTGGGCCATAATCGGACGGGACTCAATTTCCCGGCCGGGCGGCAGGTTCCCGAAAACCGGTTGCCGATCCTGGTCTAAGACGACGAGGGGCCCGCCTCTCGGCAGGATCCCGTTTTCAAGAAAACTCCAGGTCCCCTGCTCGGCATAGCGGCGACCGATATTGTCCGCCCATTCCTCCAACCGGGTCTGATCCATTTTTCGCAGGTACTGATTGAAACCGCGATCCAGGCTCCACTGGACGACCAGAAATAAAGTCACGATCGCCAGGGCGGCCGCCCCCAGGATGGAAAGAAACAGGCGTTGGCTGATTCCAAACTTCATGGGCAATATTTGGTACCGCTTTTTGCCAATCGTCAAGACAAAAGGTCCCTTGCCCCAGAATTTCCTTATTTCCTCCATAATTGCTGCACAATCGTTCCGTAGATTGCCCAATCAGGATGAAAACTTCAAAACCCTCACGATTGTTTCGGCCGGCGGCCGGGGCCCTGCTCCTGGCGCTGCTCCTGTTTCTTTCCGGCTGCGCGGCCGTGGGACCGGATTATATCCGGCCGGACACGCCGGCCCCCAACGACTGGCATACGCCGCTACGGGGAGGATTGACGACGGCCCAGGAAGGACCCGCAGACTCGGCCTCCTGGTGGACTTTATTTCAGGATCCCCAGCTCTCCACTTTGCTGGACCGGGCCGTGGCCGGCAACCTCGACGGAAAAAAGGCCCGGGCCCGGTTACGGGAGGCCCGGGCCCGCCGGGGCACCGCCCAGGCGGCCTTCGCCCCCGCGCTCGACGCCTCCGGTTCCGCCACCTGGGGTCAAACCATTCGGGATACGGGGACCGCCACGGGCAGCGACCTGTACTCGGCCGGTTTTGACGCCGCCTGGGAGCTGGATATCTTCGGCGGATTGCGCCGTTCACTGGAGGCCGCCGAGGCCGATCTGCAGGCGGTCCGGGAAGAAAGCCGCGCTACGCTGGTTTCTCTGCTCGCGGAAACGGCCTTGAATTATGTGGAAGTCCGCACCCTCCAGGCAGAACTGGCCGCCCTCGCAGCGAATCTGGCCACCCAGGAAGATACCTATCAACTGGTTGTCTGGCGGCAGCAGGCGGGGCTAAGCGACGACCTGGCCGTGCAACAGGCCCGCTACAACCTGGAAAACACCCGCTCCGAGATGCCGGTCCTGCGCCGGTCTTTGGAAGAGGCTTTGAACCGGCTGGCCGTACTGCTGGGAGAACAACCGGGCCGGGTGCACGCAGAACTTTCGCCGCCAACGGCCATACCCGTCCCGCCGGTGCAGGTGGCGGTCGGTCTGCCGGCCGAGGCGCTGCGCCGCCGCCCCGATGTGCGGCGGACCGAAAGGGAACTGGCCGCCCAGACGGCGCGGGTCGGCATCGCCACGGCCGAACTCTAGCCCAAGTTTTCTTTAAGCGGCTCCATTGGATTGGAAGCCCTTTCGCTGCCGGCCCTGACCTCCTCCGGGCTCTGGACCCTGCTCGGCGGCCCCCGCATCACCTGGCCCCTGTTCCAGGGAGGCGCCTTCCGCCAAAAAATCGAGATCCAGTCGGCCCTGCAGGAACAGGCCCTGATCCAATACGAGGCCACGGTGCTCGGGGCCCTGGAGGAGGTTGAAAATATCCTGACGGCTTACGCCGAAGAACAGGTCCGCAGTGCGGCCCTGGGTGCGGCCGAGGCGGCCTCGGCCCAGGCGGCGGCCCTGGCCCGGGACAAGTATGAAGCCGGCTTGACGGACTTCACCAGCGTTCTGGAGGCCCAACGCTCCCAGCGGTCCTTCCAGTTTCAACTGGCCCGCAGCCGCGGAACGGCCGCCGCCAATCTCATCCGACTTTACAAAACCCTCGGCGGAGGGTGGGAAGCGCTGGTTGGAGAAGATCCGTTGTAAAAAAAGACGAACGTCCAACATTCAACATTCAACGTCCAACATCGAATAAGGAAAGTTAGGAATAAGATGGCTCCCAAACCGGACATTGAAAAAATCCTGGAGATCAAGCCAAACTCGCAGCGGCGGAAGTGGCTGAAGCGGGGGCTTTTTCTGGCCCTGGTTCTGCTGGCCGCGGGCGCGGCGGCAGTCTTCTGGAATAACAAGAATCAATCGACCGCCCCGCGCTACCAGACCGAGGCCGTGCGGCGCGGAAATCTTACCGTCATCGTCACGGCCACCGGCACCCTGCAGCCGACCAATAAAGTGGAGGTGGGCAGCGAATTGTCCGGCATCGTCAAGAGTGTGGATGCCGATTTCAATAATCGGGTAAAGAAAGGGCAGGTCCTGGCCCGGCTGGATACCTCCAAGCTGGAAGCCCAGTTAACCCAGTCCCGGGCGGCCCTGGAGGCGGCCCTGGCCAAGACCCTGCTGGCCCAGGCCACGGTCCGGGAAACCCGGGCCAAGCTGGAGCAGTTTCAAAAGGTACGGGAACTGAGCCGGAACCGGGTCCCCTCCCAGACGGAATTCGATGCGGCCGAGGCGGCCTATGAGCGGGCCCGGGCCGATGTCGCCAACACGGCGGCGGCGGCCTCCCAGGCCCGGGCCACGGTCCAGGCCAACGAAACCGACCTGGCCAAAGCGGTGATCCGGTCCCCGATCAACGGCATCGTCCTGACCCGCAGCATCGAACCCGGGCAGACTGTGGCCGCCTCCTTCACCGCCCCCGTGCTCTTCACCCTGGCCGAAGACCTGACGCAGATGGAACTGCATGTGAACGTGGACGAAGCCGACATCGGCAAGATTCAGGAAGGCCAGCAGGCGGTCTTTACCGTGGCGGCCTACCCGAACCGCCGGTTTACCGCCCGGATCACCCAGGCGCGCTACGGCTCCTCCACGACTTCGGGGGTGGTGACCTATGAAACGGTCCTGAAGGTAGGTAATCCGGACCTGGCCCTGCGGCCGGGCATGACGGCCACGGCGGACATCACCGTCAACAATCTGGAACAGGCCCTGCTCGTCCCCAGCGCGGCCCTCCGTTTTACACCCCCGGCCAAACAGGAAGCGAAGCCCTCGCTCAGCCTGGTGGGGAGCCTGCTGCCCCGTCCCCCCGCCCCCCGGTCCGAAAAACCCGCGGCGACGGTTGCCAAAGACCGTCAGCAGGTCTGGATTTTAAAGGAAGGCCGTCTGGCTTCCATCCCGGTGACCCCGGGATTGACCAACGGTACCTGGACGGAAATCACGGCCGGCTTTCTTACGCCCGGCGCCGCCGTGGTGACCGATATCCTGACGGGGACGACCCCATGAAGAACGACGCCACACAACCAGGCCCCGACCGATCGGGACCGCCCCTGATCGAATTCCAAGGGGTGATCAAAGTATATGGATCCGGACAGGCCACCGTGGAGGCCCTGCGGGGCATCGACCTGCGTTTCGACGAGGGCGAGTTCGTGGCCATCATGGGCCCCAGCGGCTCGGGCAAATCCACCGGCATGAATATCCTGGGCTGCCTGGATACGCCCACCGCCGGGACCTATACCTTTAAAAACGTCGACGTGGGCCGGTTGACCCGCACCCAGCGGGCCCTGCTGCGGCGGCATTACCACGGGTTCGTGTTCCAGGGGTTCAACCTGCTGAACCGCACCTCGGCCCTGGAAAACGTGGAGTTGCCCCTGGTCTATCGCGGTCTGCCCCCCCGGGAGCGGCATGAACAGGCGCGGCGGGCCCTGGACCTGGTGGGGCTGGCCGGCTGGGAAGCCCATCGGCCCAACGAGCTTTCCGGAGGCCAGCAGCAGCGTGTGGCCATTGCCCGGGCGATCGTCACCTCCCCGGCCCTGCTGCTGGCCGACGAACCCACGGGCAATCTGGACTCGGCCCGCAGCCGCGAGATCATGGAGCTGCTCACCGAGCTCAACCGCAACCTGGGCATTACGATTATCATGATTACCCACGAGCCGGATATGGCCGCTTACGCCCGGCGGACGGTCCAATTTATGGACGGCCTGGTAGCGTCGGATCAGCCCAAGGGGAAAGGCAACTGATGCTGACCAATACCATCCTGCTGGCCCTGCGGGAACTGAAACGCAACGTCCTGCGTTCCTTCCTGACCATCCTGGGGATCGTCATCGGCGTGGGGGCCGTCATCATCCTGGTGACCATCGGCGGGGGCGCCACCCTTCAGGTCAAGCAGCAGATTGCGGCCATGGGCAGCAATCTGCTCATGGTGACGCCGGGGAAAAGGCTGGGCCCGGGACAGAGCGCCGGCAATATCCCCTTCAAGGAGGCGGACGGCCAGGCGATCCTGCGGGAAGTCGGCTCCGTGGCGGCCATGGCCCCGGTGGCTTCCCGGTCCCTCCAGGTCATCTTCAGCAACCAGAACTGGACGACCCAGGTCACCGGCAGCGACAACGCCTATTTTCCCGTTACCAATCGCTCCCTGAAGGCCGGCCGGAACTTCAGCGACAGTGAACTGCGGTCCGGGGCCGCCGTCTGCCTCGTGGGGGAGACCGTGCTCCGGAAACTCTTCGGCGCACAGGCGGAGGTGCTGGGGGAGAAGATCCGCCTGCAGAAATTCTCCTGTGAGATCATCGGGGTGCTGGCGGGCAAAGGGCAGAATACCATGGGCATGGATCAAGACGATCTCGTGGTGATCCCCCTGCGGACCCTGCAGCGACGACTGGCCGGCAATCAGGATGTGGGGATGTTTCAAGTCTCCATTCGCGAGGGTGCCTCCACGGATAAAGCCCGCCAGGACATCGCCCGCCTGCTGCGGGAACAGCGTCACCTCGGGCCCAGCGACGACGACAATTTCAACGTCATGGACCTGAAGGAGATCAGCTCCATGCTGACCGGGACCACGCGGCTGCTCACGGCCCTGCTCAGCGCCGTGGCCGCCGTGAGCCTGCTGGTGGGCGGCATCGGCATCATGAACATCATGCTCGTTTCGGTCACCGAGCGCACCCGCGAGATCGGCATCCGGCTGGCCATCGGCGCCATCGAGCGGGAGGTGCTGCTGCAGTTTCTGGTGGAAGCGGTGGTGCTTTCCTCCTTCGGCGGACTGATCGGCATCGCCCTGGCCCTGGGGTCTTCCGTCTGGCTGGCCGGCCTGCTGCGGGTCCCCTTTGTCTTCAACGGACCCATCGTCCTGATCGCTTTTCTTTTTTCGGCTGCGGTGGGGGTCATTTTCGGTTATTTCCCGGCCCTGAAAGCCGCCCGGATGGACCCGATCGAGGCCTTGCGCTATGAGTGAACTACTGTGGAAATCCTGGAACGAGAGCCGGTGCATCTGAAGGCAGTGGAAGCAAAATTAAAAAAAATGGAAGCCTGGCGCACCTCGATTCAACTGGCCCACATTCAAGCCAGCGAGGAAATCAAAGCCTTGCTGACCCCGGAACAAAAAAAAGCTATGCAGCACGGTCGCCGGCCCCATCCCGGCGGATGGGGGTTTCAACCCGGCGGCCGGGAGATGGCGGCGCCCGCCGAACCCGGACGATACGGGCCGCCGGGCGCCGCCGTCAAAGACCCCCGGCAATAATTTCCCGGGATGGCGGAAAAGAATTCCGGTCTCCCGTAGACGGTGAATTGTGCGGCGCCCGGAAGGATGTCCCGGCTCCAGAAAAAAGCATGCTGATGATACGTTACGCTAAAACGTCTTTATCCGAGGATAACCCATGAAAAAACGCAAGACCTACAGCGGAACGTTCAAGGCCCAGGTGGTCCTGGAACTTTTGTTCGGGAAAAAAAATCTAACCGATCTGTCCGCCGAATACGAGATCCATCCGAACCAGATTAAAAACTGGAAATCAGCCTTTCTGCGACAGGCACCGGAAGTATTCGAGGATAAACGTAAAAAGAGAACCGGGGCCCGGAGATCCAAGCGTAACGTATCAGGACGAGATCCCGGCAACGTTTAACGCGGAGTGGCCTTGTCGTGGCACCGGCCTTGCTTTAACCGCCAAATATCCCGGGATATTTTTTCGAATAATTCATTTTTAGAAAGGAGGACGTATGGTCAACAACGTCAGTCAATTGAGCGGTCTGTACAATCAGATGGTCCTGCCGGATAGGGAAATGCGCCGCCCCGATTTGTTCAACCAAGTGGACAGCGATGGCAGCGGCGGCATCTACCAGGTGGAGATATCCGATCTGGCCCGGAAGTTATCGGAAGCTACCGGCAACACCCTCAGCGTGGAGGATATCTTTTCCACTTACGATTCCGATGGCGACGGCCAATTAAGCCAAACGGAATTGGATGGCTTCATGCGCGCGAACGCCCCGCCTCCGCCGGGAGGTCCGGGCGGGATGGGCGAAGCCAGGCGACAGGCTCCCCTTGATGATTTGTTCGCCAAGGTAGATCAGAATGACGACGGCCGTGTCAGTAAGGACGAACTATCAACCCTGGTCGGCAAGATAGCGGAGGATACGGGCAGCCGCCTGAACGTGGACGATCTCTTTGCCGGCTACGATGCCGACGGCGACGGCGCCCTCAGCAAAACCGAACTGGACGGCTTCATGCGCGAGAACGCCCCGCCACCGCCCCATGGTCCCAATCCGGCGGCAACCGCCGGCGACAACACAAACGCGCAGGATATTCTTTCCTCCCACGACACCGACGAGGACGGGAAATGGAGTGCGGCGGAACTACAAAGCTTCCTGCTGCAAAATTTTTCGCAATCCACGCTCTATAGTCAGAAGGCTTCCGGCCTGGTGGACCGATCGGTGTAACCCTCTGACCTGTAGGGATTTCCCCCGAAGCCTGGCCAGGCGTTTCCGAGCCGGCAGGATTTTTTGTAACTACATCTTCTGCAGCCCAGTCCCGAGTTCCGGGACTGGGCTTTTTTAGATTTAAAAATGCTATAAACAAAGACTTAACACCGCAAACGGGCGGACCCAGGAAAAAATCAGTCAATAGAAATTTTCCATCTTTCGTGATTAAGTTGGAAGCCTGGGGTTGAGCAGGCCGCAATGCTGATGGATCTTGAGTAAAAAGTATTTCACATCGCGGTAGCCGTAAGCCATGCGCTTCAGACGCTTTATCTTGTTGTTAATCCCC
>JACRCK010000183.1 GCA_016219065.1 Deltaproteobacteria bacterium
CTCACCATTCAGGTAATCAATTTCCGTAGAACGCCGTCGTCGCAGGCTCTGGAGGGTGGAGCCCAGCAGGGGCCAGGGGGTCTTCATCTTTTCCACCCGGACCGCCGCAACCCGGGCCGCCAGGGCGACGGGCAGGAAATTGATCAGGCGGGTGAGGCCGACCGAAATGTTGGGCAGGGATTCCAAACGGATGCCGGCCTTTTGGGCCGTTTTCAGTCCTTCCCGCATGATCCGGATGGCCAGGGAGGCCAGATCGGGATCGCCGTACACCTGGTGAAAGGTGCCGTCGATCAGGGCCGGCAGGGCGTTGTTCAGGTTGGTGATCAGCTTCAGCCAATGGGCGCCCCGGATATTGTCCGAAATCCGGGTGGGAAGGGCTTGGTTCAGGAGTACGGCCGTCTGTTCCAACAAGACATCCCGGGGACCGAAGGGCCGGCCCACGATCAGGCCGCCCTCATACATGAGGGTCACCGATCCCGGGGCCAGGTAATTGGCGTGCAGCAGGACCACGGCGCTGAGGATCTGCTTCCGGGGCAGCAGTTCGGCCGCCAGGTCATCGCTGCGGACCCCGTTCTGCATGGTGACCACGGGTGCTCCGGCAATAAAGGTCTGGTTCTCCCGGAGGGCTCCGGCCACATCCTGGGTCTTCACCGCCAGCAAGACCAGGTCGGGCGTAAAATCCAGTCTTTCGGCCGCCGGGATCGCCACCGTATGCTCTCCGGCATACCCTTCCACCCGCAGACCGTGGTTGCGAATGACTTCCACCTGATCCGGCCGGCCGATGAGGGTCACCTGCCTCCCGGCCCGGGTCAGCAGAAAGCCGAGCCCGCAGCCCACGGCGCCGGCACCGATTACGGCTATTTTTTGCATACCTTTGGAAGGCCTCTAAGGAGTCGGGCAAATCGGCGCGGATTCATGAAAAACCCAGATGCGCGTCAGTTGGCCGGGGATCCGTTGGGCCCGGCCGTATTTTTGGCGGTAGACCGGATTTTGGGTGAGTCCCAGGGCGTGGTATTCCCGGTTTTTTTTGTAACGCCCCAGGTATTCCAAGGCCGCGAAATAACCGCCCTGGCCGTTAGGGTGGACCTCGTAGTCCACGTTCCAGTCTTCCTGCCAGTCGATGTATTGTGGACTCAGCCCCGGCGGGGCCTGGTTATCGATCCCGTCGGGGGGATAGCAGCCCCCGTGGTCCCGGGCATAGGCCTCCAGGGCCTGACCGATCCGCGCGGCCCGGACCGCGAATTGTTTGAAAGGGGCCTCCCGGCTTCTCGTCGTCTGGACAACGGCCAGCACGGATATAAAAGCCATCAGGACCAGGAGCAGGACCCACTCCCAGGAAGCCATTCCCAAGATTGTTCGATTATCTTTCATGCTTCGCAGATACTAATCGGGGATAAATTCAAAAGTCAAGAGGCTGGAAACTTTCGGTTGATTTAAATTAAATTTTGATTTAAATTCTGATCATAATATCGTCCTGAATAAGGAGCCATCGATGAAGGCCATTTCCATCAATAACGATATCGTCCCCATTGGCGAATTCAAGACCAGCATCTCCAAGTGGTTTAAAACTATCCAGAATACCGGCCATCCCCTGATCATTACCCAAAACGGAAAACCGGCCGGGGTGCTATTGTCCCCTCAGGAATACGATGACCTGGTCTATCGGAATTCTTTCCTGGATTCTGTCAAACAGGGCCTGGCGGATGCAACTAGTGGAAAAACATACCGAACGAAAGAAGTCCGGGAGGCTTTAAAAAACCGTCGCAGTGAGGGATAACCCCGGATGAAAATGGTTTGGACCCAGGAAGCCCTCGACAAGCTGATCGAGATCGAGGCCTTTATAGCGACCGACAATCCCGACCGGGCCATAACTTTTATTGATGAATTGATAGAACATACGGAGAAAACGCTCTCCGACAGACCGCTGCAGGGTAGAATGGTCCCGGAAATATCCCATCCCGAAATCAGAGAGCTGTTGTTTAAAAAATATCGCCTCGTCTATCGCTTAAGACAAAAAACAATTGAAATTTTAACAGTCTTTGAAGGGCATCGGTTGTTGCGATTGGATGAAATCGATCATGGTTAAGGTTATCAAGTGGACTGCAATAGAGGTTTTTGCCGCGACGACCGAAGATGAAAATGGTGAAAAAACTTATCCCTTCTTATGTTAACCTCTGGGAAACCGGGGCTTTCCAGCAATGTGCAGGACAAATCCGGGACCTGATGGCCCCCTGCCGGTTGTGCCCCCGGGAGTGCGGCGTGGATCGCCTTTCCGGGGAAACCGGGTTTTGTGGCCAGGGCGCCCGGGCCCGGGTGGCCCGGGCCCTGCCCCATTTCGGCGAGGAGCCGCCGTTGACCGGGGAACGGGGAGCCGGGACGGTATTTTTCAGCGGTTGCGCCCTGCGCTGCCTTTACTGCCAGAACTTTCAGATCAGCCAGGAAGGCCTGGGGGAAGAAGTATCCCCGGCGGCGCTCGCGGATGTATTTCTGGATTTGCAGCGCCAGGGTTGCCACAATCTGGACCTGGTTTCCCCCACCCCCCACTGGCCCTTTATCCTGGAGGCCCTGGAACTGGCCATCCCCCTGGGCCTGCGGCTGCCGATCGTCTACAACACCCACGGCTATGTCTCCACGGAACTGTTGCGGTCCCTGGAAGGGATCGTGGACATCTTCCTGCCGGACATGAAATACGGGAGCGACGAATCCGCCCGGGTCCTTTCCCAAGTTCCGGACTACACCCGCCTCAACCGGACGGCCGTTCGGGAAATGTACCGGCAGGCCGGTCCTTTGAAGACGGACTCCCACGGGGTCGCGGTCCAAGGCCTGCTGGTACGGCATCTGGTCTTACCGGAGGGCCTCAGCGGTACGGCGGAGATGCTCCAGGAGTTGCTGGAAATCTCCCCCCGGATTCCGCTCAGCCTCATGTCCCAGTATCGACCCCTCCACCGGGCCGCGGACCATCCGCTACTCCGTAGGCCCCTGACCGGGGACGAATACCGGCAGGCCCTGGAAATGGCGGAACAACTGGGCTTTGAAGAATTATTTGCGCAGGAACTGGAAAGCGCCGAGAACTACTACCCCGATTTTCAGCAGGAAAACCCCTTCCAAACCGAAAGAATAAAATAGGATACGAAAAGGACCATGAGCGAAAAAGCCCCCGTTTTCGAAGAGACATTGCGAAATTACCTGGCCCAGGTGGCCCGGATCGATCCGGCCGAAATTGCCGACACCCTGGCCATTTCGATGGAGCAGGGCGCTGCGCTCATCCCCTTCCTGGGACAAACCTACCGGGTTTCCCGAACTGGAGTCCTGGATGAATCCGGACGAGAGCCCCTTCACGCCGTGAGCATCGTGCTTTGCCGTTACCTCATTCTCGCCCCTCCTCAATTTCCTCTGAGCGGCGAATGCTGGGTTTCCTACAAGGATTTCAAGGATGCCGCCCCCTTCGTCGGCGGGTTTGTCAACAACAGCGAGCGGGCCATTGCCCGGCGCTTCTCCGGGCGCCTGGAACAGCTCCGGGAAGCGGCCGCCGGCCTGGGGTCCGTTCCCCCGGCGCTGACCCTTTCCTACCAGTTTACCGGCCAAATACCGGCTTTGACCCGCATCCCGCTGCTCCTCCTGTTCAACGATGCCTATGAGGACTTTCCGGCCCAATGCACCCTGCTCTTCCAGCGACGGGCTGAAAAATTCCTGGACATGGAATGCCTGGCCATTATCGGTTGGCTGCTGGCCGACACCCTGGCCCAAAAAGCGGGCTTGGCCGGCAGAACGGTCATGTAGGTGCGAGCGACCGTGAAGCCTGAAGATCTTCTCAGGCGAACATCCAACATCGAATGATATTCTCCAATGAAGGTGCAGGTCCCATGAAAAATCCCCGAGGAACCCTGGCCGTTATCGGCAGCGCGGGGGCCATCTTCTGGCCCGGGGCCTTTATCTTCGGCTATCCCGGGGTCATGGGACCCCTGTGGCAGCAGCAGTTCGGCGTCGGTCGCGGGGAGATCGGCAACACTCTTTTCTTTGTGCTGGCCGCCGTGGGTATTTTTATGTTTTTCGTCGGCCGCTGGCAGGAGCGCTGGGGCACGCGCCGGATGATCCTTTGGGGGGCCGTTCTCTTCGGCGGCAACCAGTTCCTGATCGCTTTCGCCGATCGTCTCTGGCTGGTCTATCTCTGGGCCTTCCTAAACGGCGCTACCGCCAGCTTCATCTATATCCCCGGCTTAACCGCAGTGCAGCGCTGGTTTCCGCAGAAGCGGGGGCTGGTATCCGGCATCGTCAATCTGGTCTACGGCCTGTCGGCCGCGGTCATGTCCCCCTTATTCGGATACCTCCAACTCGCGTTCGGGTACCAATCCATGAATTTGCTATTGGCCTCGACGGCTTTGATCACGGGGACCCTGGCCGCTTGGGGCACTGCCAGCCCGAATGAAGTCAGCCGCAACCGATCCTGGCCCACCCCGCCTACCGGGCCGCCGCCGCCGCCGGCCGGGCCCGCCGCCACCGTCGCCGAAAGCCTGCGCTCTCCTAGCTTCTGGTTCCTCTGGTGCACCTGGGCCTTCCAGGGGGCCGCTGGTATCGCCTTGGTAACTTTGGCAGTTCCTTTCGGCCTGGCCCGGCTGCCGGCCCCCGAACTGGCGGTGCTGATCCTGACGGCCTTCAATCTGACCAACGGCCTCAGCCGCCTGATCATGGGCTATTTCTCCGATAAGTTCAGTCGCACCGGGGGCATGAGCCTGACGTTTTTAGCGGCCGGCATCGCCTACCTGCTGCTGCCCCGGGTGTCGGGCCTGCCGGTCATCCTGCTGCTGGCCGCGGTTATCGGCTTTGCCTTCGGGACCTTATTTGCGGTCTCCGCCCCCCTGACCGTTGACTGTTTCGGAATAAAACACTTCGGCGCCGTATACGGGCTGGTGTTTACCGCTTACGGATTCCTCTCCGGGGCCATCGGGCCCTCCCTGAGCGGTTATCTCCTGGACGCCACCGGCGCGGATTTCTCGATCGTTTTTTCCTACCTGGGTATATTCTGTTTGATCTCTTCCTTTATGATCCGCCGGGTGAGACCGGTCCGCTACTAGACCCGTCGCCATTCCTGCCGACTCGGTCGCGGTTTGTTTTTTCCACGTCCGCTCCCGGCCGGTTCCGGCTTCTTGATATACATTTTTGTATTATTGTCTTTTGTATATTTCATTATTGTATTTTACTATGATAAGCATCGCCAACCCGTTTTCAGGTAACTTATTATATATACAATTAATTTATAAATTAAGACGTTGTTGGCACGAGCCATGCAGTGCACCGGTTCAACACTAGTTGGATCCGGATCTCCAACCCAATAAAAAATTTATTACACCTGCTAAGGAGGAAAAGGAAAATGAGAAAAAGATTTTTGCATTTCACCATCGCCCTGCTGCTGGTCCTGGGCCTGACGCTGCCGGCTCTGGCCGAAGAAAAGAAAGAAGAACCCAAGCCCTATTTCAGCGGCGCCGTGGCCGGCTTGAGCCAGTATATCTGGCGCGGCTATGAACTGAGCAAGGACAGCGTCGTCATCCAACCGTCCCTGACCGTCGGCTACCAGGGCTTTGAGGCCAACCTCTGGGGCAACCTGGACACCAACGACAAGTTCACCAAGGCCGACAAGACCAACTGGAATGAAACGGATTTGACCCTTTCGTATACGTACGATTTCGGCCCGGTCAAACTGGGCGGCGGCTACATCTACTATGCCCTGGAAGGGGTGGAAGATTCCCAGGAATTGTATCTGAAAATCGCCGGGAACGTCCTGCTTTCCCCCACCCTGTCCATCTATCGGGAGATCGCCAATTATCCCGGTTGGTATTTCAACCTGGGAATCAGCCATTCCTTTAATTTAACCAAAGAAATCACCCTGGACCTGGGGGCCGCCATCGGCTCGCAGATTTCCGATACCGACAAAATTGTAAAATACGATTCCAACCTGCAGCCGACCACCGATAAATACGACGGGTTCCATTTACACGACGGGAATTTTTCGGTGGGGTTGACTATTCCCTTCGGCAAGTATTTTTCGGTCAAACCGGTGCTCGCTTATTCGGTGGCCCTGTCGGATGACGCTAAGAACCGCATCCGCGGGACCAGCCTGAGCGACAAAAATGACTTTCTGTACGGCGGCATCATTCTGACTGCCGCCTTTTAAGGAAAAGGAAAAACAGGGCCAGGCCCGGGTAAGTCCGCAAGAAAACCGGACCGACCTGGCCCTGTTTTTCCCGAAAAGGTGCCCCATGTTTAAAAAAATAAAGGCCTGGATCGACCCCCTTAATCTGGATGAAGTCCAAGGTGCCTTAGAGGATTTAGGCCTTCATGACGTGACCACTTCGAATTGCCGCCAGGTAAGCCCCCACAACGGTCCGGCCATGATTTTCCGGGGTAAGGAACGGGCGACCGATTTTTTGCCTGAAATATGTCTGGAAATAGTGGTGGATCAGGAAATGACCGGAAAGGTCATGGAAACCATCCAAAAGGCCGAGGGGGTCGGTTGGGATCCGCAGGGTAAGACAGCTGTTCTGACCATTGAAGCAGTGCTTTCCTTTGAACCGGCCGAGTACGAGAAATTTCCCGGTTTAGGGGTGGGGACCTAATGGAGCCATGATGCCGGAGACCAAAGCATCCCGCGAAATAAAAGAGCTCACGCTCCTGTTTGAAATCAGCACCAAGCTGAGCGAGACCCTCGACCTCCAGACCGTCCTGCAACCCATTCTCCAGATGACCACCGAGTATATGGGCGTCCTCCGCAGCACCCTGACCATTCTGAATCGTAAAAAGGGGGAGATCGTCATTGAAGAGGCCTACGGCCTGCGGCCGGAAGAACAGGCCAAAGGCAAGTACCGCCGGGGAGAAGGGATCACGGGGAAGGTCGTCGAAACCGGACAACCGGCCATTGTTCCTAGAATGTCCGAAGAACCTCTTTTTCTCGACCGGACCGGTTCGAGAAAAAAACTCAATAAAAGTGACCTCGCCTTTATCTGTGTACCCATAAAAATCGGAAGCGAGGTGATCGGGACCCTTTCGGCGGACCGCCTGCCTAAAGAGGAGACGGCCCTGGAAGAGGATGCCCGTCTTTTAGCCATCATTGCCTCCAGTATTTCTCAAGCCGTACGGTTGCGCCAACAAGCCCAGGAAGAGCTCGAAAAGGTCAGGGAGGAAAATCAACGTCTTCAGGATGCGTTAAAAAACAGATACAAACCGAAGACCATTGTGGGGAATTCCAAGGCCATGCAGAACGTCTATGCCCTTATCGAACAAGTCTGCCGGACGAATGCCACGGTATTGATCCTCGGTGAAAGCGGGGTAGGCAAAGAGCGGGTAGCCCATGCGATCCATTACCACTCCAACCGGGCCGCTAAGCCTTTTGTGAAAGTCAATTGTGCGGTCCTTCCCGAAGCCCTTGCGGAAAGCGAGTTATTCGGCCATGAGAAAGGGTCTTTCACCGGTGCCATTGGGGCGCGGCAGGGACGTTTTGAGCTGGCCCACCAGGGAACGATCTTTCTCGACGAGATCGGCGATCTGCCGCCCTTGATCCAGACCAAGCTCTTGCGCGTCCTCCAGGAAAAGGAATTTGAGCGCATCGGCGGGAACGCCACCATCAAGGCCGAGGTGCGCATCATTACCGCCACCAACCGAAACCTGGAAGAACTCATGGAGAAAGGGAAATTCCGGGAAGATCTCTACTATCGGTTGAACACCTTTCCCATCATGGTCCCACCCCTGCGGCAGCGGAAGACCGATATCATGCTCCTGGCCGATTTTTTTCTCGAAAAATACGGGCAGGAACATGGCAAGAAAATAACCCGCATATCGACGACGGCCACCGATATGCTGATGAATTATCACTGGCCGGGCAATGTGCGGGAGTTGGAAAACTGCCTGGAACGGGCGATTATTTTATGCACCGACGGCGTTATTCACGGCTATCTGCTCCCGCCGAATCTCCAAAGGAGCGACTTGAACGGAGGCGGGGAGCGCAGCGGTACGTTTAAGGCGATGATGACCGGCATGGAACGGGAGATCCTCGCCGAAGAATTGAAACGCTCCCGGGGCAACCTGGCCAAGGCCGCTCGGGCACTGGGCATGACCGAGCGCATGATCGGGCTGCGAGTCGCCAAATACGGGATCGAGCCCGGAAAGTTCAAATAAGCCTCCAAGGCTTTCCCCCAGACTTCTTTCCCTTTAACCCCATATTATTTGCGCTGTGCGTCACCGTTCTGCTATTGCTATAGAGGCCCCCTTCTTCGCTAGGACAAACCAAACTTCCTATCCCCGGGAGACCCCACCTGAAAATGACTTTCTCCGAACCTTGAATCTTGGACCTTATTCTTGGATGAAACAGCAACTCCTACTATTCGGTAGGCAATGACCGAATATCCTACCTTTAAGTAGCTTTTACCAAGACGACAGCAGAGACCTGATCGCTTCCCGGACCGGCCCTTTTAAAAAAATAATCCTTACATCCCCTTGGTTTTCAAAAGGGTTTTTCCCTTCATCCTCGTCTTAGGCCGCGGACCTTAATCTGTTGGCATATTAGTTGCCTTATAAATTTGCGACTGATTGATTTGTCGAAAGGAGAAACACACATGAGAAAAATAGCCATCTACGGGAAGGGCGGCATCGGGAAATCGACCACTACCCAGAACACCGTCGCAGCCCTGGCGGAAATGGGCAAGAAGATCATGGTAGTGGGCTGTGATCCCAAGGCGGATTCAACCCGCCTGTTGTTAGGCGGACTGTCTCAAAAGACGGTCCTGGATACCCTCCGGGCCGAAGGGGAAGACCTGGACCTTGAGGACGTCTTGAAGATCGGCTTTAAAGGGACCCGCTGCGTGGA
>JACRCK010000188.1 GCA_016219065.1 Deltaproteobacteria bacterium
ATCGACGTGGCCGACGGTTCCATTGTCTGGAGTCTGACCGATTCAGCCGTCAGCGACCGGCCGATCAGCCTTTCGGCCTTCGCCCACCAGGTGATCCGCAAGATGGTGTCCCTGCTCTCCCAGGAAATGATCCGGGTCGGCGACACCTCCGGAGTGGGGATTCCGATCCCCCGGGTCTTATCCGCTCAAGGCCGGATCCGCGGAACCCAGATCGAGATCCAACCGGATCCCCCCGGCGTGGTCCAGCATTACAAAATCCTGCGCGCAGCGGCGGAGGCGGGGCCCTTCCAGGAGGTCGGCCAGCTTACGCCGGCCGAGGCCCCCGTGCTGCGCTATGAAGAAGGCAACCTGCCGGATGGGGAGACGGTTTATTACCGGATCGTGGCGGTGGCTCCTTCCAAAATGACGAGCCTGCCGACCAGACCCATCAAAATCACCACCGCCGGTCCCCCCGGTGCCGTCACCGGCCTGGCGGCCCAATCCGGACTGATCCGCAGAGTCGTTCTGACCTGGCAGCCTGCCACGGATCCGCAGGTCCGGGGTTACGCCGTACAGCGGCAGGCCGGGTCAGGCCCCTGGGAAAAAATTAAAACCCTGGAAGGCCGCAACCAGGCCACTTTCACCGATCCGGACTTGGGCGACCTGGCTACGTATTCTTATAAAATCGTAACGATCAATCAGGTGGGAGCCGAATCCCTCCCGTCAGGGGCGGTCACTGCAGTGACCAAAGGGCCCCCCGCCAAAGTTCAAAAACTGGAGGCGCTGAGCCTGCAACCCCGGAAGGTTCCGTTAAAATGGAGCCCCGTAAACGAACCGGAGGTAAAAGGATATGCCGTTTTCCGGGCCGCCAAAGAAGAGGGGCCTTTTGAAAAGATTGGCTTTGTAGACGGCAAGGACACCGTCGAGTTTGTGGACGGAGTCAAAAGAGGTTTTTTCGGGATCGCCACTCCGTTACTGGATGAGACCCGCTATTTTTACAAGGTCCAAGCCGTCAACATCGTGGACGTTCCCGGCCCGGACTCCCCGGTGGACAACGCCGTCACCAAACCGGTTCCCGAACCGGTCCTGGGGGTGCAGGCCAACCAACTGGAAGTGAAGCAGGTCTCCCTGAAATGGAAGGCCTCCGAGGAGGCGGATATCGCCAAATACCAGATTTTCCGCGGCCGGGATCCCCAGTCCATCCAGAGTCTGGTGGCGGAAGTTCCGGTCCCTGCCACTCAGGGGGTCGATCCAAAGTTGGAGGACGGCACCAAATATTATTACCAGGTCCGGGCCGTGGATAAGGACGGGCTGGAGGGAAAGTTTTCGGCCGTCGCTACTTCCTCCACCAAGCCGGTGCCGGTCAAGCCCCGGGGGCTCAAGGCCCAATGGGACGGGAAGCGGATCCGACTGACCTGGACGCCCAATCCGGAAAAAGACATTCAGAAATATACCATCAGCCAAAAAAGCTTTTTGCTCTTCTGGGAAAAGATCGGCGAATCCTCCGGGACCGAGTACCTCTATCAGGGAGAAATGAAAAAAGGAAAAACCCTGTCCTTCCGCCTGACGGCCAGCGACAGGGATCAGTTGGAAGGAGAGCCCTCGGATGAGGCGGAGATAACCGTCCCCTGACGGCGCTTGTTTTGTCGTTGACTCATTCTTCGAGGTTCACTATATTTTTAGCGGGTGGAATTCGGAGGTGTAAACCAAAAAAGGTTCTTCACCATTTTGAGTGGGCGGCTACTACCTCTAGTAGCCCTTGGTAAATTCAGGCTACCGCCACGGAGTACCTTGGGAAAACCCTTTGGCCGGGACCTGCTGACTATACCGGATATGGTGGTTACCCACTCAAAAGGGTGAAGCGTCCCAAAAAATGGAGGAGGATCTGTTATGGATATCGTTTCCCGGGTAAAGGGTATTCTGCTGAAGCCCAAGGAAACCTGGCTCGAGATCAAAAACGAACCGACGGAGACCAAGGAGCTTTTCACCTCCTATGCCGCCGTCCTGGCCGCCATCCCCGCCGTGGCCTCCTTCATCGGGTTCTCCCTGATCGGCATGTCGATCCTGGGGTTTCACTACCGGATGCCGTTTATCTCGGGGATCGGCCATCTGATCGTTTCCTATGTATTTTCGCTGCTGGGCTTGTACGTCGTCGGGTTGATTATCGACGCCCTGGCCCCCAGCTTCGGATCCCGGAAAAACCCGGTCCAGGCCATGAAGGTGGCGGTCTATTCCTGGACCCCGGCCTGGCTGGCTGGGATCCTGCTGCTCATTCCCTCGCTGGCTCCGCTGTCCATGCTGATTTCTCTGTACAGCCTCTATCTTTTTTACCTGGGATTACCGGTTTTAATGGAAACCCCCCAGGATAAGGTGATCGGTTACGTGATGGTCACCATCCTGGTCAGTATCATCGTCTCCATCGTGATCGGCAGCCTCTCCAGCGCCCTCTTCGGGTTCGGAAGGGGCGGGATGATGGGGTGGCGGTTTTAAAAGACGAACATCCAACATCGAACATCGAACGTCCAACATCGAATTTAAAAACGTAGCGGAAGGAGGAGCCTATGGAAATAAGCAGAAGGAAATGGATCACGTTGGTGACGTCAATGGTGGTAACCGGCTACGCCGTACCGGCGCTGGCCGACCAGGCGGGGGTGACCGTCGAGGCCCCCGATCAGGTGGTCAAGGGGACCGAAATCACGGTTAAACTGAACGTGACCCACAGCGCCAATAATATGTTCCATTACGTCAGTTGGGTCCATGCCAAGGTCAACGGAAAAGACACGTTCCTCAGGGATTATTCTATGACCAACCGCCCGGAGTCGAACAATTTCTCACTGGAGTTCAAATTGACCGTTAATGAGCCGGTGGAAATCACCGCCGAGGCCAACTGCAACATGCACGGCAGCAAAGGCCCGGGTACCAAGAAGGTGGGGATCAAAGCCTAACCAAAAAAATTTGAAATTTTTTTGGTTGGAAAAAACCGCTGAACAAGGACCCAAGAGAACGTGCAAACCGGCCTGAGGAATAGGGGGTAGGGGCGGCTGAAATCGCCCCTACCCGTTCTCCGTTCGCGTTGGAGATAAAGACCTCATCCGTTCTACGTCACCCTTTTTGAACACGGAGGCTGTGTATGACGATCGCCGGTGTATCGATCATATTAATTCTGGGGATAATAAATTTTATCCTGTTGCTCTTTCAGCTGGTGAGCGGGTTGCACTGGATCAAAGTCAAGATCGGGGTCCATAAAAAAACAGGCCTCCTTTTACTGATCGTGGCCACGATCCACGGCCTGTTGGGATTTTTGGCCCACCTTTAAAAGGGCAGATGGAAGCAAAGACCCGCCCCGGGGTTTTTAACGAGGGTCGCCCGTTTTGGGCTGGGCGTTTGCGCCAAGGTCTTTAGTTTTTTCTTCCATCTTCCATCTCCCCTCTTCTCTCAATAGTTTATTCCTTCCCGCTCACCCCGGCCGAGGCAAAGGTGGCCATCTCGTTGTAAATCCGCATGGCCGCTTCGATCAGGGTCATGGCCAGGGCCGCCCCGGTTCCTTCCCCCAAACGCATTCTTAAATTCAGAATTGGTTCCACTCGAAAAAGCTTTAAGAAGGTGGCATGTCCGGCTTCTTCCGACTGGTGGCTGAAATACAGATAATCGCGGACCACCGGGGCCAGGCGGCAAGCCACCAGGGCGCCGGCGGAGGAGATGAAGCCGTCCACTACGACCGGCCGGGAAGCGGCCGCCGCTCCCAGACAAAGTCCGGCGATGCCGGCGATTTCCAGCCCACCCACCGCTGCCAGGGTCTGCAGGGGATCGCCGAGACGATCGCGGTTGATCCAGAGGATATCCTTGATCACCCGGATCTTGTGCAGCAGCCCGGCGTCGTCGATTCCCGTTCCCCGGCCGGTGATCTCCTCCACCGGACAGGGCAGCAGGGCGGCGAACAGGGCCGAAGAGGGCGTGGTATTGGCGATCCCCATGTCGCCGGTGCCGAGCAGATCGAACCCTTCGGCCACCGCTTCCCGGGCCAGATCGATCCCGGTTTCCAGGGCGGTGACCGCCTCGGCCTCGGTCATGGCCGGCCCTTGGGCGATATTGTCGGTTCCGAACTTGACCTTCCGGCGAATCAATCCGGGGGCCCCGTCCAGGGGGTCATTGACTCCCAGGTCCACCACCACTGCCTGCGCCCCGGCCTGTCGGGCCAGAACGTTGATGGCCGCCCCGCCGGCCAGCATATTGCGGACCATCTGGGGGGTCACTTCCTGGGGGTAGGCGGACACGCCCTCGGCGGCCACTCCGTGGTCCCCGGCGAAGGTAAAGATTTTTTTTCGACCCAGGACCGGCCGGTCCGTCCCGGTGACCAGGCAATACTGGGCGGCCAGGTCTTCCAGCAGTCCCAGGCTTTTGGGCGGCTTGGTCAATTGGTCGAGATGGGACCGGACGGCCGGCTCCAGGGCCGTATGGACCGGCCGAATAGTACGGATGGTTTCCTCCAAGATAGTCATGACGTTTCCTCCTTGATAAAAAATTAGTGAATTTTCAGGTCGGCCGCTTTCACTAACTGCTCCAGACGCCGGATACCTTTCCGTTCCGGGCCCTGCTGGACGGCTACCCAGTCGGTCAGTTTTTTCAAGGCCTGTCCGGCGCCGATCAGGTCGTGGCTGTGGCGAACACCCTCGGCAAGGGTTCCCACCCGACCGGCCACATAAAGCACCGCACCGGCGTTTAGACAGACAAAATCGATGCAGGCCTGGTGCCCGGCTCCGGCCAGTACCTGCAGGAAGCGGACGGCTTCCCGTTCCCGGTCCTGGAGCGGAGCGATGTATTCGTAAGGAACCCGGGTGATGCCAAATTCTTCCGGTTGAAGGTCGTATTCCCGGAACGTCCCGTCCGGAAAAAAATCATAGATCCGGCTGGCCCCCAGTACGGAGAGTTCGTCCATCCCTTTTTCTCTGCGGGCATCGAAGCCGTGGACTACCATCCCCCGCCGGTACCCGATTTCCTGCATGACGGCCGCCACCTTGGGGAGGAGTTCCACGGCGTAGACGCCGCGGAGGGCGTGGGTCGGCCGGCAGGGGTGGGCCAGGGAAGCGGCGATGTTCAAGGTGCTGCCGAAGCGGATCTGGCTCAGAATACGGCCCAGGGCCCGGGGGTGGACCTCGGGGCTCATACCGTTGAAAAGGCCGATACCGGCCTGCTCGATGCTGCGGGCCACCAGCGGGACGTCGCCCTCCACCTCGATCCCCAAGGCTTCCAGGATATCCACGGCGCCGCAGACCGAGGTCAGGGCCCGAGCCCCGTGCCGGGC
The DNA here is from genome assembly GCA_016219065.1 of Deltaproteobacteria bacterium. GTDB lineage: Bacteria > Desulfobacterota > RBG-13-43-22 > RBG-13-43-22 > RBG-13-43-22 > JACRCK01. The sequence goes on from JACRCK010000188.1 coordinate 5,282, forward strand.
GACCCGCACGCCCCCCGCCGCGGCCACGATGGCCGCGGCGGAACTTACGTTAAAGGTTTTTAGTTGATCCATTCCCGTGCCGGAGTTCTCCACCAGGGGTTCGGTGAGTTTCATTTGGGCATGAACCGTATCCAGTTCATCGATGGCCTGCCAGGCCCCGGCGATTTCTTCGGGAGTCTCTCCTTTGGCGACCAGGGCGGCCAGAAAGGCCCCCTGCTGCAGGTCCGGCTGCCGGTTGTTCAAAATCTGGCAGAACAAGCCGTAACATTCTTCGCGGGAAAGGTGCTCTCCCTGGATGAGCCTCTGGATGGCCCCGCCAAAGGACTTCAAGTCTTCCTGTTCAAACATGACTCCGCTCCTCTTCAATACGAAAATAAACCAACCCTCTCGTTGGTCCTACAATGAAAAAATTTTTCAGGCTTCGTCGGGGCTGGCCTCAGGCCCGGTGGTCTGCGGGTACAGCAATACCTTCAGCCCTTTTTTGTTTTTAACAATTTCCAGGCCTCGTTCCAAATCCGAGAGCGGCAGACGATGGCTGATCAGATCATTGACCGCTAGGGATCCTTCGGCCAGCAAACGAAGGGCCTCTTCCCCGTGACGGTAACAACAACCGTAGGCGCCCGCGATTTTTTGTTCCAGGTAATGGATCCGGTTCAGGTCCAAGGTTTGAACGGCCGCGGTCGGGGATAAGCCGGAAAAAATGACCAGCAGGCCGCGGGGCGCCAGGTGCGACCAGGCCTCCCGGTAAGCCGCTTCCGAGCCCACGGCCACGATGGCGAGGTCAAACAGTGCTTCCGGCGCCGGCCAGCAGCCGCCGATTCTTTCCCGGCGCCGGTCGTCGGGTTCCACGGACAACGGACGGGCGCCCTTGGCCGCCGCCGCCCGGGACAACAGGGTCCCCGCCGGCCCCGCGCCCCAAATGCCGACCGTTTTTCCGGCCAGGGGCCCCGCCTGTTCCAGGGCGTTCAGGCAGCAGGACAGGGGTTCGGCGAATACCGCCTCTTCAGGGGGCAGCCCCGCGGGAATCGGGATCAGACTCCGGGCCGGGGCGGTCACGAATTCGGCGAAACCCCCGTCCCGGTGGAAGCCCATGATCCGCATTTCCCGGCAGAGGTTCTCGGAGTCAGCTTGGCAGGCGGGGCATACTCCGCACCAAAGGCCCGGATAGACATAAACCATCTGCCCGATTTGGAAATTGGAAACCCCGGCCCCTTTTTCCCGGATGACCCCCACCACCTCTTCCCCCGGGATCCGGGGCAGGACCAGGTCCCGGTGGCCCGCTTCGATGATTTTCAGGTCCGTCCGGCACAATCCGGTGACCCGAACCTGGATCAGCACCTCGTCGGAGCGCGGGACCGCGACCGGGACCCGGGTGATTTCATAGGAACCGATTTCACGAACCACGACGGCCAGCATTCCCTTGGGCAGAGACCCCATCGCTTCCTCCAAATAAAAAAAGGGCTCCTCTCTTCGATGAAGAAAGGAGCCCTTTGCCATCAAGCCCTTCTGTCAGCCTGCCGGTCGTCTTCTGGCTCCCCCGCCTTTTCAGCGATCTTCCCGTCCCGCTAGAGTGGGGCAGTGATCCAAGCCAGTTGAAAAGGTTCCTTTTCCCGTGGGGGAAAAGACGGGGTTACAGCGGCGGGACCGCCACGGATTTAAACCGTGTTCCGTTACCGGCAAACCTCAATGCCCCTAATTAAACCTCAGCTGAGGTATAAATGTCAAGTTTTTTGAATTGACAAGCCAGCGCTCCCGATCGAAGATAATGGATCAAACACGTTCCGGAGGTTATCCATGGAAGCCAAGCGTTCCCAAGACAGCCGCATCGTCATCATTCAGCAGATGACCCAGCAGGACGCCAACCTGGCGGGCAACGTCCACGGCGGGGTAGTCATGAAGCACATCGATTCCACGGCCGGCATTGTGGCGGTCCGCCACGCCTCCTCCAACGTGGTCACCGCCTCCATCGACCGCCTGGATTTTTTCAGCCCCGTCTTTATCGGGGATCTCCTGCACCTGCAAGCCAGCCTGAACATGGTGGGCCGGACCTCCATGGAAGTCGGCGTCCGGGTGGAGGCGGAAAACTTCCTCACGGGCGAGGTCCGGCATACGGCCTCGGCCTACCTTACCTTTGTGGCCCTAGGGGGTGACGGCCGGCCGGTCGAGGTCCCGCCCCTGCTCCTGGAAACGGGCGAGGAAAAAAGGCGCCATCAGGAAGCCGTGGCCCGGCGGGAGATGCGCCTGGCGGAGAAGGTGCGGGAGCGGAAAGCGCAGCGCTGAGCAGCGGTCCCCGCTCTTCCTATTTTTTTTGCTTCTGCGATATTCCGGCTTTAGGCTTTTTATCCAGGACCGGTCCCCTGTCTTTTCTTGGCAGATCCGGCGGCGGAAAAAAGAGGAACTGTTGCTTTTTGAACTGTTGTTCCATTGGCCGGGATTTGCTGGCTAGACCAAATAGGGGGGTTACCCACTCAAAAGGGTGAAGCGTCACTTTAAATTTTAGCTGATCGGGTTCTTTTGATAAAAGGTCAGATAGTAAAAAACTCGTTTAAGGTACTCTCGGGTTTCTTTGAAAGGCGGGACCCCATTGTGACGATAGATCTGAGTAGGCCCGGCATTGTAAGCGGCCAGGGCCAGTTCCTGATCTCCATCGAAAGTATCCAATAAATTTTTAAGATAACGCACGCCGCCGTCAATGTTAACTTGCGGATCAAAGGGATCAATGATCCCTAATTCCCTGGTGACAATTGGGCTTAATTGCATTAACCCTACCGCCCCTTTGGGAGAAACGGCCATAGGGTCAAACTGGGATTCGGCATAGATTACCGCCATGACCAGTGCCGGATCCATAGAGTGTTTTCGGCAGGCGAACTTGATCTGATCATAAGTTGATAATGAAGTATGTGGTTCTTTGGGCGAAGGGGTAAAAAAGGGAAAACCCGAGTTTGGAGGGACCACGCCCAATTCAACCTGATTCCGAAACGAGCTTGGGTGAGATAAGGTCAGAACGGTTAAAAATAAATAAGCGCAGACCCTTACCAAGTTATTAACAGCACCACTGCGCGACATATTTTTATCCAAAGAATGCAGGCCATAAAAAAAAGTAGAGTCATCCCTCACCATAAAAACCCCCAGCTCTCTTTAAAGGAATTTTCCCCTGTTCAACATGCCCTCCCTAAAACCAGGGTTAGAAACCATATTCAAATTAATTTTGGCCGCTTCAGCCTTTTAGGTGGGTGACCCCAACATATTGTGGCCGTCTATAAAGCATAAGGTTTAAGCCGGGGATAAAGGTCTAATCCCCCGCAATGGAAGTAAATGGCAGTCTTATAATGCTCGCGATTACGAAAACCACAAGCCATCTGTTTGACCATTTGGATCTTGCTGTTGAGCCCCTCGGCCACCGCATTGGTGATCCGATGTTTAAAGAAAGTCAAGATGTTCGGCAGATGGCTTTTCAAGGTC
>JACRCK010000189.1 GCA_016219065.1 Deltaproteobacteria bacterium
CAGCAACCTCCCCGTAAACCCGCCCCGCGCCCCAAACCGGCCGGCCCGGCACCGGCGCCTCCCGAGCCCCCCAAGCCCCCGGCCAATCCCCGGGCTCGACTCTGCCTGAGCTGCCATAACCCGATTACGGATCCGGAGGCCAAGGCCTGCCCGGAATGCGGTTTCGCCCTAATGGAAGTGCCGGGGTTCACTCCGAAACCGGTCTCCCCGTCCGCTCCGCCGATTTCTTCCGCCCCCCCGGTTCCCCCCCCACCCCCGGCGGCACCGGCGTCACCTCCCAGTCCCCCCCAGGCCGCTCCTCCCAAGGCCCCGCCGCAACCGCTGGATCTGGAGGCTACGGTTCGGGTCGGACCGCCCCGGCTGACCTCCACAGCTCCGGACGGCCGGCCGGAGAGTTACACCCTGCGGCTCCCCCTGAACAAGATCGGGCGCAAGAACGACAACGATTTGGCCTTCCCGCTGGAAAGGACCATCTCGGGCCGGCACTGCGAGATTTATCAGGAAGGTAAGGACTGGTTCATCAAGGACCTGGCCAGTACCAACGGCGTGCTCGTCAACGGAAAAAAGGTGGAAACCTCCCCCCTGAAGGAAGGCGACCAGCTCAAGTTGGGGAATAAAATATTTACCTTTACCCGTTCCGGCTGACTCCTTTCTTTAAAACTGGGGGCTGGAACCTGTTGCCATCCGGAAGATACGACCCCCGGCCAGGAGGTGAAGATCCGCTAATGGATACGCTGCTCAACCTGCGAAAATTTCTGGTGCCGGAAATTGTTTACGGCGCCGGCGCCTTGGAACTGGCCGGTCGCCATGCGCTGAATTTTGGGGCGACCCGTGTTTTGATCGTAACCGACCCCGGGGTCCAGGAGGCGGGTTGGACCGCCCAGGTTGAATCCAGTGTGCGGGCCGCCGGCATCCCGCAGGTCACCTTCAGCCAGGTGACACCCAATCCCAAGGATTACGAGGTTATGCAAGGAGTGGAAATTTACCGGGGCGCGGGGTGTGACCTGATCATAGCGGTCGGCGGGGGCAGCCCCATGGACTGTGCCAAAGGGATCGGGGTGGTCGCCGGTAATCCCGGACAGATCAATGATTTCGAGGGGATCGATGCGGTATCCCACCCGGGTCCACCCCTCATTTTTATTCCCACGACCGCTGGATCGTCGGCGGATGTATCCCAGTTCGCCATTATCACCGATACGACCCGGAAAGTAAAAATCGCTATTATCAGCAAGATGGTTATTCCGGATATTGCCCTGGTCGATCCCAAAACGACCGGTACCATGTCGCCGGAGTTGACGGCCGCCACGGGGATGGATGCCCTTTGCCATGCCTTTGAGGCCTTTGTATCCAAGGCGGCCTCAGCCCTTACGGATATGGCGGCCCTCGCCTCCGTGCGGTTGATCGTGGACAACCTGCCGGGGGCCTATCGGCATCCGGGCCGGGAGGTGTATCGCAATAACATGATGATGGCCAGCCTGATGGCCGGACTGGCCTTCTCCAATGCGAGTCTCGGGTTGGCGCACGCCATGGCGCACAGCCTGGGCGGGTTTATTGGGTTGCCCCACGGCGAGTGCAACGCCCTGCTGTTGGAGCCGGTCGTCCGTTATAATTATTCGGCGGCGGCCGATCAATACAACCAATTGGCCAGGGCCATGGGTGTGGACATTGATCAGTACGCGGCGGCGGAAAAGGCTTCCGCCTTGGCCGAGCGGATCGCCGGGCTACGCCGGCAGCTCGGGATTACCCAACGGCTGAACGTGATGGGCGTTTCGGCGGCCGATATCCCGCGGCTGGCGGACTATGCCTTTCAGGACCCCTGTTTGGCGACCAATCCGCAGCCGGCGAATCCGGAAGATATCGAGCAGATCTATCAACAAGTCTACGAATGAATCCGGGGGACTCGAGAGGCGGGGGGTGATCAAAATGACCGATGCTAAAAATAACCTCCACCGGTTGGCCCGTGAAAAATTCCTGGGCTTGAGCCTGGAGTCGACCCGTAAAAGCTATTATCCCCAGCTTCAAAAAAACCTGGAGACCACGAAAGAGAACGAACGACGGCTGCAATTGTTGATCGACAACTTGCCGGCCCTGATATCGTACGTGGATTTGGAAGAACGCTATGTCTTCGTGAATCGGGCCCACGAAAAAGTATTTGGCTTGCCGTGTGAACGCCTTGTCGGCAGACGGATGGAGACGATACTCGGGCCCGATAATTATCCCCGAATAAAGCCACACATCCGGGAGGCGCTGGGGGGCCAGCCCCGGCACTTCGAATTTTCCTATGTCGGTCAGCACGGTGAAGTCCAATGGCAGGAAGTGAATTATGTGCCGGACCTCGATCCTCAAGGAGGGGTGGCCGGTTTCTATGTCTTGGCGATCGATTTGACCGAGAAAAAGCGCGCCGAACAGGAGCGGGAAAAACTGCAGGCCCAATTACTCCAAGCCCAGAAGATGGAGTCCGTCGGACGTCTGGCCGGCGGCGTGGCCCACGACTTCAACAACATGCTGAGCGTAATCCTGGGCCACGCGGAACTGGCCCTCATGACCCTGCGCCCGGACCAGTCGCCCTATAACGATCTGAAGGAAATACACCAAGCCGCTAAACGTTCCGCCGACCTGACCCGGCACCTGCTGGCTTTTGCCCGTAAACAACTGATCCGCCCCCAGGTGATCGACCTGAACGCAACCGTGGCCGGAATGCTCCAGATGCTGCGGCGTTTGATCGGCGAAGACATCGATTTGGTCTGGGCGCCGGAGACCGGACTTTCGTCGGTGCTGATGGACCCCTCCCAGGTGGATCAAATGCTGGTCAACCTGTGCGTCAATGCGCGGGACGCCATTGCCGGGGTGGGCCGAGTGACCATCGAGACGAAAAACCTAACCTTTGACGAAGTCCATGTCGCCGATCATCCGGAGGCGGTCCCCGGCGATTACGTGCTACTGGCCGTGAGCGACGACGGCTGCGGCATGGACCCGGAGACCTTAAAAAAGCTGTTTGAACCGTTCTTTACCACCAAAGAAACGGGCCAAGGCACCGGCCTCGGACTGGCTACCGTGTATGGCATCGTCAAGCAGAACCAGGGCGTTATCCAGGTCTACAGCGAACCGGGACGGGGGGCGATCTTCAAGATCTATCTCCCCCGGTATACGATCCCAGTCGAACCGCTGCCCCCGGAAAACGCAGCGTCTCCTATGGCCCGGGGTCAGGAGACCATCCTGCTGGTGGAAGACGAGCTGACCTTGCTGGAGGTCGGAAAGACCATGTTGGAGCGCTTGGGTTATCGGGTCCTGGCCGTCCCGACGCCGGGCGAAGCCCTGCGGGCCGCCGGCGAGTACGACGACGCCATCCATCTGCTCCTTACCGACGTGATTATGCCCGAGATGAACGGCTGGGACTTGGCGAAAAATCTGACCGATCTTTATCCAGGCCTCCGGTGCTTGTTTATGTCGGGCTATACGGGAAACGTTATCGCGCACCGTGGCATCCTGGACGAAGGGGTCTATTTCATTCAAAAACCTTTTTCGGTGAAGAATCTGGCCGCCAAGGTGCGGGAAGCATTGGCTAGCCGTTGCCCCTAGTAAAAAATCGAATTTCTCGATCATTCCAGGACCCGGCGGGCGGGTAAAGCCGGGCCGGGGAAAGTGGCGATAAAATGAAAAGTTATCGAAAAGAACTCTGGTTCAACGTTCCGACCCGCCGGGCCTTCATCAACATCACCCCCGAGGTGGAAAATTGCCTCCGGGAGAGCGGGATTACCGAAGGATTGGTCCTGGTCAACGCCATGCACATCACCGCCTCGGTCTTCATCAACGATGACGAATCCGGGCTACACCACGATTACGAGGTCTGGCTGGAAAAACTGGCCCCCCACGAACCGGTCTCCCAATACCGGCACAACGTTGGGTAAGACAATGCCGATGCCCACCTTAAAAGGCAGGTCATGGGCCGGGAGGTGGTGGTGGCCGTCACCAACGGCAAGTTGGATTTCGGAACCTGGGAGCGGATTTTTTACGGGGAATTCGACGGGCGGAGGAAAAAGCGGGTGCTGGTGAAGATTATCGGGGAGTAAATAAACTATTATCATCTGAAGCCGATAGCTTTAGGATTCGAGGCTTTAAGGGGCCGAGGATTCGAGTGAATCATAAGGCGGCAGCATTTTTGTCACTTGACCCCTCGAACCCTTGAATCCTGGAACCCTGCGTGCATAGGATCGGCCTGCTGTTTTCGATTAAAGACGAGGTTTTTTCTATCATTCCCCTTTGGGACGATAAGACCGGGCCGGCCTCTAACCTCGGTGTTTATTTTCTGGAGCTCTCCAACCGGGACTCCGCCAACGGCAGGGCCTCCCAGCCGCCGCCCAGGGCTTTGTATAGGGCGATGAGATCGAGGACGATGTTTTGTTCGCTCTGGACCAGGGCTTCCTCGGAATTATAGAGGGCCCGTTGGGCCACCAGGACGTTGAGGAAATCGCTTAACCCGGCGGTGTACAGCGTAAGGGATAACGCGGTAGCCCGGCGGCTGGCGTCCACCGCGCCGATCAGATCCTGGTAGCGCCGCTGTTCCCGCTCAAAGGCCACCAGGGCATCTTCGACTTCCTGCAGCGCGGTCAGGACCGTTTTCTGATAGGTAATGAAGGCCTCGTCGCGCAAAGCCTCCTGCAAGCGGATATTCGATCGGATCGCCCCGCCTCTGAAGATCGGCCAAACGATAAGCGAACCGAGCTCCCAGGACCCCTGGGATAAGGACAGCAGGGAGTGCAGCGCATCGCTGGCCAGGTTGACCGCCCCGGTCAGGGAAAAAACCGGGAAGAGATCGGCCACGGCCACCCCGATTTGGGCCGTGGCGGCATGGAGCCGGGCCTCGGCAGCGCGGATGTCCGGTCGCCGGCGCAGCAGGTCCGAAGGAAGCCCGGCCGGAACTTCAGCCGGCACACCGGGCACCGGTCCCGGCGGCGACAACTGCCCCCGCAATTCCACCGGAGGCCGGGCCAGGAGTACGCTCAAGGCATGGATCGATTGACCCCTGGCGATTTCAAAGGTCGGGATCTGGGACTCGGTGGCGGCCACCGAGATTTCGGCGTTGGCTACATCCAGGGCGCTGGCAAAGCCGACCGCAAACCGCTTGCGGGTTATTTCCAAGGTCTGCCGCTGGGCCGCCAGATTATTTTGAGCGATCAAGATCTGCTGTTGGGTACCGCGAAGCAGAAGATAATTGCGGGCCACTTCGGCCAGGAGGCTGACCTGCACATGGCGGATGTTTTCCAGCTCCGCCAGGACACCGGCATCGGCCGATTCCAGATTGCGGCGACGGCCCCCGAACAGGTCGATTTCCCAAGCGGCGTCAAAACCGGTCTGGAAACGATCCTGTCCGCCCTCCTCTCCGCTCCCGGAGCGCCGGTAGCTGCCCGAGGCGGCCAGCGCCGGCCACAAATCGCCGGCGACCACACCCCTCTGGGCCCGGGCCTGACGGAGGCGGGCCTCGGCGATCTGCAGATCCAGGTTGGCCTGCAGGGCCTGTTCGACCAGGCCGTTCAAGGTCGGATCCTTGAATTCCCGCCACCACCCGACCAGGTCGCTGCACTGGGTTGTAGCCCGGGCGGCCTGGACCTCCGGCTCCTGGGCCAGGCCGCCCCATTCGTCCGGAACGGTCATCTGCGGCGGCTTGTAATCCGGCCCCACCAGGCAGCCGCCGGCGGTCAGGAGGACCAGGCCGAAGGCGGCTATAAGATAAAATTTTAAGCAGCTATTCATGGTATTATAATATTAGCATACCCCAATACTCCGGAGAGCACTCGAAAGCCTGGAAATCTCCCCAGGCGAACGTTCAACATTCAACATCCAACATTCAACATCGAATGGTTTTTCGAACCAATTATCGGGTCCGTGGCGAGCACCCACGAAGCATGAAAAATGGCAACCATAGGGGCACAGTCCCGCGTGTGCTACGTTCCTAATTCGATGTTCGATGTTGAATGTTGAATGTTCGATGTTCGTCCCTTTTTCCTCACTCGTGCCTTAGGGCATCGATCGGATTGAGCCGCGAGGCCTTCCAGGCCGGGTAGAAACCGAAAACCAGGCCTACGCCGACCGAAACGCCTACGGCGGCGCTGATCGCCCCCAGGGAAGCCGCCATCGGCCAGCGCAGGGCCGAAGAAATGATCTCCGAACTGCCGCGGCCCAGGGCGATGCCCAAGGCCCCGCCGAGCAGGCAGAGGACCACGGCCTCGATCAAAAACTGTCTCAGAATGTCTCCCGTTTTGGCGCCCACGGCCATGCGCAGACCGATCTCGCGGGTCCGTTCGCTCACCGAGACGAGCATGATGTTCATAATGCCCACCCCTCCGACCAGCAACGAGATCAGGGCTACACTTAAAAGCAGATCGGACATCATCTCCGTAGTCGCACTCATGGCCGCGTTAACCTCGGTCATGTCCCGGATGCGGAAATCATCCGGGGTCCCCGGGCGCAGACCGTGACGTTCGCGCAGCAGCAAGCGGATCTGTCGCACGGCCGCGGGAATCAGGATCTTGGAACGGGCCGCGGCCATGATCTGGTCTACATTGGCAAACCGGACCGGTAGGGGCGTATTGGCCATCTGTTTGGCCGACCGCACCGGATAAAAGCTTTGCTGGGCGCTCGGATAAAACCCGCCCGGGGCCTGCTCCCCTCCCGAATCCTCGCCGTCTGAAGAAGAACCGATTACCCGGTATTTGATGGTCGTCCAGGGGGCGAGGAGGATATCGTCCTGATCCCGGCCGGACATGTTGGCCCCTTTCTTCCGCAAAACGCCGGTAACCTTAAAGACCACATTCCGGATCCGGACCTCCCGGCCCACGGGCGATCGACCGCCGAAAAGCTCTCGGACTACGGTCTGTCCCACCAGACAGACCTTGTTGACGTTGCGGACATCGAAATCGGTAAAGGGTTCCCCTTCGGCCAACGGGCTCCATTGGCGGACTTCCAGATAGGAGGGGGTGGTGCCGAAGAGATACGTCGGCACCCAACTGCGGTTTCCGTAAACCAGTTTGGTCCGGCCCCGGACGATGGGCGACACGGCGGCGACGGCCGGGCACTCCTTGAGAATCGCCTCGGCGTCCTCGGGAGTCAGGGTCCGGACATCCCCGACCCCGTCCCCGCCGGTGGCACTGGCCGACCTCGGGCTGATGGCCAGCATATTGGCCCCCATGGCCGTTATGGTCCGCTCAATGGCCACGGCGGCCCCGTTGCCGATCTCCATCATGGCGATCACCGCCCCCACGCCGATGACGATGCCCAGCATGGTCAACAGGGTGCGCGGGGCGTTACGCCGGAGTTCGTTGACGGCTGTCTTCAGGGCGGTATGCAGTTCCATAACCCGGCTCAATCGCTTTCAGCGTTCGCCATCGGGGGCCTCCCGGGTCTTCCGTTCCGCACGGCCCTTCGATTTCTTCATGGGCAGGAGGGGACTCCGGCCCGTGTCCGAATCGGCTTCGTCTTCTTCCAGCTCTTCACCCAGGACCACCCGCAAGCCCTCGGTCAGACCCGGCCCTTCCACTGCGCTCAGGGTACCGTCGGTCAACAGAATGGCCACGGAAACGGGACGCACCCCTCGACCTTCGGGCACCCAGACCGTGCCCCGGGCTTTTAATCCACCGGGACCCTGCGGGCCGCCGGTTTCCCGTCTGGAGGAAGGGGCCGGGGGACGGGCCTTCGAGGCCACTTGACCGGGTTCCGGGGACCAGCGCAGGGCCCCATTGGGCACCAGCAGGCTGTTTTGCCGGCGCCCCACCTCAAAGCGGGTATTGGCTGTCAGATAAGGCAGGAGTTTGCCGTCCTCGTTATCGGTATCGACTTCGACGATATAGGTAACGACATTCTGAGTCATGGTGGCATTCAACCGGATTTTGTCCACCCGGCCACGGAATTCCCGGTCGGGATAGGCGTCCACGAAGAAGGTCACCGGTTGGCCTAGATAAATTTTTCCGATATCGGCCTCATTCACCGACACCCAAACCGTAACCCGCCGAAGGTCCTTGGCAATGAGAAAAAGGCTCGGGGCGCTCAGGCTGGAGACCACGGTCTGACCGATATTGACCCGCCGGTCGATAATCACTCCTTTGACCGGTGACCGGATGGTGCAATAGCCGAGGTTGCTCAGGGCGGTACTCAGGCCGGCCTGGGCCTGGACCAGGGCGGCCTGCGCCTGGATCACGGCCGCCTCGGCCGCCGCCAGGTTGGCCCGGGCCACTTCAAAATTGGCCTTAAACTGATCATAGGCGCTCTGGGCCAGGGCCTCGGAAGGGCCGAGTTGCTGGGCCCGGTCCCAGTCCTGCCGGGCCTGCAGCAGCCGGGCCTTCATCGGGAGGACAGTGGCTTCGGCGCTGGTTTTATTGGCTTCGGCCTGTTGCAGTTGGGCCCGGGCGTGTTCCACGGCGGCCACGGAAAGGGCCTCGTCGATCTTGGCCAGGATCATCCCGGCCTCGACGGCCGAACCGTAGTCGATGGTCTTCCCGTTTTTGTCCTTGCCGAAGGAGAGGATCATCCCGCCGACCTGGGTCCCGACATCAACCAGTTCCTCCGGCTCGATCGTTCCCGTGGCGCTGATGAAGGCCTTCAGATCGCCCCGTTTCACCGGGACCGTCCGGAAACCGCTCGCCCGGTCTCGGGACCCGAACCACCACCAGCCCCCGGCGATCAGGGCGGCCGCCACCAGGGCCGCGCTGGCGATAATTATCCTGCGCTGCATAACTCAGGTGCTCCTCGATTGATTCGATGTTCGATGTTGGACGTTGGATGTTCGATGTTCGTCTTTTTTCGCACTAAAACCGCTGCAGCTCATAGAGCTGCCTATATCTTTCGCTCTTGCCCAATAGTTCTTCATGGGTCCCCTGTTCCGCCACCCGTCCCTCCTCGATCAGCAGGATCAGATGGGATTTAACGATGGTGGAAAAGCGATGGGCGATGATGAAATTGGTCTTGCCCTGCATCAGCCGGTTAAGGGTCTGGTTAAACCGGGCTTCCGTTTCCGCATCCAGACCGGTCACCGGTTCATCGAAAACGAAGATGGGGGCATTTTTCAATATGGCCCGGGCCAGCGCTATGCGCTGCCGCTGGCCGCCCGAGAGATTGGCTCCCTGCTCCCGGAGAAAGGTGTCATACCCGTCGGGCAGCCGCAGGATGAAATCGTGGGCCTGGGCCGCCCGGGCCGCTTCCCGGATTTCCTCCAGACTGGCTTCCGGTTTACCATAGGCGATATTTTCCCGGACGGTCCGTCGCAGGAGCAACGGCTCCTGCAGCACGACGCTGATCTGTTCGCGCAGGGAGCGCACCGTGTAACGGCGGATGTCCTGTCCGTCGATCAAGATGCGGCCGGCCCAGGGATCAAAGAAGCGGATGAAGAGATTGACCACCGTCGATTTTCCGGTGCCGGATGATCCGATTAGGGCTACGGTCTCCCCCGGTTTGGTGACGAAGGACAGGTCCTGCAATATGGGCCGGCCGGGTTCATAACCGAAGGTCACTTTTTCAAAAAGCACCTCCCCCCGGAAAGGCGGGGCCGGGGTGGCGTCCGGCGCATCCCGAACCTGGACTTTGGTCTCCAGGATCTCGGCCACTCTTTCCCCGGAAATCAAGGCCCCGGTAAAGTCCAGGATCAATTCGGAAAGGCCTTCCACCGGTTTATACAAATCCCGGAGATAGGCGATAAAAACAATCAGATCGCCCGGGGTCACATGCCCTCCCAGAGCCCTCCGGGCCCCGACATAGATGACCAGGGCCGTACCGATGGCCGTGATCAACTGGACGGCCCGGCTGTAGCCTTTGCTGACCTTCATACTTTCCAGCGTCGCCTTCAGGCTCTCGCCCGCCTCCCGGGCAAAGTGCTTCTTTTCCTGGTCTTCCCGGGCAAAGGCCTGGATCACATCCTTGGAAGTTACGGTTTCCTGAACCAGGGAAGCCACCTCGCTCTCCTTCTCTCTTTTTTTCCGGGACAGGGTCTCCACCCGGGCGGTAAAATGGAAGGACAGGAGATAGAGGGGCGGGACCACGACCAGGGCCAGGAAGGTCAACTGCCGGTCCATCACGTACATGGTGACGACAATGCCGCCAAAGGTGAAAAGAAAACTGATCAGGGTCTGGATATAGCGGGTCAGGAGCAGGTTCAGCGATTTGATGTCCGAGGTCAGCCGGACGATGAGATCTCCCGCGTGGCCCGTATCATGACCAAGCTGCTGCAGATGCTCGAAGACCTGCTGCCGGATAGCGCTGGCTGTACTTTCACCGGCGCTGCTCATGAAATATTTCCGGGCAAAGGCAAAAAGACCTTCGAAAAAAAAAATCAGCACTACTCCGCCGCACAAAAAGGCCAGCAAAAGTAGTTTATCCCGACCGGTCAGAGTGTCGAGAAAACCGATCCCGGCCGGCAGGGGTTTGCTTAACAGGACGTTGTCAATGACCAGTTTGAGGGGCCAGGGCTTCAGCAGGTTCAGGCCGACGGTGGCCAGCAGGGACAGGTAGGCCAGCAGAAACCACTTCCAATAGATCCGCACATAGGGCAGGATCAACCCGTATACCCGCCGGATGTTCTTTATTTTGCCTCTGGGAGCGGGCGGCTGGGCCATTTTAAAAAATCCTCATTCCTCACTCACCACGGTCCGGAGCTCTTTTTCGTGTTGCGCCAGCCATTCCAACCAGGCGGTCTCCCGCTCGAGTTTGAAAACCAGCTTGCGCGTATGTGTTTCCTGCCTCGGATTCACGGCATCCTTGGCGAGGAAGCCGCTGCACTTGTCAACGATCTTCAACACATGCCTGGCCGCAAAGACGAGGGGCAGGACCTGTGCTTCCTCTTCCGGCAGCGGCTCCGTCTCTTGGTAGAATTTCAAAAAGGCCCTGAAGCAGTCTAAATTTAACGTCACTTTTCCGGTGTCCAGAAACTCCTGGTGCCTATGGCAGAGTTCCTTGACGGAATAGGCCAGGTCCAGGGCGCGGATTTCATAAACGGCCCGATCATAGTCCAGTACACCCACCAGGGTATCCTGGTCGAACAGCAGCGCCGATTGGCCGTAAGAGGCGTGGATCATCAGCTTGAGCAGGCGGGGATAGACCTCTTGCAGACGGGAACGGAGGTCTTCCGCCCGGTCGCGCACATAGGAAAAAAGCCGACTCAACCGTTGCTGCTCCTCTGCGCCGAAGAAGCGGCCGACGAATTCCTCGATAGCCGGGAAGGACCGGCTCCCTTCGGGGCTCAGGCCGGACATCATCGAGGCCGGCCCGGGAGGGTAACCGGGGAAGTGTTTGACCAGGTTATGATAGGTCCCCAAGGCCCGTCCGGCTTCCCGGAGATGGACCGGATTTCCAGGCTCGAAGGGCCTTCCTGAAATACATCGGGTCAACAGATAGAAAGTCCCTTGGTCTTCGACAAATTTTTTTCCATCCCGGGTGGCGACGATTTCCGGGGCCGGATACCCTTTGCCCCGCAGAAAATCGATCAACTCGACCTCGAAAAGGATGCTCGGCAGACTCTTACGGGGATTGGACCGTCTAAGGATGTACTCGCCACCGGCGGTGGTGATCGTCAGACTGACATTGGAGCGTCCCGTCGGCTCATAGTTCCAGGAAAGCCAGTCTCCGATGTCATACCGCTTACTGAGTCCCTGCTCTTCCTCTGCGGTCAGGGCATTGATCCTTTTTACCACCCGCTGGGCTTCGGTTTCGGACATATGGCACCTCCTGTAGTCAGACTGCCGCTCCGATCAACTCGCCGGCCAAGACCGCTTCGTAATCCCTTTCGAGGAAGGCGGCCATCAGTACGGCCCGCTGATCCCCTGGCCTTCTCTGATAACGGAGCAGGTCATGGAAAACGGCCCCGGCCCAGTAAACCGCCAGGTCCGACAGATTATCCGGCAAATGGGCGGCGTACTCTTCAATGAAGGCCCGGGTCGATTCCTCGGCCGGGGTTACGCTCCCCGCCTGCTTGAAGGTTCTGCGCCGCCAGAGACTCAAAAATTCGGCCAGGTCCTGAGCCGGGTTGCCCTGACGACTTTTATCGAAGTCGATCACCGTTACCCTTTCATCATCCAGATAAATGTGTTCACAATGAAAGGAGCCGTGGATTTGGACCACGGGAGGGACGGCCCCCGTCTGCGCGGTAGCCTTTTTAAAGAGCCGGTCGATTCTATCCAGCAGCAGGTCCTTATCAGCGGGTTTTTGGGCCGCCAGTTTGGCCAGTCGCCGGACGATGGGAAACAATTTCAACGATCCCCAGAGGGACTCCGGAGAACCTACCCGGAGAGGCGATTCATGGAGACGGACCAGCCAGCGGGCCGCCCGCCGGACCTTTTCGAGGACCCCCGGGCCTTGTTCTCCGATGAAGTCCATCAGGGGCCGGCCCGGGGCCTTGCGGGTCACCAGGAGGTGGTGTTCCGTAATATAAGCCAGATGCTCCACCACCTGATATGGCCCATCTTTGAAACCGGCTTCCCGCAAGCGGCACGTGACTCGAAAGGCTGAGGGCTCATTAGGCGAGGAGTAACGCTTGCCAAAGGCCAGGACCTCCCCCTGCAGACGATAGCCCACGGTCTGCCGACCCGTTCCCCGGTCCTCCTGGGCCAGGAAGGGTTCCATGGCCGGGAGGGGGATTGCTTTCCCCGGCTCTGTACCGAACAGCACGGGGCCGACGACCTTTTCGATAAACGCCGGCGCCATCAACTCCGCGACCCGGGCCGAGAATTTAGCCTCCGCAGACTCGGCCGAGGCCGGAGCAGGGCCGGCCTCCCCCAACCCTTTTTGGTGGCCGGACAAGGCCTCTTCGAAGGCCCGAAAATATTCGGTCAGAGTGGCCTCCCATTCCGGAGACCCTTTCTCCAGACCGGTGATCACCCGACAAAGGGCGATCAGGACATTAACGGCCCGTAAAAGGCCTTCCACAGCCGGGTCCGCCGGTCCGCCGGAAATCAGGACCTCGGCCTCCAGTAATTGGTCCAGCAGGTTGAAAAGGGGCTCCATCCGGGCCGGTTCGGCTGCGGCGATCTTGACCATCCCCGTGGACAAATCCCTGAACAAGGACCAGACCCGGCCGGCGGTTTCCGTATAATCCCCATAAACCCCGGTGATCGACTGCCCATAGGCCCCGGTGATGGTCTGCCACACCTTGCGCATCTCCGCCGTGGCGTCCCAGATGGGGGCGGCCAACACCTCCTCCACCCTTTCCGCATGAACGAAACGACCGGTTTCGGCCAGCAGCAGGGGCAGGGCCTCCATCCTCCCTCCGGGAACGACATAGGCAATGTAGAAAAAATTTTGCAGGCATTTCCTGGCCGCAAAAGCGCAGGTCCTGGACGAAAGGGTCTCCTTTTCCTGGGTGGACGCCTGCTGCAAGTATTCCTCCCAAAAGGCCTCGAGATTAAGCCGAATGGTATCCGGCAAGACCCCGGTCAGGTGGCCCATCAAGCGCGTCTGGGCAATAATATACCCCACGTCCCGGGCCGGATCGGACCGGCAGATCCGATCGAAATCGATAACGCAGACCCGGCCTTGGTGGATAAATACGTTCTCGCACTGAAAATCGCCGTGGACCTTGGCTGAGGGGAAATCCTTGAAGGCCGCGAACTTCCCGATCAGCCCCTCGGCCAATTCCTCCAGTCGGGTCTGGAACTGCGGTTGGCTGCCTCCGGCCTTTCGGACGAAATCCCGGATCGAAACCTCGTCTTCCCCATGAGGACCGATTTGATCGGAATCGGCGGTCAATTGGTGAAGCTTGGCCAACCAACGGGCCACGTCCCGCATCCGGATCCGGGTGGCGGGATTGCTCCGAGGCAAGACCTTCAGGAGCAGTTCACCCTGGACCGTTTCCAGGACCATCAGACCCAGGTCGTCCAGGTAATCGTAAGGCTCGGGGATCGTCAACCGGCTGCTGCGGTCGAAGCCATTCTCCCACAACAATTTCATGGCCGTAAATATTCTCCGGCCTTCGGCCTTGTTGCTGTAGCGCTTAATCACCAGATTCAACGGCCGGGGCTTTTGACCATTGGTGCCCGCCAAGACCAGGCGGTAAGAGACCACCTGGCTGCTGCCCACCCGGTTGCGAAAAACCGTCGGCCGGCACTCTTGCAGA
This sequence comes from Deltaproteobacteria bacterium, assembly GCA_016219065.1. Taxonomy (GTDB): domain Bacteria; phylum Desulfobacterota; class RBG-13-43-22; order RBG-13-43-22; family RBG-13-43-22; genus JACRCK01. The sequence goes on from JACRCK010000189.1 coordinate 14,090, forward strand.
GATGTCCCCGGCGGGAAAAGCCAGGTGAGTCTGGTCCGGAAAAAATCGGCGGCATCCTCCGGGTTGGTCAGGATTTTAATAATCCGGTCTCTGGAAATCGAGGAAGACAAAAGGTCCATATTGCCGAACGGCCGCGCGGTGGCTGGCAGAACCTCTGCTCGGCCGGCGAAATTGCGGGCCATCCATCTTTCATTTCCGGACCCGTTCACGGTTCAATCTCCTGAATGGTGCCTATCCGCAGGGTAACGGGGCTGTCCATTACTCGCAGGCGGACGTTCAGTCCGTGACCGAACTCCCGCGGCAGGGCCTCCGGATCAAAGATCGCCTTGACGGGATCGTCGATTCCCACCCAGACCGAAACGCCGTTATTGGAAAAGCCGCGAATATTGGGGGCCGTATATTCCTTGAGAAAACTCCGCCCGAAACGCAAGAGATAGAGATAATCCGGGGAGAGGCCGCAGGCAACCGCCAGATCCGGCAATCCCGGAGGCAGCCGGTAAGTCACCTCGATCTCGTTGCTGTTTTCGGCCAGCCGCAATGATTTCTCCAGACCCAGGGCCCGGCTGCCGGACTGCCAGTTCCGCAGAACGGCTTCGACCGTAGGTCCGCTTTGGGTCACGACAACCTCATACCGATCGTCCTCGCAACCCTCGTCGGCCAGGGCCCCGGGATGATTGGCGGGTATCTCCATATATTTATTCAAATCCTCCTGCCAGTTCCAATCATCGGAAGGATTGCCGATGACCATTTTTCCCTGGGCACCAGCGATGTTGAACAAGTAGCTGAGTCGGCCCCCAAAAGCAGGAACAAAAACGGCAAAAAGCCTTTCATTTTTGAGGATCAGTTCCTCCTGGCCGTCCTGGTCGAGGTCCTGGAGGATCGCCTGGGCCGATCGGTCTTTGAGCCTCATCCAATGAGCCGCTTCAGCAATCACGGCGGCGTGGCGACTGTGACTGGCGATGGCCTTGGCCCAGGGACTCGGTTCATTGGCATACAAAATATCCCCGTGGACACCGTTGGGCGGGGTATGCCAGGCCGTCTCCCACCCGGAAGCCAGCAGATGCTTCCAGGACGTCTCCAGCAAAGCCGGGTCAGCGCCTTGGGTCCCGATATCCTTGACCCGTGCTTCGGACCAAAGGTAATGGTCCCGGTAGGCCGGCCACTTCTGATCACAATGCCATTTTTCGTACCCTTCGCCGGCGCCGAAAAGAAGGCTCATTTCAAAATATCCGCCCACCTCGATCGACTTTCGGCAGGTCACACAGTTGGTCCGGGACCATTCATTCAACTTGACCGGTCGCACCCAGGGGTTGACGGCCAGCCATTGCAACAGGGTCTCGTATTGCGCCGGACCTTCGGGATCCCAGGAACAGCAGCCGGCGCTTTTTTCCAGATCGTCGGCGAAAATGGCGATCGGGGGACAGCCGACTGCGGTTTTTTTTTCACTGAGCCAATGGAAAAGATCCGCCACCTCTTTTAGACTGTTCTCCTTCCGGGGCGGGATATTGAGTCTCAGAAAACGGGAGATCGGCAGGGCCGTAAGACCCTCGCCATCGATAATCCGACAGGGACAAAAATCGTTAAAATTCCTCTCCTGGCTTTCGTCAAATTGTTTCCGGGTCCAGGCCCCGTCACTTACCGGATAAAACAGGCGATCGTCGATTAAAACAAATTCATGGCCTTTGTTGGGGAGTCTTTTATCGGTCAGGACCGGGGCGGTTATCTTGGTATCCCAGATTCGTTCCGGCGGCCAGAAAACCTTGAGCGTTTCAGGATCCATTCCAAAGTGTCGCTGGTAAATCCTGAGGCATTCGTCCACTTGTCTGAAATTGTGCTCCAGACCGAAAAAACGCATGATATTTTGCCCGTAACTGCTGGCCACCAGATCGAGCAATCCCAGGCGTTGCAGGTCCTGGAGCTGGTCCAAAAAATCCGGATGATGCCACAGAATGGCTTCCAGTAAAGTACCGCTCAGGTGCAGGTTTAAAGGAAGCCCATAGGTCCGGTGCAAATCAAAGATCTTCCGATAACCCCGACCAGTTCCCCGGAGCCCCAGGACGTCATCCAACCCCTCTCGGTTCTGGTAGCCGTTGGTGATGAGGTACTGATTGGCATGGTGGACTAAAGCGAAATCAATGGAGCCCATCTCGGCTTCCCTAATTTATTTGATTTAATCTGATTATTATTTAAGAAGCGGCTGGAAATGAAAATACCGCGGACGCTGTATTTTCTTCAAAGAAATAAGTAAGATTTGCAATTACAGGATATTAACTGTTGGGCTTCAGACGCGGGATTGAAAAATTTTCCCCTTTCGGCAATAAAAAAGGGGGGCTGAACATGATCAACCCCCCTTTTTATTCAACCCGTTTTTTTTACAGGGTTTTTACATTGACCGCCGCCGGGCCTTTTTTGCCCTGCTCGATGTCAAAACTAACCCGCTGGCCTTCAGCCAGGGTTCGGAAACCCTGCATCTCGATGGCGGAATGGTGGATAAAAACATCCTTATCCTGACCATCCACCTCGATAAAGCCGAAACCTTTGTTCTCATTGAACCACTTAACGCGTCCTTCTGCCATAGTCGTATCCTCCTTCTTCCATATTTCTCAAGTTGGGATACGACTTAAAAAAAAGGCATCCAGGCTGGAAGCCTCGATGCCTAAACTTGTCGACATTTCCTCCAACTTCGACCGTTAGCGTTACCCTCAAGGGTTGATAACGGATTTAACAATAATAAATTACACTTTAAACTAACCGGTTGTCAAGCTTTATTCTTCGCTTCAACCCGCCTGCCGGACTGCCTTTTTGGATGATTTCCTTTTTCTTGCCGCGAGGCATTTTTTTTATCACGGCTTCTCGAACCAGGGCTTCGGAATGAGTCAGGTTGTCTTCCTGATACAGCAGTCTAACCGGGAGGCGGGTCCGGGTGTAGGCTGCCCCCCGCCCCTGATTATGTTGGCTGACCCGGGCCGGGACATCTTTGGCAATCCCGGTGTAGAGAGACCCATCCCGGCAGCGGAGAATATACACGGACCAATGAGGATCCACCGACAACCGCGTCTGCCTACTGCCGGTTCAACTCGATTTTAAGGATAGCGCCGGAGATCTCTATCAAAGCACCAAGGCTGTTCTGGAGGTTTCCCGTCACGGCTACCATGAAGTCCCATTGCGGTAGGTAAGCAAAATAGGCATTGAAGCCGGAGATACCGCCGGTTTTTCCCGGCACAACCTGCTCTCCAAATTTCAGCAGCTCCAGGCAGTAGCCAAAGGTCATTCCCGTGCCGGGTTGCTCAAATTTCTGTCCGTTGTTCAAACGGACAGGAGCGAACATCGCTTCGAGGCTCGCCGGCTTCAGCAAGGCACCCGGGCGCAAGGCCTTTTTCAGTTTGATGAGATCCGCGGGAGTGGATAACAGGCCCCCGCTGGCGTAAGGGGACACCAGGCTGGTGTATTTGGCGTTCCGCATGCTCCCGGTGGCCGTGTTGAGCTCATAGCCCGTGACGCGATTTCGTATGACGGCGTCGTTGCGGCCTATTTGGGTGTGCATCATACCCAAGGGCTTCACAATCCGTTCGGCGAGAAAGTCACCGTAGGCTACTCCGGATACCTTTTCGATCACCAGCCCCAAGAGCATACACCCCGAGTTGTTGTATTGCGCGCGCTGGCCCGGCTCGAAATCAAGCGGCAGGGACTCCAGCATCTTCACCACCTCCTGCGGACGCCAATCCTTTTCCTGATTGGTGCCGAAGGGCTCCACCTGGAGGATCTCTTTGATCCCGGAGGTGTGCTGCAGCAAGTGTCGCAGTGTAATTTCTTCACCGCCCCGGAAGCCGGGGAAGTACTTCGACAGCTTATCATCCACCCGCAGCTTGCCTTCTTCCTCAAGCAACAAAATGGCCAAAGCCGTGAAGGTCTTAGTCAACGAGCCGATCTCGAAAATGGATTCCCTGGTTACCGGTATCTGGTGCTCCAGATTCGAAGTCCCGTAGGACCTTTCCAGCGTCCGGCCGTCGGCCGAAGAGATAGCGATCGACAAGCCGGGGATCCTCGCCTTTTCCATAATCGGCTTTACGATGCCGTCCACGGTTTCCGGGGTGAGGGGTCCACTTTCGGCTGCCAAAGCCAGGGAGACCATCAGCCCGATGAGGGCTGCCCCCAAAATAATCCGAACGGTTTTATACCATCGCGTCATCAAGTCCTCCTATTTTTCATGAATTGGGTTCAGTTGAGGGATCGGGTCTCTTTTAATCGATCGGTCCGTTCCTCCTGCGGGGTGGCTGGATCTTATGATCTCATCGCCCGATCCCGTTTACCAAAAAAAATACCCCGTTAGCAAGTGAGCGCCAGAGGAGGAAAATTGACCCACACCATACTGTGAGGGGTTCAATCCATTTCCCATCCCGTCTGTTCTTTTTTATATACTCTTCCCGGTTAAAGGGAATAAAGACAGTCGGGATGCTGGCCTTTGGAAGCAATCGTCTCACGGATTCCTCTCACGGGCGGGAGACGAGGCAGAACACGAATAGCGCCAGAATCGCTATCACAAACGCACGGGAGTGGCGCGTCAGCACCCAACGGCTGAACGCGAAACTCAACGTGAGCGCGGCAAGGAAAACGATTGCGATCTTTACTGGCGCCGGACCGCCTATCCACCTGAGGAGTGCCGCTTGCAGCGCCACCACGATAAAGAAATGGACGAGATAGATGTTGTAAGACGCCGCCGCAAGTTGCCGGCCCAGCCCGCTCGCGTTGTTCCAATAACGGACACCGAACGAAACCAATATGACCAACAGCGACAACAGGATAAACGACCGGAGAAAAGCGAAAATAAGCAAGTACCCGACAGTTAAGTCGGCTGTCCCCGCGGTGTCGGCAAACATCGCCTGGCCGAATACAAGATACGCTATGGCCAACCCAAGGCTGAGCGCGCCCCACCACGTCAGGGAGCCCAGCGGCTTCCCGTCGGCAAACCACCCCCGCGATTGCGCGTACACGCCGAACGCAAAGTAGCCGGCGAACATTACCAGCCTCGTCACCTGGAACTCCAGGAACATGTACAGCGTAAACCAACTCGAATCCGGGACAAAAAGCAGAAGAATAAAATACACGTCGGAGATCAGCACCCCGAACACCACCAGCGCCACGAGCGCCGAGTGGCCGGAGGTCGACTTGCGCGCGGCGGGAAAGATCGCCCCCCCCTGGCAGCGGCCTGTCAGCGCACAGATGAGCGCGAATAGAAGGAAAAAAGCGAACAGCAGCGAGATGAACCAGTAAATCGCCTGAGTGGTTGGGACCACAGGTGCTTGGGTGAATCTGAGCTGGACCTCAAAGCTGCTCAAGTATGACAGCCAGTACTTCCAGAACGGCCGGACGGGCTTGACGGGTTGGTCGTAGAGCACGAGGGGAAGGATGATAAGCACAACCAATGCCCAGGGCACCAACAGCCGCTTGACCTTGTCCTTGACAAATTTCCACGGCCCTTTCTTTTCCAGAGAAGGAAGCGCAAAGTAACCCGCGGCGAAGAAGAGCACCGGCATCATAAACCCGTCGAGTAGCTCGCGGATGATGTCTGCCCCGAACGTGTTGGTGTCGTGAACTATCCAGTGTGGAGCGACGATGGCATAAGCCCCAACCGAATGATGGACGACTACCAACACCACCATCAGGTAACGAATGTTGTCCATAAACGTGACGCGCGCCCAAGCGGCAGACGTTGGTACTGCGTGTATTGATGCGTCTAGGGTGCCTGCCGCTCTAGTACTTTTCATTGGGGCCTTCTTGAGACTCCTTCAGCACACCACTGACCTGCCCGTTGAGCGACGGGGTGGTATGCCAAAAATAGTTGAAAAATAGGGGCGGCTCCCCTAAGAGATAATTGCAGGAAAAGAAAAGACCCATGTAAAAGAAGGAGCCGGGAGACTCCCTCCCGAAGCTGATACCCTTTGATCCCCTCGATTCCTTTTCTACCTTTGGCTCTAACGCCTAACCAAAAAAATTTGAAATTTTTTTGGTTGGGAAAAACCGCTGAACCAGAACCCAAGAGAACGTAGTTTTTATATAGATTCTTGCAGCCATTGTTAGAGAAAAATTCTCAGAACAATGGCTGTAAGAATCTAACCAGTCTTTCACACCCAATAGGCCCCTTTGGGATTCTTTCGTTGATTGTATTCCTGACCTGTTCGCCCGGTCACCAATTGCCTGGACCTGGGAATGACGTCCCGATCCCCATCATCGACGCTGCCGAGCCAGGGCGCCACCGCCCTACTTGCTTCTGAAAGAGCACTGCTCCATTACGAGCCGCCATTCGCCGGCCTGTTTCTCCCAGAACATGACACACTGCTGATCATCCGTGAAGGATGTGCCCTCGAACGAGCCGGCCCCCTGATAGTGGTGCCGCACCACAGCCGCGTCATGGCCCACGGCGCGGACAACGACTTCGGTACGCGTGCCGTGATCCAGCCGATAGCTCGGAGAACGGATGATTGCCAGAATGGCCGGAAGATCCAGGATCGAGCCGTTCGGAGCAACATAGATGTAGTCCTCTGCCGCCAGCCATTCCACGGTCGCGGCATCCTTTTCCAGCCACGCCTGAAACCAGCGCTCACTTAGGTTGTGCAATTCCGACATCATCAGCCGTTCCTCCAGCTCTCGCAGCGCTCATCATTGGGCGATACCCCTCGGCGAAGGGCTGCTGTCGCCGAAAGCGGCGTTGACCCGAGGCCCGCAGCTTTGAGGGCCGAAAGCCCGGGAATTGGTGGTAATTGGGGGGTCGGACCAGATCAACCCCTTAACTATCAGGAAAAATGCTCCATTTCAGGCCGATATTCTTGCGTAAACGGTCCTTTTCTGGGTCAAAATGCCCATTATAAGGATGTTGAACATTCCGAAGCTGCTCTTGTTCACCATCCTCGATTTTCAAACAGCCGATGGCCCTAACCCCAAAGGCGTCCCGAATTTCTTTTACAAACCCCTCTTCCCCCGCCGCCAGGCTTTCTGTCCACAGGTCCTCCCTGATAGGATTCCCATTTTTCAGTTTTTCCTTAACCCATTCGCTATGGATTTGTTTCAGCCCCTCCCGGCTGCTGACCCCAGCCAGATCAATCAGCCTATTCTGGGAATGGCCTCTTGATCTTGGCCGCCGGAGACCAAAAGGTGGATATGAAATGAAAATTTATTTGGGTTTCCTGGTCCGACCCCGATTCAGCGGACCCCGATTCAGCGAGCGCGTGGTTAGACTGCGCCCTGCTGATATTGCCGGCCAGCCGAGTGGACGGCCAGGAGCGGGATTGGGACTACCTCGCCCCGCCACTTCCGAACCGTCTTTTTGCCCTGCCAGACGAGGCGACCGAACGCGCGCACGGCCAACCAGTAAAGGTGCCGTAGGACGAAGTCGGATTCCGCCATGAGCCGGAAGAAGCATCCGTCGGCTTGAACCCTCGTGATCGGCGATTCTGCGTCGAGGAACTGATAAAGGGCATCGTGAACCATCGACGCGAAGTACGTCTTTGGTTTTCCGGTTCGCTCGTGCACCGCCCCGTCCGGCGTTCCAACGAGTATGTCGAGGACGCAAACCTTGGGGCTGCAGCCGTTCCATGCATAGCCGGCCATGACCGTCAACCGCCCGCCGACCTCGACGACCAAGCGCACTTTGCCCTCGGCGTCTCGAAAGACAAGATCTTGGCTGACCTCGAGACCGGATTCCCAGGAGTAGCTCCGATCGATGCGGTAGAGCCAGCGAACCGTATTCCGGCACATCATGTTGCCTTAGCTCCCCCTAGCGCAGCCTAACGGCAGGCATGAGGCGCGGCGGCTTTTTGCCGTCGCCCTCAATGCCGTTGTTGTTAGCCAATTATTTATTTTGCGCAAAGCAAAGGGTAGGTGCGTTTCTCTTTTTCAGATCAGTTTCTCAAGTGTAATCCTTGTTGCCCACTTAAAAAATATCAGGACATACTTACCACCCGCCAAATACATCCCCCATAAAAAAACCAAATGGGCAGTTACAAGACAAAGGGGAACTCCTATGATCATTAGCAACGGCTCGCGCCAGTAAATCGATAAAGCTCCAATCAACCCTACCGTTGGCCAGCCCATAATGTAACTACAACACGTCAGGAAAATTCCCAAGAGATTCTGTGCTGTTGGTTTCTGCTTAAATAGACTTAGATCTGCACGTTCATTGATGGCTTTGCTGGCAAACTTGGTTTGTGCTAGGCCATTGGCTATTTTCTTGATTATGGTCACCGGTTACCCATTCCTTATGGCTGCCCTTTAGCTGGTCAGGGGAAAGATAGCCACAATCCCCTTCGTATCAACGGGTTCTCGTGGCTCGACCTGTTTACCAACGTTATCGCGGCGTGATGACGGTTATCGGCGTTTCAGTAATCCCGGCATAAAAGACAATGATCTCTGCGGGCATCCTTCCTTCATTGATGCCGTAATGCAGCGTGTTCACCACCTCGACGATAGGGTCTCCCGCTTGGAGATGCAGGGTCTTACCTTCTGTAGTCACTACGGTCAGTTGCCCGCTGAGCAGCACGCCGGCATTGATCACCGGATGGAGGTGGGTTTCGAGCCGGGCTCCCGCAGGTATGGTAATCCGCAAAATAGTGATCTCGGGCTGTCCTTGCCGATACGCCGGCAACAATGCCCCATCCCAGCTCCGAGTGGTTTTAATCAGTTCTCGGGCGACCGGAGCTTCCTCTCTCGCTTCCGGACTGATTTGAACCATAGTGCAGCCTGGCTGCAGGAGAAGAATAATCGAAAGAACGGCGAGAATGCGAAGGGTTGGTTTCATCATGCACTTGCCTGCTATTGGAATAGATTTACGACCGCGGCCCCTAGGCGATGCCGAATGTTGCCAACAACCGGGGCCGGCAATGGACCGCAGCGGGATTGCCGGCACGGGTTGATACGATTATCTGGAACGGTGTAAATATCTTCGATTTCCATTCCACGGCCGGAAGCCGTTCCACGTCAGCAATGATACTTCCCTTATCGAGGCCTCAAAGAATCGACCTCCCCTCACGACCGGTTAAGGCTCAGCCTCTTTCAGCGGCGCTTGCGGCGGTACTCGTCGCTGTCGCGGAGGGCCCGGACCACGTCCTCCTTGGTCCAGTTATCCTTCAGGACCTTGTCCACCCAGACCCGGCTCCCCGGGTCCGGCTCCCGGCCCAGGACTTCGAGATAGGCCCGGCGCACGATCTGTTCCGCCTCCCGGGCCCGGCCTTTTTGCCGGTATTCGTCGCTCTTGCGCAGTTCCCGGGCCACATCCTGTTCAGTCCAGTTCTCATACACAATCTTGTCCACCCAGGGGCGGCTCCCCGGATCGGGTTCCCGGCCGAGGACGTCGAGATAAACCCGGCGCACGATCCGCTCCGCCTCCGGTCGGGGCATCCGGCCCTTTTGCCGGTATTCGTCGCTGTTGCGCAGTTCCCGGATGACGTCCTGTTCGGTCCAATTATCGTACAGGACTTTGTTCACCCAGACCCGGCTCCCCGGGTCCGGTTCCCGGCCGAGAACGTCGAGGTAGGCCCGGCGCACGATCCGTTCCGCCTCCGGCCGGGTTATCCGGCTCCCTCGACGATATTCGTCACTGTTGCGCAACTCCCGGATGAGGTCCTCTTCGGTCCAGTTTTCATAGAGGATCTTGTCCACCCAGGGGCGGGCCCCCGGGTCCGGTTCCCGGCCCAGGACATCGAGATAGGCCCGGCGCACGATCCGCTCCGCTTCCCGCCGGGTCATCGGCCTATCGGGCCGGCGGTACTCGCGGCTCCTCCGCAGGTCCTCCCGCACATCACGTTCGGTCCAGCCGTATTCCAAAATACGGCTGCGGTAGTAGCGCAGGCCTTCCGCATCGGGCTCCCGATCGAGAATGTCGTCATAGGCCCGCCAGATGATCCGCTCGATCTCCCGGTCGGCCTGTCGAGAAGACCAGCCCCGATCCGGCCGATCACCAAAAGAATCCTGCCCCTGAGCCGGAGCAAAGAGAAAAGTCGTTTGGACGATGACAACGGCCACGACAGCCAGCAGTTTTATCGACTTCATGGTGAACCTCATGCTTTCTTAATCCTTTATCATATGGCATCACCGTACCAACTTTGCAATTATATCATATTATTTTCTAAAAAACAGTTGGGTGAACGGCCGGCGGGCGAGACGTCCGCCCTACGTTTTTAAATTCGATTTTGGACGTTCGATGTTCAATGTTGAACGTTCGTCTTTATTTTCGTATTAGATCCCCATGCTCGAGGCAAACATCAGCGAGCTTGAAAATCCCCCCCCAATCCAACCCCCCTTTTCCCAAGGGGGGAGCCCAAGCCCCCTCTGCTAAAGGGTTGAAGAGACCGACTCGGTCTGGCAGACCGAGTCGGTCTGAGCCCGGATGAGACTGGCAGGCTGCATTCTATTTTCGTATTGAACTCGGTTGCGTACGAAAAAAACGGTGGCGCGGACCCCGGGGAAAATAGTAAAATCCGCCATGCCTAAAGTAAAAGCCAACGGGATCGACATCTACTACGAAATTCACGGGCGGGGCGAACCGCTGGTGCTGATCATGGGACTCCGGAGGAATGCCGAATGGTGGTACCGCCAGCTCCCGGCCCTGTCGGAACATTTCCAGGTTCTGGTGTTCGACAACCGGGGGGCGGGCCGCTCCGATCAACCGCAGGAGGATTATTCCATGGCCCTCTTTGCCGACGATACGGCGGCCCTGATGAAAACTTTGGGCCTGTCCTCGGCCCACGTGCTCGGGATCTCCATGGGCGGCTACATCGCCCAGGAACTGGCCATCCATTACCCGGAACGGGTGCGCCGCCTGGTCCTCGGCTGCACCGGCCCGGGGGGTCGGCTGGCCGTCCACATGACCTCCGAGCGGATGGCGAAATTTACGGCCAACGAGGGGTTGACCCCCGCGGAAATTCTGCGCAAGGACCTGGATATTCTTTTTTCGGAAGACTTTATTCGGAACGAAACAAAGAAGATCGAGGAGTTCGCGGAAATCTCCCTGCGCTATTATCAGCCCCCGGAGTCCTTTCTGCGTCAACTGGACGCCTGCCGGCGGCACGACACCCTGGACCGCCTCCACCGCGTCACCCAGCCCACGCTGATCCTGACCGGCGACGACGATCCCCTGGTCCCCCCCGGGAATTCTCTCCTGCTGAAAGAAAGGATCCCCCGATCCCGGCTGGAAAGCTTTCCCGGGGGCCGTCACTGCTTCTTTATGGAATTTGCCGAACGATTCAACGAAAGGGCGATCGATTTTCTTGGAAAAGAAAAATAGGGGATGAAGCCTAATTGATCGAAGATTCCGGGATTCACCCACCCCCCAACCCCCGGAGCCTGTCCCGCGGCAG
>JACRCK010000185.1 GCA_016219065.1 Deltaproteobacteria bacterium
CTATCTTTACAGGCTCCCTTCAACCGGTACTTTATATATTTAAATTTATTTTTATTATTATGTTGGATGAATTCTCCTTTTCAACCTCCTTTAAACAGCCGAGAAGAAGCCCCACGAGACAGCGGGGTTTTTCCGGAAACCGATAGGTTACACCACGAGAGGGAAAATATGGTTAACCTGAAAAAGAATGTAACTTCACGGGAAAGCAGCGGAAAAGCGGAAGAAACCAGTAAATCTCCGAAGGCCAAGTTTGAGGTGTTCGGCGAGGAAATGATCGAAAAAGAAGTGAAGCAGAGCGGAAATAGCGGGCGGGTGTATCTTCCTCCGGAATGGGTAGGGAGGCACGTCAAGATCATCCGCATCGACTGAGGGAGAACGGGATGATTTCGAAATCGATCAAACTACGCAGACTGGGCCTGGGAGACCTGGAGCAGGTGCTTCATATCCAGGAAATCATAACCAAAACCAAAATCGGTCCTAAAAAGGTTTCCTACTGGCGCGAACAGGTGCAGAACGACAGCAACCTGAGTCTGGTGGCCCTGGACGGCGACCGGGTGATCGGCTTCATCATCAGCGAAATCATGACCAACAGCTTCGGCCTGGACCAGAGCGGTTGGATCAAGATCATCGGCGTTCACCCGAAGCATATGGGGACCGGCATCGGCCAGGCCCTGATTACCGAGCTGTTCAAACATTTCAAAAAGAAAAAAATCAACGAAATCTACACCGCCGCCCGGTGGGACTCGGTGGACCTGCTTTCTTTTTTCAAATCGGTCGGCTTCAATCGCAGCAACTTTATCAACCTGTATAAAAAACTGAACGCCAAAGAGTAGAGGGAAAAAAATGAGGTATGCCGAAACAGGATATAATTTAGAAATCGATCTATCCCGGGGCAACATCGAGCGGCTAGAGACCGACCCTAAAGACACGGAACTGTACCTGGGAGGCCTGGGGACCAACGCCAAAATATTATGGGACCGGGTGCCTCCCGAAGTCGAACCTTTTTCTCCGGACAATCTGTTGATCTTCGGCGCCGGCCTTTTATGCGGCACGCCGGCCACCGGCTGTAATCGGACCATTGTGTCCACCATTTCGCCGCAAACCCGGTTGACGGCCTTTTCCATGATGGGGGGGTTCTGGGCGCCGGAATTGAAATATGCCGGTTATGACAAAGTGATCCTCCGCGGCCAGTCCCCGGATCTGGTTTATATCTGGATCAACAACGACAAAGTGGAAATACGCGACGCCGCCCATCTGCAGGGTAAGGGGGCCGTGGAAACGGCCGAACTGATCCGCCAAGAGTTGAAGGAGCCGAAAGCCCAGGTGGCGGCCATCGGCCTGGCCGGCGAAAACCGGGTCTTCTTCGCCTCCATCGAACAGGGCCGGTCCAGCGCCAGCCGGGGCGGCATCGGCGCCGTCATGGGAGACAAAAAGGTCAAAGCCATTGCCGTTCGCGGAACCAGGGACCTCAATGTCGCCCGGCCGGCTGAATACATGCAGCTTTGCAACGAAGTGCTGCAGTATATAAAATTCCGGAACGAGCATCCCATTCCGGGGGTCATGCCTATTTTGGCCGGGCTGGGGTCGCCCCAGGAGATGAAGGTCCACGACGAAAAATGGCACACCGAAAATTTCATGTGGGGGAATTCCCGCCTCCGGCGCAAGGATTTCTGGAACGAGGAGATCGCCCAGGCCTGGGCGGAGACCCTGGACAGCATGCGGCGGAGGCTGATCAGTTGCTATAACTGTCCGATGACCTGCGGGGCGACCATTGCCCCTCCCGGTCGTTCCGTCTATATGATGAAATGCTTCTCGAAACTGACCTATACCATGGCGGCCATGGCCGACCTGGAGTTCGGTCTGGGGATCGCCCAGAGCGCCACGGAGTACGGGGTGGACGGCTTCTCGGCCCCGCAGGTGATGGCCTTCGCCCTGGAGCTCTATGAAGCCGGCATTTTGACCGACCAGGACTTTCCCGGCATGCCGGCCGATAACGAAGGCCGCTTTTACTGGCTGCTGGACCGCATCGTCCGGCGGGAAGGGATCGGCGACGTGCTGGCCAACGGCACCTACTGGGCCGCCCAGGCGATCGGCAAGGGCGCGGAAGCCTATGCCCACAATACGATCAAAAAACACGAGCAACTGCCCCTCAAGCTGTCCATGCTGAATCCCATTTACTTCCTGATGTACAGCACCGGGGAAAAGATCAACATTACCCAGATCGAAGGACAGTTCCCCCAGGCGCCTTTTCTGACCCTGGAGGAGCGGGAGGAATTTGTTAAGGATTGGTTCCAGGTTCCCGATGAAAAATTCAAACAGATTTTTCTGGACTGGGAACCCCGGGGTGAAAAATCCATGCCCCTTTACCCGACGGTGCAGATGTGTTGCGACATCGTCGACTGGCAGGAACGGATGCACTACATCGACGACGCCCTGGGGATGTGCGCCGGCTTGTCATCCTTTCCCCTGAAGCCGCCCTACCATATTCACAATTATCCGCAGTTTATCTCGGCCGGCGCCGGGATTGCCATGGATGAAGAAAAACTGACCCAGGCCATCAAGCGCTACCGGACGCTGGTCCGCGCCAACAACGTCCGCCGCGGAATGCGGAGAAAAGACGAGAAGCCCCCGGCGGACCACTGGAAAAAAAGATTTCCTGAACTGGAAAAAGAGCTCCTGGATGCCTACTACCAGCTCAAGGGCTGGAACGAACAGGGTATCCCCACGGAAGAGTCCCTACGGGAATTGGGTTTGGATTACGTTTTCGAAGATTTTGTAAAAAGAGGAATCTATACCGAACCCGGCGACGCCCCCGCCCAGGAAACCGCGGCGGGAAAAGAGAAGGAGGTCTAGCCGTGCAGGGCGAGAAAAAAAAGAAAATCGTTAAAACCATCAAAGTGGACGTGGACAAGTGCAACGGCTGTCGGGCCTGTGAGGTAGCCTGTTCCGCCTTTCACGCGACGCCCCAATACAGCAGCAACAATCCGGCCCGTTCCCGCATCCGGGTAATTCGGGAACCCCTCAGAGACATCTACGTTCCGGTCTATGCGGGTGAACAGGCCCGGGCCGAATGTCTGGGCCGGGACAAATACGTGATCGACGGCAAAGAATACGAAGAATGCGCCTTCTGCCGGGCTTCCTGCCCTTCCCGGGACCTTTTCAAAGAACCCGATTCGGGGCTCCCGCTGAAATGCGATATGTGCGAAAGCGATGCGACCCTGGAAAAGCCCTTGTGCGTCCAGTGGTGCCTGGTGGATGCCCTGACCTACGAGGAACGGGAAGAAGAAGGCGAGGAAGAAGCGCAGCCGGAGGATGTGGAGATCGGGCTGGAATCACTGGTGGACAAATACGGCCTGGAGAAGGTGCTGGATTCCGTCGCCCGGATGTCCCTGTCCAAAAAGGACTGAACCTTTAAGGCCCCAGAAAAGGAATGCGAGCGATCGTGGAGACTGTAGCCCCCTATAAAGAAATCATCGACGTCATCAAAGCGAACGGCGGCGACGCCTTCAAACGCTGTTTTCAATGCGGATTGTGTGACGCGGTTTGTCCCTGGAACCGGGTGCGGACCTTCAGCATCCGCAAAATCGTCCGGGAGGCGACCTTCGGTTTGACGGACATAGAAAGCGAAGACATCTGGCGCTGCACGACCTGCGGGCGCTGTCCCCAGCGCTGCCCCCGGGACGTCCAGCAGATCAAATCCGGGGTGGCCCTACGGCGGATCGCCACGGAATACCAGGTTTTTCCGAAGGCGGTCAAACCGGTCCGGACCGCCAGCGCCAGCCTGATCGACGAAGGCAATCCCTTAAGCGAAGAACGGAAAAAAAGGGCGGATTGGGCGGAAGGTCTGTCGGTACCCCAGTTTACCGAGGGTATGGATATTTTGTATTTCCCCGGCTGTTACCTCAGCTATGACCCGCGGCTGAAAAAGGTGGCCCGGGCCACCGCCGGCATTCTTCAGCAGGCCGGGGTGGACTTCGGGATCCTGGGTGCCGAGGAGAACTGCTGCGGGGAGAGCATCCGCAAAGCGGGCGATGAGGAATTATTCAAACGCCTGGCCCGGGAAAACATCAAAACCTTCATCGATCACGGGGTGCAGAAAATCCTGGTTTCCTCGCCCCATTGCTACCATACCTTCAAGAACGAGTATCCGGAATTCCGGGCCCACTTTGAGATCGTGCACATCTCCCAGTATGTAGGCGAACTGCTGAACCAGGGCCGACTGAAATTGCAGGGGGCCTATGGGAAAAAAGTGGTTTATCATGACCCCTGCTACCTGGGGCGCCATAACGGGATCTTTGACGAACCCCGGGAGGCTTTAAAGAAGGTCCCCGGGCTGACGCTGCAGGAACTCCCGGAAGCGCGGTTCGACAGCCTCTGCTGCGGCGGGGGCGGGGGTCGGATCTGGATGGAGACGCCAAAGGGGGAACGGTTTTCCGAGCTCCGCCTGGCCCAGGCCCTGGACGTCGGAGCAGAGGTGCTGGCTACCGCCTGCCCCTACTGCATCACCATGTTTGAGGACAGCCGCTTGACCCTGGATATTACCGAAAAAATAGCCGTGAAGGATATCACGGAAATTATCCAGGAAGCGCTTTAGCCTGATTTAGTCCCGAGGACATCCGGGATCGAATTTAGAGTCGCGGGACTAAGCCATCCGCCCCGCCTGCTGCGGGCACCCCCTAAACCGATTAAGCCGATTAAACCGATGAGGTGATAGAAATTGGAAAAGGAACCAAAGCTGCAAGAAAAACTCCAACAACTGACCACTAGTTTTGGAAACCAAAATTTTGGCGACGTTCTGGTCGTGGGCGGGGGGATCAGCGGTATTCAAGCCTCCCTGGATCTGGCCACGGCCGGCTTCAAGGTTTATCTGGTGGAGAAAAACCCGAGCATCGGGGGCCATATGGCCCAGTTGGACAAGACCTTTCCAACCAACGACTGTTCGATGTGAATTCTGGCACCCAAGCTGGTCGAGGTCGGCCGGCATCCCAATATCGAGGTCCTCACCTATACGGAAGTGGAGCGCGTCGAGGGCGAGGCGGGAAACTTCCAGGTGACGCTCATCAAGAAGCCCCGCTATATCATCGAGAGCAAATGCACGGGTTGCACCACCTGTGTGGAATATTGTCCGGTCAAATACCCGGATCAATTCAATCAGGAAATATCGGAGAACAAGGCCGTCCACATCTACTTCGCCCAGGCCATCCCCCTGGTCTCCTATATCGATGAAAGCTGTCTTTACCTGAAAGAGAAAAAATGCCGGATCTGCGAAGGGGTCTGTGAGAACAAGGCCATCGATTTCAGCCAGGCGCCGGAGCGGGAAGAAATCCGGGTCGGGGCCGTCATCCTGACTTCCGGCCTGGAGCCCTATGATCCGAAGCTGCGCGCGGAATACCGCTACGGTGAGTTCCAGAATGTGGTCACCAGCATGGACTACGAGCGGCTGTTGTCCTCTACGGGGCCTTATCAGGGGGAGATCCGGCGCGCTTCCGACCAGCAGCACCCCCAAAAGGTCGCCTGGATTCAATGCGTCGGCTCCCGGCGGGTTACGCCGGGCGACAACAGCTACTGTTCGGCCGTCTGCTGCACCTATACGCAGAAACAGGTGATCCTGACCAAAGATCATCACCCGGAGTCCGCCTGTACCATATTCCACAACGACGTCCGTTCCTACGGCAAGGATTTCGAGCGTTACTACCAGCGCACGGAGAATCTGCCCGATGTCCGCTTTATCCGGAGTTACACCTCGATCGTCAAAGAGGACCCGGTCACCAAGAATGTCACCCTGCGCTATGCCACCCCCGACGAGGGCGTCCAGGAGGAAGAGTTCGACCTGGTGGTGTTGTCCGTCGGGTTGAACCCTCCGGCCCAGGTGGAGAAGCTGGCGCAGCAGTTCGACATTAAACTCAACGACCACCGTTTCTGCCAACTCAATCCCGTCAATCCCCTGGAGACCAGCCGGCCCGGGGTCTTTGTCAGCGGCGGCTTTCAGGGACCGGTCGACATCCCGGAATCGGTTTTCAGCGCCAGCGGCGCCGGCGCCCAATGCGGGCAACTCCTCGACTACCGGCGCGGGAAGCTGACCCGGGAAAGGATCTATCCGCCGGAAAGGGATGTCTCCCAGGAAGAGCCGCGGATCGGCGTCTTTGTTTGCCACTGCGGGGCCAATATCTCCTCCGTGGTCAGCGTTCCCGACACCGTTGAATATTGCAAGACCTTACCGTATGTGGTCCATGCCCAGAACCAGGTTTTTTCCTGTGCCACGAATTCCGCCAAAGAAATAACGGACATCACCCGGGAAAAGGGGCTCAATCGCGTGATTGTCGCCGCCTGCAGCCCCCGGACCCTGGAGCCGCTGTTCCGGGACACCCTGCGGGAAGCGGGCATCAACCCCTATTACTACGAAATGGCCAATATCCGGGAGCACAACTCCTGGGTGCACTCGAAAGAAAAGGAAGCCGCCACCCAGAAAGCCAAGGATATCATTCGCATGTCGGTAGCCCGGGCCTGCCACCTGGAGCCCTTGCAGGAATTCGACCTGCCGGTCAACAAGGCGGCCTTGGTGGTTGGCGGAGGGGTGTCCGGTCTGACCTGCGCGCTCTCCATCGCCGAACAGGGACATGAAGTTCATCTGGTAGAAAAGGACACCGACCTGGGCGGAATCGCCCGAAAAATTCACTATACCCTGGAAGGGGTCGACGTCCCGGCCTATGTGCGGGATCTGGTCGACCAGGTCTACCGGCACCCGCTGATCCATGTCTATACCGCGGCGACGATCATGGAGGCGAGCGGGTATATCGGCAGTTTCGTCACCCGGGTGCAGTCCGACCGGGGCCTCAGCGAAATCAAACACGGGGCCGCCGTTATCGCCATCGGCGCCGAGGTCTATCAACCTACCGAATACCTTTACGGCGAGGATGACCGGGTCCTGACCCACCTGGAATTGGAAGAAAAAATCGCCGGGGGCGAGGAAAAGATCCTCAACTCCCAGAGCCTGGTGATGATCCAATGTGTCGGCTGCCGCAATGAAGAACGGAATTATTGCAGCCGGATCTGTTGCAGCCAGTCCATCAAGCACGCCTTGAAACTGAAAGAGCGCAACCCCGAGATGGATATCACCATCCTCTTCCGGGATATCCGGACCTATGGTTTCAAAGAGGATTTTTACCGGGAGGCCTCGGAAAAAGACGTCAAGTTCATCCGCTTTGAACCGGAGGATCCGCCTCAGGTGGAGCCCGGTACGGCGGAGGACGGCCGGTCCGTGCTCAAGGTTACGGTGACGGATTATATTCTGGGCAAAAAGCTGGAATTGGACGCCGACGTACTGGCCCTGGCCGCCGCGGTCCTTCCCTCCGCGGCCACCAAGGACATTGCCGGCCTCTTCAAGGTCACCTTGAGCCCGGACGGCTTCTTCAAGGAAGCCCACGTCAAATTACGGCCGGTGGAGTTCGCCACCGACGGCGTCTACCTGTGCGGGGCGGCCCACTATCCCAAGTTTATCCAGGAAACGATCAACCAGTCTTACGGCGCCGCCGGCCGGGTCTTGACGCTCCTCTCCCGGGATACGGTCACCGCCTCCGGCGCGGTCTGCGAGGTGGAGGAGAGCAAGTGCGTTTCCTGCGGGGCCTGCATCACCGCCTGTACCTATGGCGCCATCGAGTTTGTGGAGACCCCCTTCGGCCGCAAAGCCAGGGTGAATCCGGTCCTCTGTAAAGGGGACGGTCTCTGTAACACCAAGTGCGCCACCAGTGCCATTTCTCTCAAACATTTTACCGATGAAGAGGTTTTGAGCGAAATCGATGCGGCCCTGTCCGATGAAATCGGTACCATGCCCCAAAAATCCCTGGAGAAGGCGGCTTGAAATACGGAGGTAAAAACGAATGAGTAACAGATCAAAATTTAAGCCCAAAGTACTGGGTTTTGTCTGCCATTGGTGAGCTTACGGCGCGGCTGACCTGGCTGGAGTTTCCAGACTGCAATATACCACGGAAATGCGGCTGATTCGCGTCATGTGTTCCGGTAGAATCGACCTGACCCATGTGTTCCGGGCTTTCGCCAAGGGGGCGGACGGGGTGTTTATCGGCGCCTGCCATCTGGGTGAATGTAACTACATTACCCACGGGAACTACCATGCCCTGGCCCTGGTGCATTTAAGCAAGAAGATTATGGAGCACCTGGGGTTGCGGCCGGAAAGGTTGCGGATCCAATTCATGTCCGGCGCCGAAGCCGGCCTGTTTGTGGAAGCGGCCAATGATTTTGTCCGGCAGGTGAAGGAACTGGGGCCCCTGGGCCAAGGCGAAGGCCTCGACGCCCAGGCCCTGCAGCTCAAATTGGAGACGGTTACCGGACTCATCCCCTACATCCGGCTGGTGGAAAGGGAGCGACTGCGGTTGCCGGCCATGGCGGAAGAGGAGTACCAGAAGTTTTTCGCCAGTGCCGAACTGCAGCGCCTGTTTAATGAAACCATTGTCGAAAAGTTGGCCCTCGGCCAGATTGTGTCCCTCCTGCGGCAGGGGCCCCTCACCACCGGGGAGATCGCGCAGGGGGTGGGCCTGACCCCGTCCGAAGTATCGAAACACCTGACGACTTCATCCAAGCATCGCTTGGTGCGATACGACGAAAACCAGAAGCGCTATGCGCTCGCCTGAGGTGCCAGAACGGGCCGGGCGTCGGCGGTAAGAGGGAGATCAAGGTAGAAGTTATGGATAGCGCAAGAACCGATCAGATCATCGATAAACATCACTGTGAGCCGAGTTCGCTCATTCAGGTCCTGCTGGAGATTCAGGCCGAAAATCACTGGCTGCCCCGGGAAGCCCTGGAGCGGGTCGCCGCCAGACTGCAGGTGCCCATGACCCGGATACAGCATATCGCCACTTTTTACAAGGCTTTCAGCCTGGTGCCCAAGGGACGTCATGAAATTCACATCTGCATGGGTACCGCCTGTCACGTCCGCGGCGCCCAGCGGGTCCTCGACACGGTGCAGAACATGACCGGCATTAAACCCGGGGAAACGGATCTGGATTTGAAATTCAGCCTCGAGACCGTCAACTGCCTGGGCTGCTGCGCCTTGGGACCGGTGCTGGAAATCGACGGGAAGACCCACGGCAAGATGGCGCCGGTCGAGACCGCCAACGTATTAAAAAACTACGAGTAAGGAAGAATTATGGCGCGGATCAATTCACCCGCTGAACTGGAAACACTCCGGGCGGAAATCCTTTCGACCCGGGACCCGAATAAGCCTTTGATCACCCTCTGTTCCGGGTCGGCCTGTCATGCTTCCGGCAGTCGGGAAGTCGCGGCGAAAATTGAAGAGGAGCTTCAGCAACAGGGTTTGACGGCCGAGGTGGAGGTCCGCAGGACCGGCTGCCACGGTTTTTGCGAACGGGGCCCCATTATCGTGATCCATCCGGAAGAAATCTGTTATTTCCAGATCAAACCCGAGGACATTCCTGAGATTATCTCCGAGACGATCAAGGAGAAGAGGGTGGTGGAGCGCCTGCTCTATACCGATCCCGACACCCAGGAAAAGATCGTCCATGAAAAGGACATCCCTTTTTACAAGTACCAGGAACGGCTGGTCTTCGGCTCCAACGGCAGCGTGGACCCCAAAAATATCGATGACTATCTGGCCATCGGCGGTTATGCCGCGTTGGCCAAGGCCCTTTCCGGTATGACCCCCGAACAGGTGCTCCAGGAAGTCAACCACGCCAACCTGCGCGGCCGGGGGGGGGGCGGCTTTCCGGCCGGACGCAAATGGGAAGGATCCCGCAACGCCCCCAGCGACATCAAATATGTGATCGTCAATGCCGACGAAGGGGACCCGGGTGCCTATATGGACCGGAGCCTGCTCGAGGGGAATCCCCACGCCGTCCTCGAAGGGTTGACCATCGGCGCCTATGCCGTCGGTGCCCGCGAGGGCTATATTTACGTCCGTCAGGAATACCCCCTGGCCGTGGAAAACGTCTTTACCGCCATCCGGCAGGCCGAGGAATACGGCTTCCTGGGCGAAAACATTCTGGGCACGGGCTTTGATTTCAAGGTGATCGTCCACCAGGGGGCCGGCGCTTTCGTCTGCGGGGAATCCACGGCCTTGATGACGGCCCTGGAAGGCCGGGCCGGAGAGCCCCGGCCCAAGTATATCCGCTCCAACATCGTGGGCCTCTGGGGGAAACCCAGCGTTTTGAATAACGTGGAGACCTGGGCCAATGTGCCCCTGATCATCAATAAGGGGGCCGACTGGTTCAGGCAATACGGGACGGAGAGCAGCAAGGGGACCAAGATCTTCTCCCTGGTCGGCAAGATCACCAACACCGGCCTGGTGGAAGTGCCCATGGGCACGCCCCTGCGGGACATCATCTTCAAGATCGGCGGCGGCATTCCGGGAGGCAAGCGCTTCAAAGCGGTACAGACCGGGGGACCGTCGGGCGGCTGCATCCCCGAACACCTGCTGGATTTGCCGGTCGGTTTCGACGAACTGACCAAGGCCGGGTCCATGATGGGGTCCGGCGGGATGATCGTCCTGGATGAAGATACCTGTATGGTGGATGTGGCCCGTTACTTCCTGGCCTTTCTCACCGATGAATCCTGCGGCAAATGCGTCCCCTGCCGGGAAGGCATGCGCCAGATGCTCAAGCTGCTCACGAAGATCACCCAGGGCCAAGGGCGGGAGGGCGACCTCGAGCTTTTGGAGCAGTTGGCCGAAACGGCCACCGAAGCCTCCCTCTGCGCCTTAGGGAAGAGTTCGCCCAACCCCTTTCTCAGCACCTTGAAATACTTCCGGGAAGAGTATGAAGCCCACGTCAAAGAGAAGCGCTGCCCGGCCCTATCCTGCAAGGAACTGATCGCCTACCATATCGACCCGGAAAAATGCCAGGCCTGTATGATTTGCCTACGGAAATGCCCTTCCGAGGCGATCAGCGGCGGCAAGAACCGGATCCATGTCGTGGACCAGGAGAAATGCACCAAGTGCGGGACCTGCTTCGAAGTCTGCCCCCCGCGATTTCGGGCGGTGCGGAAGATCTCCGGGGAGCCTGTTCCGCCGCCCCTCCCGGACGAAGCGCGCACGAAAGTCAGAGAGAGTAAACAAAAATGAGCGAAATCCTTTTACAGATCGACGGAAAAGAAGTGCAAGCCCAGGAAGGGATGACCGTCCTGGAAGCCGCCCAAAGCGCCGGGATAGCCATTCCCACGCTGTGTTACCACAAGCAATTGGAACCTTTCGGGGCTTGCCGGCTTTGT
Organism: Deltaproteobacteria bacterium; assembly: GCA_016219065.1. Lineage (GTDB taxonomy): Bacteria > Desulfobacterota > RBG-13-43-22 > RBG-13-43-22 > RBG-13-43-22 > JACRCK01. The sequence goes on from JACRCK010000185.1 coordinate 11,236, forward strand.
CTGGTGGAGGTGGAAAGCCGCGGCTCGACCCGGCTCGTGGTTTCCTGTGTTTATCCGGCCGAACCCCAGATCACGGTCAGGACCCGATCCGCGAAGGTGGATCGAATTCGCAAAATGATCATCGAGCTGCTGCTGGCCCATGCTCCGGATGCCTTCGACCTGCAGGATTTAGCCAAGGAGTACGGGGCCGACCGGAATCGCTTTGAAAAAGAGGCCTCTTTTTGCATTCATTGCGGCTTGTGTGTCCGCTACTGTGCCGAGGTCAAAAAAAAGAACGCCGTCGGCTTCGTGGACCGCGGTATCCGGAAAGAGATCAGCTTCATTCCGGAGATCGCCGCCCAGGAATGTTGGAACTGCAAAGAATGTTTCCCCCTTTGCCCTACGGAGGCGTTACAGGCCGCCTACGTTTTAGTCGAAGCGTTCCGGTCTCTCCCGGGCGCTGCTTTCCCAGCGGAGTCCAAGGAATAGGCCCCGGTTAAGATCCGGGCGGAATCAAAATACGGAAGCATGTTGGAGCCGTTTCAATCCTGGGTCGAAAACCGCCATGCCTATGCCCAAAGGTGGAAGGAAAAAACCGGCGGGAAGGTCATGGGGCTTTTCTGCACCTATGTGCCGGAAGAATTGCTGATCGCCGCCGACATTCTGCCGGTGCGGATTCTGGGCAACCCAGAACCCGGCAGCGGGGCCCCACCGCCTGTTTTAGGCCCGGACTGTCCCTTCTGCCGGGACTGCCTGGCCCAGGGGCTCCAAGGCCGCTACGACTACCTGGACGGAATCATGGTTTCCCGGTCCTGCCCGCAAAGCGGCCGGGCCTTTTCCGGCTGGCAAGCGGCGGTGCCCGTATCCTACAGTTATTACCTGCCCCTGCCGGATGATGGGCAGAGTCCCGGTGCCGACCGGTTGCTGAAGTCGCAACTGGTCGAATTCCAAAAATCCCTCGAGGATTGGACCGGGAAAAAAATTTCCGACGCCGACCTGGACCGGGGCATCGCGGTCATGAATGAAAACCGCCGTCTCCTGCAGCGGGTCTTTGAAACCCGGAAGAAAGACAACCCACCCCTGACCGGTCTGGAAGCCCTGTACTTAAGTCTCAGCGGGCAATTGGTCGACAAAGGCGAACACAGCCGGGGCCTCCGGGAACTCCTGGAAAAGGAACTGCCTACCCGGGATCTGAAAGGGCACGACCGGATCCGGCTGCTGCTGCTGAGCAGCGAAGACGAAGACGCCGAATTCATTAAAACGGTCGAAACCCTGGAGGCGCAATTCGTCATCGACGATAACTGCACCGGCACCCGCTATTTCTGGAGCGAAGTCCTCCCGGCCGACGACCGTCTGGCCGCCATCGCCGCCCGGTACTTGGAACGTCCCCCCTGTCCCGCCAAGGACTGGCCCCTGGCCAAAAGAATGGACCGCCTTCGCCTGCTGGCGCAGGACTGGCGGGTCCAGGGCGCCCTGATCATCCGGCAGAGAAGCTGCGGCTTCCCCGAACCGGAAACTCAGGCCCTGCGGCAAGCCCTGGACGGCATCGGGGTTCCGAGCTTGTTTCTGGAACTGGACGGCGCCCTGCCCGCGGGACAGTTTAAAATCCGGATGGCCGCCTTTTTGGAAACGCTCCGCCAGGAAGATCTTTTTTAATAGAAAAAGACGAACATCGAACATCGAACATCCAACATCGAACATCGAATTAAATATGGAATGGACGGTTAATATTTTCGCGCTTCGCGTCTTTTGAGGTATCATGAAACGCCAAGAGGAATTGGAAAACCAGGGCTGGGTGAGACAGTTTATGGCCGACGAGCCGCGTCTCTCCGAGGCCGTGGAGGAATATCAGGAACTGGGTTTTGAAGTCCACCTGGAACCGTTGGACCCGCTGCAGCCCCCGGAGGGGCAGGAATGCATCCGCTGCCTGACGGCCGACGGCAACCGGTATAAAATCATTTATACCCGCCGAAAACATTAAGCTTGACCAATTTTTACTTTTTCTTATATTATTAAAAGTTAAATCAAATTGAGGAGTTTATCCATGGCTAGCCTTACCGAACTGCAAAAATTCACCGGCGCCTCCCAGTACGTGCTGGACGAGGAACTGGCCAAGATCGTCAATATCTCCATCGCCCTGGAGATGCCCCTGCTGCTCAAGGGGGAGCCCGGCACCGGTAAAACCATGCTGGCCCACGCCATCTCCGAATCCCTGAAAATGCGCCTGATCACCCTGAACGTCAAATCCAGCATGAAACTGATCGACGCCCTGTATCAGTACGATACCCTGACCCGGCTCAACGACAGCCGGTTTGGGGATTCCCAGCGGAACGTGAGCAACATCGAAGAGTACATCAAGATGGGCAAAATCGGCCAGGCCTTCACGGTCGATAAGAAGGTCGTCCTGCTCATCGACGAAATCGACAAAGCCGACACGGACTTTCAGGACGACATGCTGGACGTGCTGGACCAGATGGAATTCGACATCATCGAGATCGACAAGACCATCAAGGCCAAAAACCGGCCGGTGATCATTATCACCTCCAACGCCAAAAAAGACCTGTCCGATCCTTTCCTGGGACGGTGTAATTTCCACCACATCGCTTTTCCGGAACCGGGCATGATGCGCCAGATCATCCAGGTCCACTTTCCGGAAATCAGCCGGGACCTGCTGGACAGCGCCGTCCAGGCCTTTTACCGCCTGCGGGAGATTCGGGGCATCGAGAAGAAGCCGGCCACCCGGGAACTGATCAACTGGATCCGGGCACTTAAGTCCGATCCCGATTTCCGGACCAAGGACCTGGTCAAAGGCGACGTCCCCTTTCTGGGGGTCCTCTTCAAGAAGAGCCCCGATTTTGGGGTGGCCCAGAAAGGGGTAACGCGCTTTAAAATCTAGTTTGGAGTAATGGAGTGCTGGAGTAATGGAGTATTGCTTTTTTAACCAACACTCCAATACTCCATTACTCCAATCCTCTAGCCTGAATAGCCAGCAATAAAATCTTAGACTTAATGGTGTAAGAACCCAATCATGTTTATCAACTTTTTCTACATGCTCAAAGAAGTCGGGATCCCGGTATCGCCCACCGCCTTTTTAAAACTGCAGCGGGCCATGGGTCAGGGCCTGATCAATTCCCTGGATGATTTCTACATCGGCGCCCGGACCATCCTGGTTAAAAGCGAGCGCTATTTCGACCTCTACGACCGGGCCTTTGCCCACCACTTCCATGGCATGGAATTCAAAAACCCCGATGATTTCGAGCTCTCCGAGGTCGCCCGGGCCATGCTGGAAGAATGGCTGAAAGATCCGCAGGGTTTATCCGACTTTCTGGGAGTGGACGAAGACCAGCTCCAGAAATTGTCGCCGGAAGAGCTGCTCCAATACTTCCTGGATCGTCTCAAGGAACAGACCGAGGAGCATCACGGCGGGAAGAAATGGATCGGAACGGGGGGAACTTCTCCGGTGGGCCACTCCGGTTTTCATCCGGGGGGGATGCGAGTCGGCGGGGTTTCCCGGAACAAGTCGGCCGTCAAAGTGGCCATGGAGCGCCGCTACAAAGACTATTCCCAGGAAGGCCCGCTGACGCCCTCGCAAATCGGCGAGGCCCTGAAACGTCTCCGCCATATGGTCCCTTCCGGCCCCAAGGACGAAGTCAACGTGAACAAGACCATCTACCAGACCATGAAGAACGCCGGCGAAATCGAGATCGTCTTCGACCGCAGCCTGCGGGACCGGTTGAAGGTCATCCTGGCCATCGACAACGGCGGCTGGTCCATGGACCCTTACATCGAACTCTGCCAGACCCTCTTCAATTATTCCCGGGCCCAGTTCAAGGATCTGAAGACCTTTTTCTTCCACAATACCATTTACGATTACATTTTTGAAGACCCGCCCCGCCGGGCCAAACCCTTTCCGGTAGACCAGTTGACCCGGATAGACCCCGAGACGCGCTTCGTCATCGTGGGGGATGCCAGCATGGCCCCCTATGAACTGATGGGCACGGACGGGTCCATTTACGTGGGAGATCGATCGGGCCGGCCGAGCCTCGAACGGCTGCGCTTCATTGCCGAGACCTTCCGCAAAGCCCTCTGGATCAACCCGGTAATGGAAGACCGTTGGTCCTATACCCACACCATCCAGCAGATCCGCCAGATCTTCCCCATGTTCGAGCTGACCCTCGACGGCCTGGAAAAGGCCGTCTCCTACATGATGAGCAAAAATTAGCCCCATTCAAATTCGAAACTCGAAATCTGCAACAAATCCAAATTACCAAAATTTAAAACATCCTTCCCCTTCCGTTGTTTTCTTAAGCAAAACGCAGGATTTCTTCCACCGGGACCCGGCTGCTGCGGAACAGACTGGCCGGGGCCGTCGGATGGGGATATCCCACGGCCAGACCGATCACAACCTTTTTCCCTTCGGGAATGTTCAGCACCCGCCTGATGATGTCGGGGAAGTGCATGGCGGCCGCCAGGTAGATGGTCCCCAATCCTTCCTGAACTGCGGCATAAGCCAGGGTCGTTCCAACGGACCCGATATCGAGACAGGAATAGGGCTCGTTGAGCGCCCCGTCGATAAGCAGGTAGATCACCGCCGGCGCCCCGAAAAAGCGGTACATATTGAGATAATGTTGCAGGCGGGCCTGCTTGTCCCCCCGGGCGATGCCCATAAAGGTCAACAGCTCTCTGCCCAAGCCGGTGTAACGCTGCTGATGGACTTCCGGAAACTCCTGGGGGATCGACAGGTCGGGACGGGGCGGAGTCCCTTTTTTTCCTTCCGCCTCGAAGGCTTCAGTCAGTTCCCTCGCTTTTTCCCCATCGGCCACCACGATCTCCCAGGGCTGGGTATTCCCCCAGGAGGGGGCCCAGCGCGCCAAATCGACCAGACGGGTAATACTGTCCCGGGGAACGGGATCCGGGAGAAACAGGCGAATACTTCTTCTTTCACGAACGGCTTTGTTCAATTCCATAGGCCGGCACCCCTTTTTTCATTTAAATACGGTGACGAAATCCCAAGACTCTTTAGGGTCCCCAGGCCGGATGGCTCCAAGGAACATTTTTGTAAGTCGGAATTCCTCCCGAACCGCCCCTTATTTCACCAAGTTCCTCCCCTCCCCTGGGTTGAGGGGCGGCACACCCACCCCCTAACAGCAGGGCGGCTGCCAGCGCCAAAAGGGCTACCAAGGCCTCTATGCTTCTTTTCATACGGTTACCTCCGATCTTGGTTATCAACAATACAACCCTATCCTTCTATTTTAATATGTTAGGGGGCTGGACAATAAAGTCAAGCTGGTTTTATTCGGCGCTGTTTTTCCCCGGTTGTTGATTGGGCAACGGCAAGGCACGAAAATTTTTAGTTTGAAGAGGTGGGCGGGGTTGCCCCCGCCCGGAGGAGAAGGAGGGTGGTACAGAGGACGAAAATTTATAAATGTTAACGATAGTAATAGTACCCCCGGGGAGGCGGGGGAGGTGGGGCATAATAATAACCACGACGCGGCGGCGGGTAATAGCCTTGCTGCGGCGGAGGATTATAATTTTGACTCGACCCGGCGATCTCGCCCAGACCGCCGCCGAGAACGGCCCCCAGACCGCCGCCGATAGCTGCACCCCGAAACGGATTGCCTCGATCAATCAAAGCTCCGGATACCCCACCGACTATCGCCCCCAACCCGGCCCCTTGGGCCCCCTGCTGGGTGGCGCAACCGCTGGCAAACAGCAGGAAGCTCATGAGCACCAAACCGACTCCGTACAGCCAATTTTTCGTTTTCATGGTTTTAACCTCATCGCTTTCATTTCGGATCTTTGTTGGTATTGACCCGGTATCCCCCGGGGAAGTTAAATTTTTTCACGATCCTTTTTTCGAAGCGGGCGGGCCCCTATCTCCGGCGGAAGAACTCGTTGAACCTTTTCCCGGATTATGCGAAAATGCCCTTGTTTTTGTCTGCTACGGAACCCATTTAAAAAGCCTAACGAATCCCAACCTCTAAACAGGAGCAACGTTCATGAAAACAGGGTTCATCGGATTGGGTCATCTGGGAAAGGCGATGGCCGGCCATCTGATTTCCGAAGGGGTCGACCTCATGGTCTGGAATCGGACCCGCAGTAAGGGCTCCGACCTCGGTGTCCCGGTGGCTGAAACACCGGCCCAACTGGTCCAGCGGGTCGACCGGATTGTTTTAAACCTTTTCGACAGTCAGGCCGTCAAATCCATTTTTTTCAAAAAGGACGGTCTCATCCAGGGCGGATTGACCGATAAAATCATCATCGATACCTCCACCAACCATGCGGAAGAGGTTCTTTTCTTTCATGAAATTCTTAAAAGCCAACGGGGGCAGTATCTGGAAGCACCGGTCCTGGGCAGCGTACTCCCGGCCTCCCGAGGTGAGTTGACCGTCCTGGTCAGCGGGGATCGGACGGCCTACGATGGGGTGCTGCCGCTTATCCAAAAAATCGGCCATAAAATCTTTTTCCTGGAGGAGCCGGGCCGGGCCACCCGGATGAAGCTGGTCAACAATCATTTACTGGGAACCTTCATGGCGGCCATCGCCGAGGCCCTGGTTCTCGGAGAAGGCGCCGGCCTTTCCAAGAAGCAGATCCTGGACGTCCTCCAGGAAGGGGCCGGGCAATCGCTGGTGCTGACCGCCAAGCGCGAAAAATTGTTAAAGAATGACTTCAGCCCGCAATTTTCCGCCGCCCTGATCCATAAGGACCTTCATTACCTGCAGGACCTGGCCCGGAGCGTCAAGAAGCCCCTCTTCCTGGGGAGTCTGGCCAAAGAACTTTACGGAATGACTTTTAACCGGGATCAGGACCAGGCGGATTTTTCGGTGTTGTATCAGATACTAAAGGGGCTTTAATACGAAAATAGACGAACGTCGAACATCCAACATTCAACGTCCAACATCGAATAAGGATTGATTTATGGAAAATCAGGATTGGGTCCGCGAATTTCCGGGGGCCGTCGTGGTTTGCGACACCCGGGGCCTCATCACCGCCATGAACGCTGCAGCGGAAAAGATCTTTAAAAATCAGGGCGGAGGCCGTCTGCTGGGGACCAACGTTCTCGACTGCCACCCGGAACCGTCCCGCATCAAACTGGCGGAGATGATGGAAAATCCCCGCCTGAACGTTTACACCATCGAGAAAGAGGGTCGCCATCGCCTGATCTATCAAACCCCCTGGTACCGCGAAGGCACCTACGCCGGTTTGGTTGAACTTTCCCTGGAGATCCCGATGGATCTACCCCATTTTGTGCGGGAGTGAAACCTTCTCGTTGCTGGTTGCTGGTTTAATAACCGCAATACAATTAGCGTTCGGTTTTATTTAGCTTCATTCATCAAGAATTAATAATTAAGAATTGATTATTGATTATTAACAACATGTTCTCAAGCCCTTGGCTCGGTCCTTTATTTTCATGCCGGTCCAGGGCGGCCAAGAGGATATATTATGGACTGGAAGGCCATTGAAAGAGAAGCGGTGGATGTCTTGTCCGAGTACCTCCGGATCGACACCACCAACCCGCCGGGCAACGAACGGCAAGCCATCGAATTTCTAAGCCGGTTTTTAAAGAATGAGGGCTTCGCGGTGGAGATTTTTGCCGCTGACCCGGAACGTCCCAACCTCCTCTGCCGTCTGGACTCCGGACAGGATCCCCGGGGCCTGATCCTCCTGCACCACTGTGACGTGGTAGGCGCCGATCCCCGGGAATGGGCGGTGCCCCCCTTCGGCGGGGTCGTCCGGGACGGTTACATCTATGGCCGGGGCGCGCTCGACATGAAGGGCATGGGGGTCATGGAACTGCTGGCTTTCGTCCTGGCCAAGCGGGAGAAGCTGCCCCTGCGCAAAGACCTGGTGCTGGTCGTCTGCTGCGATGAGGAGACCGGCAGCCGGTATGGAGCCGAATTTCTCGCGAAAAACCACCCCCGGGAACTGGAGGCCGCCTGGGTTCTGAACGAAGGGGGGTCCGGCTGGAACATGGGCGACCGGGAAGTGGTCCTGCTGGGCTTTGGCGAAAAGGGTCTCTTGTGGCTCCGGCTAGGTGCCGAGGGAAAAGCAGGCCACGGTTCCATGCCCCACGGACAAAACCCCTGTGAAAAACTCTTGGAGGGCTTGTCGGCCCTGAAAGCCGCTCCCCGGCCGCTGCGGGTTTTGCCTGAGATGCAGGCGCTGCTGCGAAATCTGGGTTTAACCGATCTGAAACCGGAGGAACTGGAAGCCCACCCTCTGCTGAAGATCCCGCTCCTGCGGGCCATGTTTCAAGACACCCTGAGCGTCACCATGCTCCAGGCCGGGTTCAAGCCCAACGTGATCCCGACCCGGGCCGAGGCCGTGCTGGATGTGCGGGTCCTCCCCGGCCGGTCCATCGCTGACCTGATTGCCGAGATCAGGGAGAACCTGCCTCCCGGTCCTTTTTCCCTGGAAGTCATCCAATCCTTTCCACCCTCCCTCTCCCCGGTGGAAAACGAATTTTTTGAATGCCTGAAACAGACCGCCGAAAAGTTTTTCCCCCGCGCCCTCTTCCTGCCCTGCGTTTTCCCCGGCTTCACCGATTCCCGTTGTTTTCGGGAACTGGGAACGATCGGCTACGGCTGGATCCCGGCCATGATCGATCCCGAGGACGTCACCCGCGTGCACGGGGTGGACGAACGGATCAAGGTCAGCGATCTGGGAACCGGGATACAGGTGGTTTGGGAGATCGTGCAGCGGATGGTGGGGAAAGATCAAAGGTGATTTTTTACATTAGAAACAGGTTGAATATATATTTTCTACCAGGGGGAGATCCGCACCTTTGTCCTGGACCGGATCAAGCTGCTCCACGAACTATCCGGGCTCTCCAAATGGGATTTCATAGATTATCTGGGCGAGAACGAAGTCGCGGTAGTGGACTTTAATAACGACGAGATGAGCAGGGAACTGCGTGCCGTCGACCAGGTAAAGAAAAGACTCAAAAGAAAAAGTTCCGGATCAGTGAACGGATTATAACCGAACCCATTAGAAAGGCCGGAGAGATAAACTGACTATAAACCTCCAGAGATTTCACATCCATTTAATGGCCTTTTTTTCTCACTAATTCTTTGTATAGACGCACCATCCCCAGCGTATCCAACCGGCAATAATCGATAAGGTTTTTTCGGAGACTGGCCACCTCAGCCGGGTCATTGGATTCGCACATCCGGAAATAGGCCAGCATGGCCATGCCACCGTCGCCGATTTCCATATCTTCATAGCTCAGATCCGGGACCAAGGCCGGGAGCACCTTTTTCTGAGAGAAAGACCCCTTCATCGACCAGTGATAAAGGTGCCTTTTCCGGAAAGGCTCGGCCAGGTTCCGAACGTTGGCAGCGAGCTTCTTCAATCGCCCCCGGTACCGGGGAAACCACTCGCCCAATTGCTTCAAGACGCCGATCTCGAAAGAGGCATTGTAAGCCAGGATACAGGTCTCGGGTGGTATCCGGTTCAGGAGTTTTTCCAGCAGCGGTTTTCGGGGGTCGCTGTTGGGTGGCGCCAGGTATTCGTCATGCCCGAGTCTGGCCTTCGGACTTTTGAGGTGATGCAGGGAATATTGGAAGGGTATCCTTTGGAAGGGCCTGGTCCCGTCATAGAGAGGGACGGCAGGATTGATGGTTTCGAAATCGAGAAAATACAGGGGGTACCAGAGGGATTTCAGGAATTTTTGTATTCCTTTCTTATCCACGACCACCTTCCGAGCGATAAAGGCCTCAACCTCCATCTGATGTTTTTCGTTCAGGAGCTCCAAGGGAATTTCCTCCACACTCTGGAACCCCTGGCGGTAGAGGTCCCAGCGGGCTGAAACCCTCCCAGAAAGGTCCAGGACCGAGTAGTCCGGGAGGTGCTGCCGGCAATAGGTCTCGAAGGCGCAGGGGTAGGGGTCCCCGCAGTGCTCACCAATGTCGATCTCCGGTATGGAACCGCGCAGCATCTTTTTGAGTCGGGTGATTTTCCGGGGCATGGAGGGCTGCTTCCCGATTACCTGAGAAGTCACCCTCGTTTTGGTAAACAGGCGGTCGAAGTCCAGATCTCCATCCCGCTCATATTGGGTATCGACGGTGACAATATAGGCGTTATGGATCGGCAGTCCGGATTGTCGGAGCACATAATACTGGATGGCTACGTCGTCGAGGTAGACGTCCTTCACAGATGAACTGCCTTTGACCTCGTATAAGTCCCAGCCTTTCTTACCTTTTTGAATAATATCGGCCTTGACGAAAATATCGTTGTAAAAGAAGGCCGCTTCGTAAAGGGTTCCCCTTCCTCCCGCTATTTCTTTCCTGGTCAGTTTTAGCTGCTCTTCTTTGGAAAGCCCCTCATAGGGAATTTCCCGGCCTCCGGGAAAGAGCCCCTGGGCCAAAATTCCCAATTGAGTACCGCTCTGGAAAGCCGCCCCCTGGGATTCTGAGACTTCGTCCCGCAGCTCCGGGTGGAACTTGATCAAGTAGAGCGCCTTGGGGCACTGAAGCCCTTTTAGGAAAAGGGTCTTGCTCAGATAAACGGGATTATTCTGAACCATTTTGGGCATATGTGCTTCCTCCGGCCGTTAAAAGCCTACCACTTTTTTCTCGCCCGGGGACATTTTTATTTCGGCCTCCTCCATTAAAGCCCGTATCAACACCTTGTGGGTGATCGTTTTCGCCGGGGCGAAGGCCAGTCGGTCCCTTACCACCTTGAAATCCCCGGGGGCCAGGGAGGTCTGGGACAGCAGATGAGCCCGGTCCGTGGGGGACAATGGTTGGGAGGCCATCCCCTGCAGAAAACGCTCATAAAAGATCCGGTTCCCTTCCGGGGTCAGGTAATCGAAGCGGATCTTGTGGTTAAACCGCCGGAGGGAGGCCGGATCCAGATCGGCCATGCGGTTGGTGGTGCAGATCAGGATGCCGCGGAAGCGCTCCATTCGGGTGAGGAACTCGTTGGTGAAGCTGATCTCCCAGGAGCGGACCGCCCGGTCCCGGCTGAACAGGAAGGTGTCGGCCTCATCGAGGACCAGAACGGCCTCCTCTCGCTCGGCCTCTTCGAAGGCCCGGGCTATCAACTGTTCGGTGGCCCCCACGTAGGCGTTGAGGAGGTCGCTGGACCGTTTCACAATCAGCTCCCGGTCCAGCCGCTCGGCGATGTAACGGGCCAGTTCGCTCTTGCCCGTCCCCGGCGGCCCGTAGAAGAGCAGGTTGAAGCTCCGGACCTCTTTTCGATCGGTCCGCCCCAGATCCCGGTCGAACCGCTGTAATCGGTCCAATAGAACCCGGGGGTCTCCTTCGAGGCTCAGCCCATCCAGGCCGTAGCTGCTTTCGATCCGGTCTTTATCGGCAGCCTGCTCAACGCCTCCGTTAAGCAGGGTCTGGTGGGCGGTAAGGGTTAGCTCCACGGCTTGGTGGAATGCCGTGCTTTCGGTGCGACCGGCCTCCAGGGCCTTTCTGACAGCCAGTTCAACCCCGCCGGCGCTCACCCGGTATTTTCGGGACAGCTCCAGGACCTGCCGGTCCTCCAGTCGGCCTCTTGACTGCTGCCCTTTCAGGATGTTATCCCAGAGCTGAATCCGCTGGCGCCGGTTGAAGGGCTTGAAGCGGAGGCTGTAGGCGAAGCGGCGCAGGACCGAGTCCTCGATGGACCCGATATCGTTGGTGATCCAGATCATCCGCAGGCCGGGCTCCTCCAGGAGCTGGTTGAGCCAGCCCTTGTCCTGGGTCTCACCGCGGCGGAACCAGGAGTGCTCAGTGTTCAGCAGGTTGTCGGCCTCGTCCACCAGGATGATGGGCCGGGAGTCCTGACGGGTAAGGTTCAGGCAGGCCACGATGGCCGCCCGCCGATTGGCGGACATGTTCTCCTCGTCACGGACGATCTGGTACCCGGTCTGCCTCAGTGCCCGGACCAGCCCCCGGGCGTAGCTGGTCTTCCCGGTCCCCGGGTCTCCATACAACAGGATATGGGTGGAGGTTGGCCCCGTTTTGCCCAGTAAGGCCAGGAGATGTTCCGTCCGCTCCTTTTCGATCGGATGGCGGTCCAAAGGGAGGGTCCGGCCTGTCAGCCGGGTGAAGAATTTCCGAACCAGGAGGGTTTCGTCGGGGTTGGCAAGGAAATTCAGAAAGGCATCGTTGGCGGTGATCTTCCGCTCGTAATCCTTGTCGAAAAAATCGATTCGCTCCAGGGTGCCGGAGAGGGCCTCATTGATCTCCCGGGAAGACAGGCCCATGGTGGCGGCCAAGTATTTCCGCCCGGAAAGACCGGTGCAGGACAGATGGGAGATGAAATAGTTCTCCATAATATCCCGAACGGCGTTCAAATACAGGAATTCGACCAGCCGGATCTCCGGTTCGGACAACTGAAACATCCTCCGGAAGGCCTTCAGACCCTTTTCCATCTCGGACCGGCCGGTCAGGGACCGCTTCCCTTTTGGTTTCAGCAGATTGACCAGCCGGCGGACGGCCCGACCCTGGAGCGCCCGCGGAGCCTTTTCCAGCGCCCGGCTCAAAGCCGACGTGTAATCCTCCATATCATCCTCTGCTTCTCCCAGTTTTTCCAGCAGCCATTCCCGGCGCGAACCGGTCAGGTGATCCAGGAGAAACTGCCCCGGTTTATGGATATCCTCTTTTACCACCCACTGCACCATGGCCAGGGTTTCCTGATCGGTCAGCGGGTAGCGGCTGAGCAGCCGGACCAAATACTCGGAGCATCTTTCCAGGACAAACCGATCGTTTTGATCCAGGACCGGGGTCGGTTTGAACAGGGCGGGCTTTAAACTTCTTCTTCTGCCCATTGGCATGGTGGCCTCCTTTTTTATTCTTGGGCATACCATACCACGAGACCGTTCCATAAAGCGGAATGACTTTGATTAATAATGGTTCATTGTCTTTTCTATATATATTGCTTGACAAAGTTAATTACCGCAACATACTGTTATGCAACAATTATTATCTTCCCTGGCACAGTTGAAACAATTGAGTGAGATTAAAAGGAGGAGGGTCAATATGCCAAAAGTTATGAATGTTGAAAAGAAAATTTGGGATGTCGAAGGGTTTAATGTTGTTTTCTCGAGAAATGGCAAAAATATTCGAGGAGACAAGAATGGAATGCCTCAGTATCTTTTTTCTAACGCTGCTAAAAATGATATTACCGTAACTAAGTGGAAAGATCTTCGCATAAATCCGAATTATCCAGGAATTGATGTTGCAGTACTTGATGGAGATGGTAACGCAGTGGCAGGCAACTCAAAGGTAGGATCAATAAGGGATTCCTATTCAGAAGAATAGATATTTTTAGAAAACAAATATCTATTAAAGGAGGGATTATGTCGAATTTAGAAATATATAAGAAATTTCGAGGCAGAGGATCTCGAATAATTTGGCCTTTAATACAAAATTTTCAAGATAAGCTATCAAATGTCTTTAATGTCCACGAAAGAACCATGGGGGAACCCGCCTTTTGGTACAATGAATTGCAAACAAAAACGTTTATTACTTTGTCCTTATACAAAGTCTCTGAAACCGTAATCCAAGAGTATCCAATTGACAGAAAAAGGGGACACGATAATAAAATCACAAACAGATGTCGGGCTGATTTCTTTTTTAGGCACCAAAATATTACTTTTTTGACGGAATTTAAACAGGCCTGGTTATATGCATACGAAAGACAAGATAGTGTTACCTGTAGTTTTGGATATGTGATGAAAATGCATAATTCTTGTGTTCAGCAAATTAAAAGTTTTGATTCGGCTATAAGTCATACTCCTGACAATCTCTATGCCATAGCATTAACAATGTCCCCACTATTTATTAAAATAACGAAAAATACGAATGTGCCCGAATTAAAAAACAACAAGGTTGACGAATTAATGTCTGCGGCCAAAAAATACTATTTTAAGAAATATAAATCAAGCCTTTCTGCAATTGGGTTTCAAAAGAGAAAGAATTCTCTCATATATTCAACGGAAATAAACGGTGAAAATCAACATCAAGAATATCCTGGGATATTCTATTTTTGGACTATTAATAAAATTTCCAGGAGATAATTATTGAGGAGCATATTTTTGAGCATCGATCTTAATCGATTATATTTTTCCCCGTGGCTAGCGATTGGCTATGACGAGGCATTCAACCTATGACACTCAGGAGAGAGTTCTGATTGTGGCTGTTTATTCCACCGCCAATCGGCCGGTCATTTCACGAGACCCGCCCCCCCCCGGAAAACCTGCGGTGTTAACGCGGGATAACCCTTTATGCCTTGTCAATATTGAACTCGACCATCGGTTTCGAATCCAGTCGGGGGATCCATATTAACCGCAATCTTAATTTTGACGACAATGAATCTGTGGGATCTGCCGAAAGGTTTGATCAGTTAGAAGTTGAGGTCTCTTAAAAAACGGTTTATCCCGTAAAAGAGAGGGAGCGTCGGCCCTCAATAAAAAGCGGTCTTTTCAAAAAAATTACTTCGTTAAAATTTAATCCGGAAAGCCCATTAAGAAATAGCGTATCACACCACCGAGTTCCACTTGATCCATACCGATCGAAAAAGCCTTCATACTAAGAATTTTTCATCTCACTCCCCTAAAGACCCTCAAGTATCCGCCTAAAAAAATAAGTAATTCGTTTCATTTTATGGAACGGTTGTCTGATAGCCTTCCTTCTTAAAGAAAAAGGCAAGTCGCACAAAAACAACCATGAGAAAAGGAGGAAGAAAAAATGAGGGGCTTGAGTTTTTGGAGTATATGCCTGATTGCCGGTCTTTTGTTTTCGGGGATAGGGTCGGGCTACGGCGAAGTAATCGACCTCGGCACCTTGGGGGGGCCGGAGCGGAACGGCGTC
>JACRCK010000186.1 GCA_016219065.1 Deltaproteobacteria bacterium
ATACCGGAAAATGAGCGCTGGCTCCATCGAGAGGATATTCAGGATGACCTTAAAGAGGCCATTCAGTGGGCGGAAGAAAACCCACCCCGGAAAAGTAACCTGAAGCGTCTGGAAGCCGGACGGAAAAAATGACCGGCTCCGGCCTGCAACAAGTCCAATTGGATTTAAACAGTCCGGTTTTTCAAAGACAATGGTTCAATCTGCAAAAAAGGGACCAGGGACAGGTGTTGGGCATTTTACGGAAGCTGCTGGATATGGATTGGGACCAGGTTTATAAAGACCGGGGTTTGAAGTGGGAACTTGTGCTGTCCCAGAGCGGCCCCGAAGGGAAGCGCTTATATAGTCTCCGCTTAGGAGCGGGATTTCGAGCCCTGGCCTGCCGGGAAGGCAACTGGCTGCGCCTCCTCTCCCTTCATCCCGACCATGATTCTGCCTACGAGGGCCGGTGATCTAAGCAATGTAAAAATTAAATGGGTCCCGATCAGTCCACCCCGGCAGCCTACCGGGTTTTCTGGGACTACGGCCCGGATAAAAATCAGATCACCGTCCTGACTATTACCCCGCATCCCTAGCCACGGTCGGCCCATTGTAGAGGGTGGGCCGCTTTATCCCGCTCTCATTGAAGCCAAGCCCGTAAGTGGCCATACTGCTTGCCATCTGAGCAATTCAACGAATTCAACAACGTCCCGGACCGTCCCTTTTGATGTATTGGCCCTGAAGAAATTCAAAAAATCATTCAAGACCACCATGGGTTCGTTATAGGTGGGGCCTGGCCCCCCCCTGCAACGCCGCAGGCGTTTTAATAAAAAAATGGCCGGTTCGAAAGTAGTTCACGAACCGGCCATTTTTTTATCTTGGTAGGCGGTACTGGATTTGAACCAGTGACTTCCACCGTGTGAGGATGGCACTCTACCGCTGAGTTAACCGCCCATAAAAAGCGTAAAAAGACTACGCTTTTTTATTAAATTAAAACCGCTTGAATTTCAAGTAAAAAGAGCCGGGGGAACCAATTTCTTTAAAGCCGCGACCTCGGCCGCGGTCAGGGGGCGGAATTCCCCGTGGGGGAGCCGGCCCAGCTCCAGCGGTCCCAGGGCCTCCCGTTTGATGGTGATGACCGGGTGGCCGACGGCCTCGCACATCTTTTTGACCTGGTGTTTTTCCCCCTCCCAGACCGTGATCAGCAGCCAGGTGCGATCGGCTCCGGTCTTGATCCGCTCCACGTCGGCCCGGTGCTCTTTGCCGCCCGGGATGGGGAGGCCGGTCTTCAGCCGTTCGAGGGACTGCAGGGTCGGAATTCCCCGGACCTTGACCCGGTAGGTCTTGGGGACCTGGAAGCGGGGGTGCTGGAGCACCTGGGCCAGGGCCCCGTCGTTGGTCATGAGGATCAGGCCTTCGGCGTCCCAGTCCAGCCGGCCCACCGGAAAGACCCGTTCTTTGATGCCGGCCCGATCCAGATAATCCTTCAGACCGGGACGGCCCCGGGGATCGTGGAGGGTGGACAGGACCTGGCGGGGCTTGTTAAAGAGATAATAAACCGGCTCGGCGGCCATCGCCACCTGCCGGCCGTCCACCGTGACCTTTTGGCGTTCCGGATCGACCTTGGAGCCCAGCCGATCGACGACCTTCCCGTCCACCGCCACCCGGCCTTCCTGAATCAAACCTTCGGCTTTCCGGCGGGAGGCCACCCCGGCCTGGGCTAAAAACAGTTGGAGGCGGATGTCATTCGGTTTCGTCTTCTTCAATCAGGTCTTCCCGCAGGGATTTGATTTCATCCAGGGAGGGCAGGGCCGACAGGTCCTTCAGCTCGAACAGTTCCAGAAAACGTTTGGTGGTACCGTAGAGGATGGGCCGGCCGGGGATCTCTTTCCGTCCCAGGATGCGCACCAGGTTTTTCTCCAGCAGCGTGCGCAGGATGCCGTCCACCTCCACCCCGCGCAGGCGCTCGATGTCTCCCTTGACCACTGGTTGCTTGTAGGCGACGATGGCCAGGGTCTCGAGGGCGGCCTTGCTGAGACGGGTGGGGGCCGTCTTCTTCATCCGTTTGATCCACTCGCTGTAGCGGGGTTTGGTCCGGAACTGGAGACCTTCGGCCACTTCCTGGAGATAGAGCCCCCGCTCGGGGCTGTCGTATTCGGCGATCAGATTTTCCAGGGCGGCTTCCACCGCCTTGGGGGTGAAGCTGTCGCCGATGACCTCCAGGATCCGCTTCAACCCAATGGGTAGGGGAGAAACAAAAATCAGACATTCCAGCAGCGGTTTCAATTCATCCATCTTTAACCCTAGCCAGCGATAGGTAATAGTTGCCTTAAATCTGAAATTCGAAGCACGAAATTCGAAACAAACTCGGATTTCGAATTTAG